>NZ_JBHSIV010000024.1:0-97714 GCF_042653685.1 Actinomycetospora atypica | reverse complement strand
CGGTCATGACTCGAATACTAGTTCGAAGGTCCGACAGTCACGGCCGGAACGAGAACGGTCGTGCGACTAGGGGCGGGTGAGGCCGCCGAGCAGCTCGCGGGTCCGGGAGACGGCGCCACGCGTGGCGTCCCGGCGGCGGCCCCCGAAGTCCTCCCGGCCGTCGGGGCCGGCCACCAGGGGTGCCGCCGCGAGGTCGGCGACGAGCACGCACCACCAGAGGGTGTCGCGGGTCGGGGTCGCCTCGTCCTCGAGACCCCCGAGGTCGATCCCGCGCTCCTCGGCCTCCACCCCCGACGCCAGCTGGTGGGCCACGAGGGCCTGGACCCGCCGGTCGTAGCCCCGCACGCGGAGGAAGCGGGCGCCGTCGAGCGGCGGGAAGCCAGTGCGGGCGGCGACGGGGGAGCGGCCGACGTCGAGCAGGACGGCGGCCTGGATCAGCGGCTCGCGGTCGACGCCCGGCAGGTCGGCCAGGCGCAGAGCCTCGCGGGCCGCGGCCTGCGTGTGGCGCCAGTGCTCGGGGAGCCGGTCGGCCAGCAGGGTCTCCGCGAGGGCCCGCGACGCGGAGAAGGACGGCACGACCGCGACGCTAACGGTTCCCCCGCCGCCGCTCCGCGATCACCAGGTCGATCTTCGCCAGGGCGAAGAACGCCGCCATCGTGACCACCACGCCTCCGGCGTAGACGAGCCAGGCGAGCGCCCCGCCGCCGGGAGAGACCTCGTGCGCCGCCCGCAGCGCCCGCCGCACCCCGAGGACCAGCCATACCCACAGCCCCACGTAGGCGGGGAGCTGCAGCAGGCCGTTCCGGACGAGCGGACCGCAGGCGGGGTCGTCGTTCGCCATCGCGAACGGGATCAGGGCCGCCACCGAGAACAGCCCACCGAGGACGATCATCGCGAACGCGCTCAGCGACAGCACCACGGACATGACGCCGATCCTCACCGCCACCCGGCGCCGCGGGCACGGGGTGACTACTCAGCGACCCCGCCACTGCGGGGTGCGCTTCTCGGCGAACGCCCGCGGGCCCTCCTTCGCGTCCTCGCTGGAGAACACGGTCATCATCACGCGGGTGTTGTCGGCCCAGACGTCGTCGCCGAGCTCGTCGGCGTGGGCGGCGCGCCCCATGAGCGCCTTGGACTCCCGGACCGCCACCGGCGCGTTCGCCGCGATCGTCGCCGCGAGGGAGCGGGCGACGTCGAGGGCGGTCCCGGCGGGCGCGACCCGGTTGACCAGGCCCAGCTCGTAGGCCCGCGCGGCGCTGATCGGCGCGCCCGTCATCGCGATCTCCAGCGCGACGGCCCGCGGGACGAGCTGCGGGAGGCGGATGAGGCCGCCGGCGCCCGCGACGAGGCCCCGCGTCACCTCGGGCAGGCCGAGCTTCGCCTCCTCGTCGACCACCGCGAGGTCGCACGAGAGCATCAGCTCGAGGCCGCCGCCGAACGCGAGCCCGTTGACCGCGGCGATCGTCGGCGTGGCGATCGGGTGCCGGGCGAACCCGCCGAAGCCCCACTCGGGGTGGTCGGGGTCGAGCAGCGACTCGCCCGCCGCGACCGCCTTGAGGTCGGCACCCGCGCTGAACGCCCGCCCGGTGCCCGTCACGACGATCGCCCGCACCGCCTCGTCGTCGTCGGCCGCCTGCAGTGCGGCGCCCAGGCCGGCGGCCACGGCCGCGTTGAGCGCGTTGAGCGCCTTCGGCCGGTCGATCGTGATGACGGTGACCGCGTCGGCGGTCTCGACGTGGACCTCATCGGACATCGGTGGCCTGCCTTCCCGTCGCGATCTCGGCGCGGGCGGCCGAGTCGTCGGCACCCTGCACCACGGCGGCGAGGTCGGCGAGCGCGGCACGGTCGGTGTCGTCGGCGACGGCGATCGAGAACTCGACGTCGGTGACCACCCCGGCGTAGCGCTCGAGGAGCCGCTCGCCGATCTCGTCGTGCGTGCCGATCACGACGAACCGGTGCAGCGTCTCGTCGTCGATCATCGCGGGCAGCTCCTCCCACCGCTGGGCCTTCGAGAGCTCCTTGGCCTCGGAGGCGAGGTCGGAGAGGCCGAGGTGGTCGAAGGCGGCGCGGTAGCCGGGGGTGGAGGCGTAGAAGGCGATCCGGGCCCGGGCGTCCTCGACCTTGCGCTCCAGCTCGGCCCCGGTCCGCGCGGAGGCGACCAGCGGCTTCATGCACACGCGGAAGTCGTCGAGCGGGCGGCCCGAGCGGGCGGCGCCCCGGCGCACGGCGGGGAGCATGACCTCGGCGATGTAGCTCGGGGTGCACACCGGGTGGGGGCGGACCCCGTCGGCGACCTCGCCCGCCACCGCGCACATGTTCGTGTTCACCGCGGCGAGCTGCACCGGGACGTCGGGGTGCTCGATCGGCCCGGCGTCGAACAGCGGCACCATGAGGTCGAGCTGGTACCGCTCGCCCGAGTGCGCCAGCGGGGTGCCGTGCTGCCAGGTGTCCCAGACCGCGCGCATGGCCTGCACGTACTCGCGCATCCACGGGGCCGGCGGGTGCCACTCCATCCCGTAGCGCCGCCGGACGTGCCCCCGCACCTGCGTGCCCAGGCCCAGCGTGAACCGGCCGCCGGAGAGCTTCTGCTGCGTCCAGGCCTGCAGCGCCATCACCGTGGGGCTGCGGGGGAAGGCGATGGCGACGGCGGTCGTCGTGCGCAGGGTGGTGGTCGCCGCGGCGGCGAGGGCGAGCACGACGAACGGGTCGTCCTTGGTCTCCTCGACCGCGAGCCCGCCGTAGCCGATCCCCTCGAGGAAGCGGGCGGTCTCGGCGACCGCGCCGAGGTCGAGCGGGGTCGCCGGGGCGCGGAGCCCGGGATCGACCTTGCCGAGCGGGAGCAGGGTCTCCAGGCGCACGGGCACCGACCTCCTCGTCGTGACGCGTCGAGGAAGTGTGGCAGGCACGATGGACCCATGAGCGCCGAAGACGAGGGCGGCGACCCGGTCTGCTGGGCCCATCTGCTGTGCCCGGCGTGCGGTGCCATGCCCGATCCGGACGAACCCTCGTCCGGGACCTGTCCGCGCTGTGGCGAGGAGCTGCCCCGATGACCGGCGACTACCGATGACCGGCGACAACACCCGCCCGCTGGAACCGGGCATCGTCCGGGACTTCACCGAGAACCTGTCCTACGGCGGCTACCTGCACCTCGACGAGCTCCTGACCGCCCAGCAGCCGCGCAGCGACCACCACGACGAGCTGCTGTTCGTCATCCAGCACCAGACCTCGGAGCTGTGGCTCAAGCTCGCGCTCCACGAGCTCACCTCGGCGTGCGACGACCTCGCCGCCGACGAGCTCGCCCGGTCGCTCAAGCGGCTTGCTCGTGTGAAGCACGTGCAGCACCAGCTGATCGAGCAGTGGTCGGTGCTCGCCACGCTGACGCCGAGCGAGTACGGGGAGTTCCGGAGCTTCCTCGGGACCTCGTCGGGCTTCCAGAGCTACCAGTACCGGGCGCTCGAGTTCCTGCTCGGCAACAAGAACGCCGCGATGCTCGACCTGTTCGCCGAGGACGCCTCCGCGACGACGCTCCTGAGCGGGGCGCTCGAGCGCCCCAGCCTGTACGACGAGTTCCTCCGGTTCCTGGCCCGGCGCGGGCACCCCGTGCCGGTGGAGCTCCTGGAGCGGGACGTGACGAAGGCGCACGTCGAGAACGAGGGCCTCGTCGAGGTGTTCCGCGGGATCTACGCCGACCCCGCGCGGTACTGGGACGTCTACGAGGCCTGCGAGGAGCTCGTCGACCTCGAGGAGAACATGCAGTTCTGGCGCTTCCGCCACCTCAAGACCGTCGAGCGCACCATCGGCTTCCGCCGGGGGACCGGTGGCTCGAGCGGTGCCGGGTTCCTGCGCCGGGCCCTCGAGCTCACCTTCTTCCCCGAGCTCTACGCGGTGCGCACGGCCCTCTAGTTCCCCAGGACGCCGAGCTGGCCGAGGAGTCCGGCGACGTCCATGATGATGCGACTCTCGACGAAGATCCCGTCGCGGTAGCGGTCGATCGTCCACGCCTCGACCGTGGCGGTGCGTCCGGTCGCCGGGATGCCCAGGAACTCGCCTCGGTGCGTGCCGGTCCAGGTGGAGAAGCTCAGCACCCGGTCGCCCTCGACGAGGGTGTCGTGGAGCGTCCAGTGGAGGTCGGGGAAGCCGTCGAACATCATGCGGAGGACATCGGCCAGGCCGGCGCGGCCGGGCCCCTGGCCGGGCAGCGGGTTCAGCTCGACGAAGTCCTCGGCGACCATCTCGACCAGGGCTCCGTCCAGGTCCTGGGCGTTGATGACGTCGTCGATGAAACGTCGGGCGAGCACCCGGAGGTCCTGCTCGACGGCAGGGCCGGTGGTCGTGGAGGTCACGATGTCTTCCTTCCGGTGGAGGATCGGGTCTAGAGCGGCAGCGGGTGGCGCATGACGCCATCGCCGGAGAGTCGTCCGGAGAGGGTGCGGACGAAGTCGAGCGCGTCCATCTCGACGTGCTCGCCGCCCGCGCCCTGGCTGAAGGTGCCGCCCGCGACCCCGGTCAGGTGCAGGTCGAACGCTTCTCCGTGGAGCTCCGCCCACTCCCGCACGATGTCGGCGACCAGGCGTCCGTCGTGGTCGCGGGTCAGCTCCATGGGTCGGCCGATCGCGGCGTGGACGTCGATGCGGTGGGCCCAGACGTCGCGGGTGAAGCCCACCTCGAGCAGGTAGTTCACCGGCTTCCAGCCGATCGGGTCGCCGAACGGGACCGGGACGTAGCGCAGGGGCAGGGGTGTGCCGAACCGGCCCCTGACCGCCTTCTCGCCGACCGCCCGGAGCTGCGCGACCACCTCGTCGTCGCCGAGTCCGGCCCGCTCGCGGACCTGCAGCTCGTTGAGGCCGTCGACCCAGTGGTGGGAGTCGATCTCCTTGTTGAGCGGGAGCCCGTGGCGCAGCTGGTGCAGGAAGACCGACGGCGATGCCTGCGCATCGGCGGAGCCGAGGACATGGAGGACCATCGTGCGGACGGTCCAGCCGACGCAGTCGGTGTCGGTGGTCCGCTCCTCCGGGGTCAGCGAGGCGGCGAGGGCCGCGAACCTCTCGAACTCGGCCGACGCGAGGACGCGGGCCTCCCCGCGGGTGATGCGGGTGAATCCGCTGGAACTCGTGGTCGTCATCGGGTCGTCCCTTCCGTGGCGTCGTCGACCAGGAGATCGATCATGCGGTCGAGGTGGCGGAGCCAGCGGTCCCCGCCCGGATCGTTGCTCAGCTGGGCCTCGATCAGGCCGGCGGTGATCGCGACGAGGCAGTCGATGTCGCCGCCGTCGGTCACGCCGGCCGCGTTCATCACGCCGAGGACGCGGCCGAGCGCTTCCCGGGCCACGGCGTAGGACTCGGCACTCGGCTCGAAGCCGGGGATCACCCGGCGGAAGAGCAGGGAGTTGCGCGCCGGGTCCGCGACGGCGAAGTCGGCGAAGGCACCGAGGTAGGCCTTCAGCGCCGCCCGCGGGTCGGCGGGTCGGTCGATCGCGTCGAGCGTCGCCAGCAGCTGCCGGTTGCCGTCGGCGAACATCGCGTCGTAGAGGGCGTCCTTGGAGTCGAAGTAGGCGTACAGCGAGGGCTGCCGCATGCCGACCTCCCGGGCCAGGTCCCGCAGCGAGACCAGCTGGATGCCGCGCTCACGCGCCAGAGCCCAGGCCGCGTCGACGATCGAGGCGATCTTGACCTCTCGACGCTGCGCGACCTTGCTGACCACCACGGAAACCCCCTCTCACGCACCTATCGGCGATAGGCAGTTTGCCTATCGCCGATAGATACGTCAAGGGCCGACCGCGGTGCGCGGCTCCCCTAGTCGTCGTCGCGGTCGGGTCGCTCGGCGACCACCGGGTACCTGCCCGTGATCGCGTTGCGCTCCAGAGCGGCCAGCCGGATCTTCTCCCGGCACAGGAACCACCCGACGACGAGCGCCGGGACGATCACCACGATCGTCGCCAGCGTGTAGGTGCCGATGGGGTAGTCGAACCCGGTCAGCACCAGGACGGCGAGCAGGAACGCGAGGGTCAGCCATCCCGACCACGGGGCGCCGGGCATCCGGAACGCGGGCCGGTGCACCCGTCCCTGCTTCCACCACGCATAGAGCTTGATCTGGCAGAGCACGATCGTCGCCCAGGAGGCGATGACCCCGAGCGAGGCCATGTTCAGGACGATCTCGAAGGCCTCGCCCGGGTTCAGCGCGTTGAGCCCGACCCCGAGCAGCGTGATGCAGGAGGTCAGGACGATGCCGCCCCACGGGACGCCGTTGCCCGTCATTCGCGCGGTGAACGACGGCGCGCTCCCGTTCATCGCCATCGAGCGCAGGATGCGGCCCGTGGAGTAGAGCCCGGCGTTGAGGCTGGAGAGTGCCGCGGTGAGCACGACGAGGTTCATGACGGTGCCGGAGCCGCTCACGCCGATGTGGGCGAAGAACGTGACGAACGGGCTCTCGGACTTCGAGTAGAGCGTGTAGGGCAGCAGCAGGGCGAGCAGTACGAGCGACCCGACGTAGAAGACCGCGATCCGGAAGACCACCGAGTTGATGGCTCGCGGCATGATCTTCTCCGGGTTCTCGGTCTCCCCGGCCGCCGTGCCCACCAGCTCCACCGCGGCGTACGCGAACACGACGCCGCTGATGACGATGACCAGGGGCAGGATCCCCGAGGGGAACAGGCCTCCGGAGTCGCCCACCATGCCGAAGCCGGTGGGGCGGCCCTCGACGTCGAAGCGCCCGGCCAGGAACACGGTGCCGATCACCAGGAACGCCACCAGCGCGACCACCTTGATGATCGCGGCCCAGAACTCGATCTCGCCGAAGAGCTTGACCGAGATGAGGTTCATCGTCAGGACGATCAGCAGCGCGACCAGGGCGATCGTCCACTGCGGGATCGCCTGGAACGCGCCCCAGTAGTGCATGTAGGTCGCGATGGCGGTGGTGTCGACGATCGAGGTCATCGCCCAGTTGAGGAAGTACAGCCACCCCGCGACGTAGGCGGCCTTCTCGCCGTAGAACTCACGGGCGTAGGAGACGAACGATCCCGACGAAGGCCGGTGCAGCACCAGCTCGCCGAGCGCGCGCAGGATCAGGAAGACGAACACGCCGCAGAACGCGTAGACGAGGAACAGTCCCGGCCCGGCGCTCGCGAGCCGCCCGCCGGCCCCCAGGAACAGCCCGGTGCCGATCGCCCCGCCGATCGCGATCATCTGGACCTGCCGCGGCTTGAGGCCCTTCTGGTAGCCCTCGTCCTCGTGGGACAGGCCCGCGTCGTAGCTGTCGGCGCTGCTGGTGTCGGTCACCGGTCCTGCCATGGAGCCCTCCTTCGACGGCCCCTCCCGACGCGTACGTCCGGGGACTCGCGGCGGGACCTTAGTAAGCGCTTGCAATAACCGCGCGTCGGGCGATGACGTTCGTGTGGAGCAGAGCCCTGGCAGAGTGGGCGCGCCAGCGACCCACCACGCGGGAGGACCCTCGTGAGCGACCTCGAACAGCTGCAGATGCTGATCGGCGGCAAGCCCGTCGGCGCGATCTCGGGGAAGACCTTCGAGTCGGAGAACCCCTACACCGGGCAGTCGTGGGCGGTGATCCCCGACGGGGACACCGACGACATCGACGCCGCCGTCGCCGCGGCCCGCGCCGCCTTCGACGGCGAGTGGGGCGCGATGACGCCGTTCGGCCGGGCCGCGTGCCTGCGCCGCCTCGGCGACCTGATCACGCAGAACGCCGAGCGCCTGGCGCGGCTCGAGGTGAACGACTCCGGGAAGCTCTACCGGGAGATGCTCGGCCAGCTCAACGCCCTCGGCGGCTGGTACCACTACTACGCGGGGCTCGCGACGGCGATCGAGGGCACGCAGCCCCCGGTGCCGAACCCGAACTACCTCGTCTACACGCGCCGCGAGCCCGTCGGGGTCGTCGCCTGCATCACGCCGTGGAACTCCCCGCTGCTGCTGATGAGCTGGAAGGTCGCGCCCGCCCTCGCGGCCGGCTGCACCGTCGTCGTGAAGCCCTCCGAGCACGCTCCGGGATCGACCCTGGGGTTCGCCGAGCTCATCGAGCAGGCCGGCATCCCGGCGGGCGTGGTCAACGTCGTCACCACCGCCCGCGGGGAGGTCGGCGGCCACCTCGCCGCGCACCCCGGGGTCGACAAGGTCGCCTTCACCGGCTCGACGGCCACCGGCATCAAGGTCGGCCACGCCGCGATGGACAACCTCAACCCCGTCACCCTCGAGCTCGGCGGCAAGTCCCCGCAGGTCGTGTTCCCCGACGCCGACCTGCAGGCCGCCGCCAACGGCCTCGTCGCGGGGGTCTTTGCCGCGACCGGCCAGACCTGCATGGCGGGCTCCCGGCTGATCGTCCACGCCGACGTGCACGACGAGCTCGTCCGGCTCGTCGCCGAGCGCGCGTCGCAGATCGTGCTGGGCGACCCCTTCGGCGAGGACACCGAGATGGGGCCGGTGGCGAACGGGCCGCAGTACGAGAAGGTGCTCGGCTACCTCTCCACCGCGAAGGAGGAGGGCGCGACGGTCGAGTACGGCGGCGCGGCCGAGGACAGCCTGGGCGGCTACTTCGTCCGGCCGACCGTGCTGAGCGTGAAGCCGACCGACACGGTCTTCCGCGAGGAGGTCTTCGGTCCGGTGCTCGCCGCGGTGACGTTCACCGACGAGGACGAGGCGGTGAAGCTCGCCAACGACACCCCGTACGGCCTGGCCGGCGCGGTCTGGACCAAGGACATCCACCGCGGTCACCGGATCGCCGCGCGCATCCGGGCGGGCACGGTGTGGATCAACGCCTACCGCGCGGTGGCGCCGAGCGTGCCGTTCGGCGGCTACAAGATGTCGGGCCTCGGGCGCGAGAACGGGCACGCGGGGCTCGATCCGTACCTGGAGACCAAGTCGGTGTGGGTCGAGCTGACCGGCGGGACCCGGGACCCGTTCACCTTGGGCTAGGGCCTGAACGGAATCGTCGGGAAGGCCCCGGGGTTGGGATCGGTATGACGGCGACGGTGGACCTGCGGACCGACTGGCAGCGCTGGCACGACGAGCGCGAGGCGACGCTGCGCGAGCCCCACGGCTGGCTCGCGCTCACGGCGCTGGAGTGGCTCGAGGCGACCCCGCGGACGATCGACGGCCTCCCCGGGACGTGGAGCGCGCCCGGCGACGGCACGGTCGAGATCACCGCGGCGGCCGCCGACGGCGTCGAGGTCGAGGGCACGACGGTCGACGGCACCCGCAGCGTGACCCCGGTCGACGGGGCGCCCGGGGTGCTCGTCACCGTCGGGGAGAAGGTGGTGGAGCTCGCGCGGCGCACGAACGCCTACGCGCTGCGGGTCCGCGACCCCGAGGCGGCCACGCGGCAGACCTTCACCGGGGTCCCGACGTTCCCGGTCGACGGGCGCTGGGTGCTGGCCGGGCGGTTCGAGCCCTACGCCGAGCCGCAGCGGATCACGGTCGGCGCGGTCGTCGACGGACTGCAGCACTTCCCGACCGCCGTGGGGACGGTGACCTTCGAGCTCGACGGCACCGAGCACCGGCTCGTCGCGCTCGCGGGCAAGCCCGACGGGCTCTCGCTGCACTTCCGCGACGCCACCAGCGGCGTCAGCACCTACGGCGGCGGGCGCATCCTGCGCACGGCCGACCCGGAGCCCGACGGGACGGTCACGGTCGACCTGAACCGCACGGTCAACCTGCCCTGCGCCTTCACCGCGTTCGCCACCTGCCCGCTGCCGCCCGAGGGCAACGTGCTCGACGTGGCCGTCGAGGCGGGGGAGCGCTCACCCGCCTGAGGTTGACGCCTTCGGGCGGAAAGGGTGGCGCGATCCCGGGTCGGACCGGGCGAACCGGGTATGGACTCCTCGAATCGTGATCCGTCCGAGATCGAGGAGACCACATGACGCGAACGACCACGCGGCGCGCCGGGATGGCCGTCGCCGCGGCCGCCCTGTCCATCGGCGCCCTGGGCGCCTGCTCGAGCGGGCCGGCCGCCCCGGCGGGCCCGCCGACCGCGCCCGCCGGGTCGACGACGGCGCTGCCGTCGAACCTGCCGATGCAGGGCGGCCAGCCGGGTCAGCCCGGGCACGGTCAGCCGGCACCCGGTCAGCCGGGTGCCCCGGGACAGCCCGGAGCCGAGGGTGGCGCCGCCGGCGGGGCTGCGGGAGGTGCCGCGGGCGGCGCCACCAACGGTGAGTCGGGCGGCAACGCCGAGTCGGGCACCCAGGGCGGCGCCCCGGGCACCGGTGGGGCCTCCGACGGCGCGGGCAACGGCGCCGGCTCGGGTTCCGGCAGCGGCTCGGGCTCGGGCAGTGGCTCGGGCTCCGGGTCGGGCGGCACCGGCGGCGCGCCGAGCCAGACCCCCTCGGGTGGCGTGCAGACCGGCGCGGGCAGCACCGCGGGCGTCGAGCACCCCGAGCTGTTCGGCCTCGGCGGCGTCGCGCTGGTCGCGGCCGGTGGGGTCGCGGTCGCCGCGACCCGTCGCCGCCGCACCCAGGACTGAGGACGACCGTGGACCCGGACGACGCCGACACCCCGGTGCCGGCGTCGTCCGGCCCCCCGCCGCGCCGTCGCCTGCTCGTCGTGCTCGCGGCCGTCCTCGCGGTCGTCGGGATCGCCGTGCTCGTGGTGGCGGTGACGCTGCAGCGCTCGCCCCCGCCGGAGCGCGACGCCGGCACGCTCCCGGTCCCGGCGTCGTCGGGCACCGACGCCCGGCTCACCGGCGCTCCGGCCACCACCGCGGCCGGGCCGCCGCCGTCCCCGCCCGCCCGCATCGTCGTGCCGCGGATCGGCGTCGACTCGTCCGTCGCCTCCGTGGGACTGAACCCCGACCGCACCATGGAGGTCCCGGCCAAGGGCCCGCTGTACGACCTCGCGGCCTGGTACCGGTACTCGGTGACCCCGGGGCAGCAGGGCCCGTCGGTGATCGTCGGGCACATCGACTCGGCGGAGAACGGGCCGTCGGTCTTCTTCCGGCTCGGGGCGCTCGCCCCCGGCGACACCGTCGCCGTGACCCGCGCCGACGGCCTCGTCGTCCCGTTCACCGTCTACGCCACGCGCTCGTTCCCCAAGGACGCGTTCCCCACCGGCGAGGTCTACGCCGGGACCACCGGCCCCGAGCTGCGGCTGATCACGTGCAGCGGCTCGTTCGACGCGGCGGCGCGCAACTATCGGGACAACACCGTCGTCTTCGCCAGGGCCGGTTAGGGTCGCCGCCGTGGCGGCCCGCACCCTCGACGTCGGCGACCTGATCGGCGCCGTGGCCGGCACCCTGTTCGTCGTCCTCAACGCGGGCCTGCTCGGCGCGGCCGGGCACCTCCTCGTCTCGGTCCTCGCCGTCGCGGCCGCCGTGACGATCGTCGTGGCCTGGGCACGGGGCCGGCGGGGGACCGGGAGTGCGGGCGGGTTCCCGATGACGCGGTCCTACCGCGTGATCGTGACGATCGAGGTGCTCGCGCTCGTCGTCGGCGTCGCGGTGCTCGGCCGGACCGCGCCGCAGCTGACCGTGCCGTGGGTCGTCCTCGTCGTCGGCGCGCACTTCCTCGCGTTCGTCCGGTGGTGGCCGGTCGCGGGGCGGGTCTTCGCGGGGCTCGGCACGGCGATGGTGGTGCTCGCGGTGGCGGGCGGCGTCGTCGGGATCGTCGGCGGGCTCGACGCCCAACCGGTCGCGGCCTTCGTCGCCGGGTTCGGCTCCGGCCTCGTCATGCTGGTCCCGACGACGATCGGGGCGGTCCGCTCCCTGCGCGCCTGACCGGGTACTCAGCCGAGGACGAGCAGCAGCACCACGGCGGCGATCAGGGCGAGGGCCCCGACGACCAGCAGCGCCATCCCGGCGCGGCGCATGCCCGTGCCCCGGGTCGGCGTGTCCAGCGCGGGGGACAGGCTCGTCGTCGTGCCGGTGGCGGAGGCGCCCGGGGCCTCGCCCGCCGGCCGTGCGTCGACGACCTCGGTCGCGGCCTCCGCGGGCGACGGGACGGCGTACCGGTCGCCGAGCTCGTCGAGGGTCTCGGACAGGGCGGCGGCGTCGGGCCGGTCGCGCGGGTCGAGCGACATCGCCCGGAGCACCGCGTCCTCGAGGGGCACCGGGATCGTCGCCCGGACCCGGCGCAGCGGCATCGGGGGCTCGCGCAGCCTGGCCGAGGCCACGTCGGCCGAGCCCACACCGCGGAACGGTGGGACGCCGGTCAGCACCTCGTAGAGGGTGCAGCCCAGCGAGTAGACGTCGGAGCGGCCGTCGAGGGTCTCCCCGCGGACCTGCTCGGGGGACATGTAGGCGGCGGTGCCGACGACCCGGCCGGTCTCGGTGAGCCCGCCGACGTCGTCGGTCTTGGCGATCCCGAAGTCCATGAGCTTCGGCGTGCCGTCGCCGAGGAGCATGACGTTGCCGGGGTTCACGTCGCGGTGGACGATCCCGTGGGCGTGCGCGTGGGCGAGTGCGGAGGCGATCGCCGCCCCGATCCGCACCGACTCGAGGAGCGACGCACCGCCCTTCTCGCGGAGCTCGTCGGCCCACGTCCGGCCGTCGATCAGCTCCATCACCACGTACACGCCGTGCGGCGAGGTCCCGACGTCGTGCACCGCGATCACGTGCGGGTGGCTCAGCACCGCGGCGGAGCGGGCCTCCTCGCGCAGCCGGCGCGCGTCGGTGTCGTCGTCGCGGCGGTCGGAGGGGAGGAGCTTCACCGCGACGGTCCGCCCGAGGTCGCGGTCGCGGGCCCGGTGCACCTCGGCCATGCCGCCGGTCCCGAGGAGCTCGATCAGCTCGTACCGCTCACCGAGCACCACGCGACCCCACGGCGCCTCGTCGTCGGGCCCGCGGTCGTTGGTGAACGGCCGGGTCACAGCCGCCGGGTCCGTTGCGCGTCGCCGCCCGAGAGCAGCGCGTCGAACAGGTAGCGGTGGTCGACCATCGCCTGGCGGCGCTCCTCGAGCGGCTGCTCGCCCTGCTCGTCGGCCACCGCGACCCCGTGCGCGGAGCGGAAGTGCTCCACCAGGTCGGGGTAGTCGACGGACACGAGCTTCTCCCGCTCCTCGAAGCGCTCCGAGGGGTAGCCGCGGTCGCGCATCACCTGCTGGACGAGGAGGTCGGCGTCGCGCAGGCCGGTGGAGGGGTTCTCGACGAACGTCGACTGCGCCGTCTCCCAGGCCTTCGAGTAGCGGTCGCGCTCGTCGGCGCCGAGGTCGCGCAGCTCGAGGGCCTCGCGGCGCTCGAGCCGGGCGCGCAGCTCCTTCTCCCCGCCCCGCGTCCCGTACTCGGAGACCACGCGGTCGTACTCCTCGCCGAACCGGCTCCGGAGCCCCGCGGTGGTGGACCGGGCGCGCTGGCGCGCCACCAGCAGGAACACGATTCCGAGGACGATCACCACCACCGCGGCGATCACGACCCCGAGTACGACACCGTTCACGACAGGTCTCCCTCCGACCGACGGTGCCCATTGCACCACCCGAACGGGCCACCTGCCGGTATTCACGCGCTGCAACCGGCGGCGGCCCCTCCGTTCGCTCGGGGGTGTCAGGCCGGTCGGCCCCGCACGTTGCGCCGCACGCGAGGCCGTCCTGCCCGCCGCAGGACGATACCGACCGCCGCCACGGCCTCCGCCGCGATGTCGTAGCAGTCGGCGACGAGCCGGTAGAACATGCGCATGGAGAAGGGAACCGTTCCGGTGGGGGGTGCGGATCGGTCCGTTCCCGGCGGGGACGGCGCCGTGATCCGCGCGTGACCTGACATCGGCCGCGGGGCACGGGACGGTTACGGATTCCGCTCATGTTGCGCCGACTGCGCGGTGGTGGACCTCACCCGGTCCAGTCACGCTGCGCGTCCGGCCGCCGGGTCAGGTCGGCGGGGTCAGGTCGCCAGGGCCCGGAGCGCGTCGCCGTCCACGCGGTGGGTGGTCCAGCCGGCCGTCGGGACCGAGGAGAGCGTCGCGTAGAAGTCGAGCGCCGGGGTGTTCCAGTCGAGGACCGCCCACTCCAGCCGCGACCAGCCGCGGTCGAGGCAGGTGCGCGCGAGGTCGGCGAGCAGGGCCCGGGCGAGCCCGTGGCGGCGGTGGGCGGGGGAGACGTAGAGGTCCTCGAGGTGGATGCCGTGCACCCCGGTCCAGGTGGAGAAGGTGACGAACCACAGGGCCATGGCCGCGACCTCGTCGTCGACGGTCGCCACCGCGGCGAAGACGGCGGGGGAGTCGCCGAACAGGGCGGTGTGCAGCTGGGCGGCCGTGAGGTGGCACGACTCGGGCTCGCGCTCGTAGGCCGCGAGCTCGTGGACGAACCGGACGAGGGCGTCCACGTCGTCGGGGCGGGCTTCCCGGATGGTGACCGACACGCGATCATCATCGGCCATGACGGCGTTGGTCACGGGCGGCGGGACGGGCATCGGACGGGCGATCTCGGAGGCGCTGGCGCGGCTCGGGCACCCGGTGGCCGTGGTCTACAGCCGCTCGGCCGACGACGCGGGCGACACCGTGGCCGCGATCCGCGACGCCGGCGGGCGGGCGGAGGCGTTCCGGGCCGACGTCACCGACGACGACTCGGTGCGGGCGATGGCGGCGGAGGTCCGCGACGCGCTCGGTCCGGTCACCGTGCTGGTCAACAACGCGGGCGGCACGGAGCACATCGCGCTCGACGACCTGGAGTCCGCCACCGACGAGATCTTCGAGCGGCTCTTCCGGCTCAACACCCTCTCGGCCTGGCACTGCGCCCGGGCGGTCGCCGACGACCTCAAGACGGCCGACGACGGCTGCGTGGTCAACGTCGGGAGCGCCTCGGTCGCCTCCGGGCGCGGCTCGTCGGTCCCCTACGTGGTCAGCAAGGCGGCGCTCTCCGGGCTCACCCGGGCCCTGGCGAACGGGCTCGCCCCGGTGCGCGTCAACGAGGTGTGGCCCGGTCTGGTGATCACGCGGTGGTGGGCGGGCAAGGAGGAGCAGGGCCGGCAGCTCGCGTCGAACGCGATCGTCGGGCGCGAGACCACCGTGGAGGACGTGGCCGCGGCCGTCGTCGGGCTGGTCACCTCGAAGGCGATCACCGGCCAGACGATCACGATCGACGGTGGCCAGACGTTGTAGGCGCTCACAGGCCTGGACGGCACACCAGGCAGCCCCGGTACCCGGCCTCGCGCGCCTTCGCGGCCGACCGGAACGGCACCCGGTGGGCGTCGGTGATGCGCCGCGCGTGGTGGCACGAGGGCAGGCACGCGATGCCGGTGGTGTCGCTAGCGATCAGCACCACCCCGGTGGAGACGAACCGCTCGAGCCGGTCGAGGTCGAGACCCTCGGCCGCCAGCACCCGCGCCTTCGCGGCCTCGCCGAACATGTAGCGCCCCAGCGAGCCGTCGGCCTTCGTCACGCGGTGGCACGGCACGATCAGCGGCACCGGGTTGCGGGCGAGCACGGTCCCCACCGCGCGCACCGCGGCCGGGCGTCCGACCTCCCGCGCGACCCACCCGTAGGGCCGCACCTGCCCCGCCGGGATCGAGGCGGTGGCCCGGAGGACGTCGCGCTCGAAGGGCGAGCAGGCCCGCAGGTCGACCGCGGTGCGGGCGGTCACCGGCGGGGCCGGCCGGTCGGCGGGCACCAGCGGGCGCCCGACCCGGCGCCGGTACTCGTCGCGGAACCCGGCGTCGTCGGCCGGGCGCAGGAACGTGACCCCGGCCGAGGACGAGGCGACGAGCACGTCGCCGAGGGGGCCGGCGGTCGTCGTGACGGTGTCGACGACGTCGAGGGACACGGCCCCGGGGTCGGGGGCGGCGAGGCGGTCGAGCAGCGGGTCGCTCATGACGGGGTCCTGTCGGCGAGGAGGGTCCGCAGCCGGGCGAGGCCGCGGGAGACGTGCGAGCGGGCGGTGCCCTCGGCGACGCCGAGGGCGGCGGCGACGGCCGGGACGTCGAGGTCGGCGACGTGGCGCAGCACCACGGCGTCGCGCTGGACGGCGGGCAGGGCCGCGAGGGCGTCGGCGAGCGCCGGGTCGGCGCGGGCGGCGAGCTCCTCCGGACCGGGGTCGCGGGCGGCGCGGTCGGGGACGGGGGCCCCGGCCGTCGCGGGGCGGCGGGTGGCGGTGCGGATCTGGTTGCGGTGCTCGTTGAGCAGCACGGTGACGAGCCAGGCCCGCAGGTCGAGGGCCTCGATGCGCGCCGCGTCGTAGTCGCGCAGGGCGCGGAAGGCCCGCAGGAACGCCTCGGCGGCGAGGTCCTCGGCGGCCGCCCGGTGGCTCGTCAGGCGCAGCGCGGTGCCGAGCAGCAGGCGCTCGTGGGTACGGACGAGGCACGCGAAGCCGGTGTCGAGGTCCTCGACGAGGGCCGCGTGCAGGTCGGTCATGCCCGGGAGAACACCACGACGACGAGGCCCGTTGCGGTCAGCCGGTGACGCCGTGCCGCCACGCCCAGGCCACGAGCGCCGGCCGGCCGTCGACCGCGAGCTTGGAGATCAGGTGGTTCACGTGGGTCTTCACGGTCGCCTCGCTGACGAATAGCCGCGACGCCACCTGCTGGTTCGACAGGCCCTCGGCCACGAGGCGCAGGGTGTCGACCTCGCGCGCGGTGAGCCCCTCGGGAATCTCCGGGCGCGGGGTCGGGGTGCCGGCCAGGGCCACGAGCCGGGCCTGCACCGCGGCGTCGAGCACCGAACCGCCTGCAGCGACCGTGCGGATCGCGGCGCACAGCGCCTCGCCGGTCGTGTCCTTCGTCAGGTAACCGGCGGCGCCCGCGCGCAGGGCCGGGAGCACGGCGTCGTCGTCGGCGTAGGTGGTGAGGACGAGGACCCGCACGTCGGGGGCCTGCCGGCGCACGGCCTCGGTGACCTGCGCGCCGTCGAGCCCGGGCATCCGCAGGTCGACCAGCGCCACGTCGGGGGCGGCGGCCAGGACCGCCTCGACCGCCGCCGTGCCGTCGGGCGCGGTCGCGACCACGTCCAGGTCGTCGGCGGCGCCGAGCAGCATCGAGAGCCCGTCCCGGACGACCGCCTGGTCGTCGGCGAGCACGATCCGGATCACGTCGGCAGTGTGCCGAGTGGCACCCGCAGGGCCACCCGCCACCCCTCGTCGTCGGGACCCGCCTCGAGCGTGCCGCCGACCAGCGCCGCGCGTTCGCGCAGCCCCGCGAGCCCGTGCCCGCCGCCCGTTCCCGACGACGTCCCGGTGCCGGCCGGGTTCGTCACCGTCGCCTCCACGGCCTCCGGCCCGGCCGCGACGGTCACCCTCACCGGAGCCCCCGGGGCGTGGCGCCCGGCGTTCGTCAGGGCCTCGCGGACCGTGGCGAAGAGGGCCTCCCGGACCGCGGGCGCGGCCTCGTCGGGATCGCCCGTGACCTGCAGCGTCGCGTCGTGCCGGTCGGCGAGGGCCCGCAGGTCGGCGGCGGTGGGCGCGGGGGTGGAGCGCAGCGCGGCGACGGCCTCCTTGGCCTCGGCGAGCCCGGCACGGGCGAGGTCGGCGGCGCGGTCGACGGAGGCGAGGACCGGGTCGTCGGGGGCGTCCCGCTTCACGAGCACCGCCCGGATCGCCTGCAGGTGCAGGGAGAGCCCGGAGAGGGAGTGGGCGAGGACGTCGTGCAGGTCGCGCGCGATGCGGGCCCGCTCCTGGGCGGCCGCGCCGGCGAGCTCGGCCTCGCGCAGGGCGTCGCGCTCGGCGAGCAGCGCGACGACGCGGGTGTGCTCGCGGTGCAGCCGGGCCCGGTCGAGCGAGCGGGAGGCGAGGACGGGCACGGCGAGCCCGAGCAGCAGGCCCCACGACGAGCCGACGGCGAGCGCGAACACGACCGACAGCGCGGCCCCGGCGAACGCCGCGAACCCCCGGATCAGGCGGGCGTCGAGGACGACGCGCCCCACGAGCCCGCCGGCGACGAGCACCGCGGCGTAGGCCGCCCCGACCGGGACCAGCGCGGTCGCGGCGAGCCCCGCGACCGCGCAGGCCGCGAGCATCGCGGTCCGCCAACGGTCGCCGTCCCCGGTGGGGGAGGGGATGCGGGGGTCGCGGGCAGCGGCGACCGCGCAGCCCGCCCCGGCGAGCACCAGCAGGCCCGCCGTGACCGCGCCGAGGGTGAGCGGCCAGAGGGTGCCGGCGGCGATCCCGAGCCACAGCAGCGGGCGGGCGGCGCGGGCCAGCGCGTAGAGCCGCGGGGGCGTCCCCGGCTCCGGGACGCCCGCCGTCGCCAGCGCGGGCCGCGGCGCCGGCTCCGTCCGCGGGGGCGCCTCGAGGGTGGTCACGGCGACGAGTGTGGCCCCGCACCCGGCCCCGCACACCCGTTCTCCACCCCGTCTCCACCTGCGGGTGGACGTGCCACGGGCCCTCCGCGGACGACGCTCGTGAGCATCGGCAACGAAGGGAGCGGGACATGAGCGGGTCGGTGCAGGCGGTCGTCGGGATCGCGGTGATCGCGTGGGTCCTGTGGAACCAGCTGCGGACGCGGGAGTTCACGTCGCGCCGGGTGCGGATCGCGGCGGTGCTCGGCGTGATCGGGCTGGTGGAGGTGGTCTCGGCGGCGGGGTCGCACCCCGTGTCGGCGGCGGGCTGGGCGCTGCTCGTCGTCGGGCTGGTGGTCGGTGCCGCGACCGGTCTGCTGCGGGCCGCGACCGTGTCGCTGTGGGTGCAGGACGGGCGGGTGCTCACCCGGGGCCACTGGGGGACCGCCGCGTTGTGGGTCGTCGGGATCGGGGTGCACGTCGGGCTCGACCTGCTCGCCGGGGTGGTCGCGCCCTCGGCCGGTGCGGTGGACGCGTCGAGCATCCTGCTCTTCGTCGGGGTGAGCCTGGGCGCCCAGGGGCTGGTGACCATGCAGCGGGCGCGGGCCCTGCCGGGGGCGCCGGCGCGGGTGTTCCAGTCCGTCCGGTGACCGACCGGGGCCCCGCGCCGTCGCCGTTCTCAGCCGGTACGGGGCGCCACCGGCACGCGACCGGTGACCCGCAGCAGGAGGTCGACCGCCGGCAGCTCGACGACCTCCGGTCCCGGTCCGAGGACGATCTCCGTGTCGGTGGCGACGAGCCGGAGTCCGGTGAGGTCGGTGCCGAAGTAGGCGAGGGCCTTGGGCCCGGCCGACTCCAGGACGTGCCGCACCCGGTCGGCGGGGACGCGGTCGAGGCCGAGGGCCTCGGTGACGTCGAGGCCGTGGATGACGTCGTGGCTCAGGGCGCCGGCCTGCCCGCCGCCCGGCGGCAGCCACGGGTGCCGGACGTTGTCGCGCAGGGCGGCGAGGAGCTCGTCGTCGGAGAGCCGGGCGGTGTCCTGGCGCGCGACGCGGTCGGCGAAGCGGTTGAAGTCGCCACGGGCCGCCGCGATGCCGCGCAGCACCCGCCACGTGGAGTGGCGGTAGGGCATCGTGACGTGGGCGAGGACCTCGCGGACCCGCCAGCCCGCGCACAACGAGGGCGCCGCCCACTGCTCGGGGGAGAGCCCGGCGTAGAGGTTAGCCAGGCGTTCCCGCTCGGCGGCGGTCTCGCGGGCGAGAGGGTCGGAGGGGTCGAGCTGTCGGGGCACGGGGGTCTCCTCGTCGGCAGGGGTGTCCCGCCTCCTACGTCCCGGCCGCCGCCAACTCATCGGTCGCGCGGGGGAGGACCTCGGGGAGCCCGAACTCCCCGAAGCGCCCGCCCGTCCCGAGGAACGTCGTCAGGTGGGCGATCCGGCCGTCACGGGGCTCGACGAGGACGATCGCGAAGGGCCGCAGCACGCCGTCGTCGTCGGGCCGGTACTGCCCGAACCCCGGCTGTCCGTTGACGGCGGTCGGGGCGAGCCGGGCGCCCTCGCACCCGCCGGCCGCGACGAGCCGGGCGATGACCGACCCGCCCTCGATCCACCACCGGAACGGCGGCATCGACGTCCGGGCGTCCTCGCGGAGCAGGGCGACGAGCCGCACCGGGTCGTGCGCCTCGAAGGCCGCCACGTAGCGCTCGAGGAGTTCGCGCTGGGCGGGGTCGCCGGGGGCGAGGGCGTCGGTCGGGTCCCGGCGGTGCCGGTCCATGGTCTCGCGGGCCCGCTGCAGGGCGCTGGTCACCGCGGCGGTGCTCGCCCCGAGGACACCCGCGGTCTCCGCGGCGGAGAAGCCGAGGACGTCGCGCAGGACCAGCGTCGCCCGCTGCCGGGGCGGGAGGTACTGGAGGGCCGCGACGACGGCGAGGCGCACGCTCTCCCGCTCCACCGCGACCTCTCCCGGGTCGCGGGCCGCGACGAGCCGGGCGTCCGGCATGGGCTCGACGAAGTTCTCCGGCCGCAGCGGGCTGCCGAGGTCGGCGCCGGGGACGGCGGCCGGGCCGAGGTCGACGCACAGGGCCCGGCGGCGGGCCCCGCGGAGGATGTCCAGGCAGATGTTCGTGGCGATGCGGAAGACCCAGGCCCGGAGGCCGCCGCGCGCCGGGTCGAACCGCTCGCGCTGCAGGTGGGCCCGCACGATCGCCTCCTGGACGGCGTCGTCGGTGTCCGCGGACGACCCCAGGAGGCGGTAGCAGTAGGCGCCGAGCGGGATCCGCAGCGCCTCGAGATCCTCGACCGTCGGGGGCACCCGCCCAGTGGACCAGAGACCCCGGCTCCCGTCTCGGGTCTTAGCCGCGGCGTCGGTCGGGTATGGGTCCCCGCCAGGCCGGCGACACCACGCCGGCCGCGAACGACCCGGGAGACGCATGGAACCCGCCCGCTCCGACCACGTCCCGGACGGGCCGTCCCTCATCGACCAGGCCCGCTTCCGCGAGCGCCTGGACCGGTGCCTGACGGCCCTCCGGCGGATGGTCGCCGAGGGACGCCTGGCGGGGGAGGAACCCAGCACGGGCGTCGAGCTGGAGGTGGCCCTCGTCGACACGGAGATGCGCCCGGCCCTGCGGAACGAGGCCGTGCTGGAGTCGTCCGACTCCGAGGACCTGACCTCGGAGCTCGGGAGCTGGAACCTCGAGCTCAACCTGCCGCCGAGGAAACTGTCCGAGGCCGCCGAGGGCGTGCTCGAGGAGGACATCCGCACCGCGGTGGCGGGCGCCGAGGCCTCGGCGCGCCGGGTGGGCGTGCGGGCGGTGACCATCGGCATCCTCCCGACCCTCGAGGCCCGCCACCTCGACTCCTCGCGGCTCACCGACGATCCGCGGTACACCCTGCTCGACTCGCGTCTGACCGAGGCCCGGGGGCGGCCCTTCCACCTCGACATCGCCGCTCCCGACGGCACGGAGCACCTGCGGATGGACGTCCCCTCGGTCGCCGCCGAGGCCGCGTGCACGTCGCTGCAGCTGCACCTGCAGCTCGCGCCCGACGCCCTCGGCGCGCACTGGAACGCCGCGCAGGCGGTGGCCGGGGTGCAGCTGGCGATGGCCGCGAACTCCCCGTTCCTGCTGGGCCACCGGCTCTGGGCCGAGACGCGGATCCCGCTGTTCACCCAGGCCGTCGACATCCGCACCGACGAGGAGCGTCGGCAGGGGGTCCGCCCGCACGTCTGGTTCGGGGACCGCTGGGTGGAGAGCGGTCTCGACCTGTTCGCGGAGAACGTCGGGCACTTCGGGACGCTGCTCCCGCTCGCCGGGCCGGACGAGGAGGACCCGCTCGAGGCGCTCGACCGCGGCCTCGCCCCCTCGCTCGCCGAGCTGCACACCCACGACAGCACGGTCTGGCGGTGGAACCGGCCGGTCTACGGCGTGGCCGACGGGGTGGCCCACCTGCGCCTGGAGAACCGGGTGCTCCCGGCCTGCCCCACCGCCGCCGACGCCGTGGCCGACGCCCTGTTCTTCTACGGCCTCGTCCGGGGCCTCACCCGCCAGGACCGGCCCGTGTGGCGGGAGATGTCCTTCGGCACCGCCGAGGCCAACTTCACCGCCGGCGCGCAGCACGGCATCGAGGCCACCCTGTCCTGGCCCGGGAGCGGCAGCACCGGGGCGCCCGCGCTCGTCGAGGAGACGCTGCTGCCGGTGGCCGAGGAGGGCCTGGCGTCCTGGGGCGTCGACCCGGCGGTCGTCGCCCGCCACCTCGGGGTGATCGAGCAGCGGTGCCGCACGCGGCGCATCGGCGCCACCTGGCAGCTCGAGGTCGTCGCCGACCTCGAGCGCCACGGCACCGACCGCCGGGAGGCGATGCGACGGATGCTCGGGCTCTACGCGGAGGGGACGGCGTCGGGCGAGCCCGTGCACACCTGGTCGAGGCCCTGACGAGCACCGACCGTCCGGGACGGCAGGCGGAGCGGCTTCGTCGGGGGCCGAAGCATCCGGGCTAGACGAGCCGCTCCCATTCCTTCACGCGCACGACGGTGCCCGCCTCGTCGGCGTCGTCCACCTCCCGCAGGTCCGTGAAGCCCGCCTTCTCGAGCACCCGGCCGCTCTGCGGGCGATCCAGCGGCGTGTGGGCCACGACGCGGCGGACCGTGGGTGCCTCGCGCGCCAGCGCGACGAGCGCTTCGACCGCCGCGGTCGCGTAGCCACGGTTGCGGTGCGACCCGACGATCGCGTACCCGATCTCGATCGTCCCGTCCTCGTCGACGAACGCGCCGCCGATCTCGCCGATGACGACGTCGTCCTCGGCGCGGTGCACGAAGAACGGACCGAACTGCCCCGCGCGACCCACGTGCTGCGCCACGCCGACGGAGAACTCGGTCGGGTGGTCGTCCGCCGTGCGGGCGTCGCCGGGCCGCTCGCCCGCGGCCACCGCCTCGGCCGCCCGGCGCGTCATCTCGCGGAGCGTGACCGGCATGCGGCGAACCTAGACCTCCCCGCGGCCGGATCCGTCCAAGCCGGCCACGGGCCTCGTCGGGCAGGCTCCGCCGGTATGACGAGCCCCGTCCGCCGCATCATCGCCGACATCGCCCTGGCCGACCCGGCCGCCGACCGGGTGTTCTGGACCGACCTGCTCGGCCTCGACACCCCGATGGACCAGGGGTGGGTGGTCAACCACAGCGCGACCGGGATCGCGCAGATCCCGCAGGTCCAGCTCCTGACGCACGACCGGAGCGCCCCGGTGGACCCGGTGCTCTCGGTGGCGGTGGAGCCGGCCGAGCACGAGCCGCTGTACCGCCGCATGATCGACGCCGGGCTGGAGATCGTGCACCCGATGACCACCGAGCCGTGGGGCGTGCGGCGCTTCTTCGTGCGGACGCCCGGGGGTGTCGTGGTGAACATCCTGGAGCACCACGACGCGTGATGGGATGGGTCCCGTGCGGACACTGATCACGGGGGCGTCGAGCGGGCTCGGCGAGGGGATGGCGCGCGAGTTCGCCGCGCGGGGCCACGACCTCGCGCTCGTCGCGCGGCGGGGCGAGCGCCTCGAGGCCCTGGCGACCGAGCTCTCGGCGCGCCCGGGGGCCTCGCAGGTCGTCACCGCGACCCTCGACGTGAACGACGACGCCGCGGTCGCCGAGGTGGTCCCGGCGATGGCGGCGAAGCTCGGTGGGCTCGACCGCATGATCGTCAACGCCGGGATCGGCGACGGCCGGAAGGTGGGCTCGGGGCAGCCCGAGGCCAACCTGCGGACCGCGCGGACGAACTTCGTCGCGGCGATCGCGCAGTGCGAGGCCGCGATGGAGATCTTCCGGGCGCAGGGTTCCGGGCACCTCGTGGTGATCACCTCGGTGGCGGCCGACCGCGGGCTGCGCGGCGCCCAGACCGTCTACGCCGCCGCGAAGGCCGGCCTGTCGACGTTCACCGAGGGGCTGCGCTCCGACGTCCACGGCACCGGCATCGTCGTCACCGAGATCGCCCCGGGCTTCATCCGCACCGACCTCAACGAGGGCATGTCGATGCCGTTCGGCGTGGACGCGGCGACGGGGGTGCGCACGATGGTCGACGCGATCGAGCGCCGCCCGGGCCACGCCTACACGCCGCGCTGGCCCTGGTCGGTGCTCGGCCCGGCGCTGCGGGTATTGCCGATGCCCCTGGTCCGGGCGCTCACCTAGAGTGCGGGGGTGCTCAAGGAGAGGTTGCGCGGGGATCTGACCACCGCGATGAAGGCGCGCGACCAGACGAAGGTCCTCACCCTGCGGATGGCGCTGACGGCCGTCACCAACGCGGAGACCGCGGGGGACTCGCACCACGAGCTCTCCGACGACGAGGTCATGAACGTCCTGGTCCGCGAGACCAAGAAGCGCCGGGAGTCGGCCGAGGCCTTCGACGGGGCCGGGCGCACCGAGCTCGCCGAGCGGGAGCGCGCCGAGGAGGCCGTCCTCGCCGAGTACCTCCCGCAGCCGATCACCGACGACGAGCTCACCGCGCTGGTCGCCGCCGCCATCACCGAGACCGGGGCGGAGGGGCCGCGCCAGATGGGCCAGGTGATGAAGGTCGTGCAGCCGCAGGTCGGCTCGCGCGCCGACGGCAAGCGGATCTCGGCCGAGGTGAAGCGCCAGCTCAGCGGGTCCTGAGTCAGCTGACGGCCTGCACGAAGAGCACGACGGCGAGAACCAGCCCGGCGATCGCGATGCCGACGCGCAGCACCGTCGGCGGCAGGCGGCGCGCGATGGCCGGGCCGGTGAAGTTCCCGACGAGCAGCCCCGCCATCAGCGGCAGGGCGGCGCTCCAGACGACCTCGCCGAAGACGATGAACCCGATCGCCGCGACCGCGTTCGACGCGCCGAGGAGCACGTTCTTCACGGCGTTGACCCGGACCAGGGTGTCGGCGAGCAGGTGGGACAGCAGCGCCAGCATCAGCACGCCCGCCGCCGCGCCGAAGTACCCGGAGTAGACGCCGATCCCGATCGCGGCGAGCACGATCGCGGGCCGCGGGCGGCCGTCACCGGAGGCCGGCGACGGGTCGACCCTCGGGGGGCGGAGCAGCACCAGCGACGCGCCCCCCACGAGGAACGGCACGATCAGCGCGAACGTCTCCGACGGCGTGATCAGCACCAGGGCGCCGCCGATCACGCCGCCGACGATCGTCAGCGGGAGCAGTCGCAGCACCCGGGCGCGCTGGCCGCGCAGCTCGGGGCGCGACCCCGCGATCGAGCCGACGCTCGAGGCGGCGAGCGCGATGGTGTTCGCCTGGTTGGCGACGACGGGCGGCAGGCCGACCGCGAGCAGCGCCGGGTAGGAGAACAGCGACGCGAGACCGGCCATGGAGCCGGAGAGCCCCGCCGCCACGCCCGCGAGGACGAGCAGGACGGGGGAGGGCACCGTGTGATCAGATCACGGGGTGTCTGAACGCGCGCCGGTCCGGGACGTCGAGGTGACGGGGACGATCCGCCTCGGTCAGTTCCTCAAGCTCGCGGGCCTCGTGGAGCACGGGGCGGACGCGAAGGATCTCGTCGCGGCCGGCGACGTGGGCGTCAACGGAAGGCCCGAGTTCCGGCGCGGAAGGCAGCTCGAGGGCGGGGACGTGGTGTCGCTGGGCGGCGACCGCGCGAGGGTCGTCGCGACCTGACGATCCGTCTCCGGACGAGAAGATCGTTGGCGTATGCAACGAAGCCCGGAGGCGTCGTCCCGGCGAACCGGGTGGAACGACGACGACCCCCGGGCTCCGCCGAGATGAGCCCTGCCGAGAGGTCAGAGGCAGGGCCACCATCAGCCTAGTGCTCCGCCGCCCGAGCTCGACGAGGGACCACCGGAACGGCCGAATGCTGATGGGGGTCAGCCGTCCGGAGCAGGAATGGACACGGTCGCGTCACACGACCGTCACGTCGTGACCCACCGCGTCGTTCCGTTGTGTCCTAGTCTGTCGCGTAGTCCACTCCGTAGGGACATGTCACCCGACGTAGCGAGAGCGAGCACGGATCGTGACCGACGAGCGCGAGGAAGGTGGGCATCGCGCCCCGCCCCGCCGTCGCCCGGTCGTGGGCCGGACCGGCGCCCGGTTCCCCCGGATGCCCGAGCCCGAGGCCGTCGAGCCCGCGGCCGCCGGGCCCGACGCCGTCGACATCGAGGCCGCCCCGCCGGAGCAGGAGCCCGAGCCGTTCCTCGGGCGCACCGGGGCGCGGTTCGACTCCCGGGCCCGGCGCCGACGGCGCGCGGAGGCCGCCGAAGCCCCCGCCCTGCCGCCCGGGTCGACCACCTCGTCGTCGGGAACGCCGGATCCGCTCCTGGGGCGCACCGGCGCCCGCTTCGGCTCCCGGGCGCGGCGCGACCGGCGCGAGGCCGAGCGCCTCGCCGTCGAGGACGCCGCCGTGCCCGTGCAGGCCGGCTCGCTGCGCGAGCGGTACGACCCGACCAACCCCTGTCCCGACGAGACGCCCACCGCGCCGCTGCACCTCGCCGAGCTGCGCGCGATGGCCGAGGGCATCGAGTCGCGGGTGTCGGTGCGGCCCTACGTCCGCACGGGGGGACGCACCCACGCGCGCCCCGACCTGTTCGTCGAGACCCTCATCTCGCTGCCCCGCCCGCGCCCGCCGCTCGACGACCCGGAGCACCGGGCGATCGGCGACCTCTGCGACGACGCGCCGCGCTCGGTCGCGGAGGTCGCGGCGCTGATGCAGGTGCCGCTCGGGGTGGCGCGGGTGCTGATCGGCGACATGGCCGACGACGGCTCGGTGCGGGTCCACCGCACGGCCGACGACCTCTCGCCCGGCCCCGGACCCGACGGCGCCGTGCTCGCCCGCGTGCTGCGCGGACTGCACCGGCTGTAGGTCCGCGCGCACAATGGCGCCATGACGGCGACGGCGGAGAAGCGACTCACCGGCTACGCGCACGGCGGCGGCTGCGCCTGCAAGATCCCGCCGGGGGAGCTCGAGTCCTTCGTGCGCACCCTGTCCCCGTCGCCGACAGCCGAGCGGGTCGGCGAGCTCGTCGTCGGGCTCGACGACGGCGACGACGCGGCCGCGGTGACGATCCGCGACGGCCTCGCCCTCATCGCGACCACCGACTTCTTCACCCCGGTCGTCGACGACCCCTACGACTGGGGCCGGATCGCCGCGGCGAACGCGCTCTCCGACGTCTACGCCATGGGCGGGCGCCCCGTCGTGGCGCTGAACCTGCTCTGCTGGCCGCGCGACGTGCTGCCCTACGAGATGGCCGCGGAGGTGCTGCGCGGCGGGCTCGCCGTCGCCGACCTGGCCGGGTGCCACGTCGCGGGCGGGCACTCCGTCGACGACCCCGAGCCCAAGTACGGCATGGCCGTCACCGGCATCGCCGACCCCGACCGGCTGATCCGCAACGACGCCGGCCGGGCCGGGCTGCCGCTCTCGCTCACCAAGCCGCTCGGGCTCGGCGTGCTGAACAACCGGCACAAGGCGACCGGCGAGGTGTTCGCGCAGGCGGTCGAGACCATGACGGCGCTGAACGCGGCGGCGTCGCGGGCGGCGCTGGAGGCGGGCATCGTCGCGGGGACCGACGTGACCGGGTTCGGGCTGCTCGGGCACGCCTTCAAGCTGGCCCGGGCCTCCGGCGTGACCGCGGTGATCGACCGCGCCGCCGTCCCGTACCTGGAGGGCGCCCGCGAGTCGGTGCGCGACGGCTTCGTCCCCGGCGGGTCGCGCCGCAACCTGGACTGGGTGGCCCCCGAGTCCGACTTCGGCGACGCGTCGGAGGAGGACCGGGTGCTCCTCGCCGACGCCCAGACCTCCGGCGGCCTGCTGCTCGTCGGCGAGATCCCCGGTGCCCCCGTCATCGGGGAGCTCGTCCCCGACGAGGGCGTGCGCCTGCGCATCAGGTGAGCGCGGCCTGCTCCCAGAGGTCCTGCGCGGCCTCGCGGACGTCGTCGACCGGCACGTCGTGGGTGGCCGACTCGTGGTGGCCGCACCAGCCCTCGAGCACCCGCATGCCGCACACCCGGCAGCCGCCGTGCCACGACACCAGCACCCGGTGCCACACGCGGGTCAGCGGCGCGACGTCGGCGAGGTTCGCGTAGGTGAACACCGCGACCGTCGGCGTCCCCACCGCGCCCGCCACGTGGCGCGGGCCGGAGTCGTTGCCGATCATCAGCCGCGCCCGCGAGAGCAGGCCCACCAGCCCGGGCAGGGTGAGGGTCCCGACGACGGTCTCCGGCTCGCGACCCGCGACGGCCGCGTAGCCGGCGGCCACCGCCGCGACCCGGTCGTCCTCGGCGGGGCCGCCGACGACCACCACGCGGGCGCCCTCGAGCGAGGCGGCCACGGCGCCGAGCCGGTCCTCGGGGTAGCAGCGGCGGGCGTCGGTGGCGCCGGGGTGCACGACGACCAGCGGCTCCGCGGTCTCGGCGACGACGTCGCGGGAGGCGGCGAGGTCGGCCGCGGTGACGGTGAGGCGCGGGTCGACCCGCGACGCCGGGGCGCCGACCGCGGCCGCCAGCTCGTTCCAGCGCAGCGTGTCGTGCTGGTAGGGCGTGTAGGGCAGCCAGCGGTCGGGCCGGGGCGCCCCGGGAGCGGCCGTGCCGGCGGTCACGCGGGCGCCGAGGCGGGCCAGGAGGCGGTTGGAGTTCCCGCCGCCGCCGTGCATCTGGATCGCGAGGTCGTAGCCCTCGGCCCGCCGGGCGGCGCACCAGGCCTCCATCTCCTCCTCGGGCGCGTCCGGCCCCGACCCCACGCGCACCCCCGGGAACTTCGGGACGGCGATCACCCGGTCGACCGGGGACGGCCGGCCCGCGAGCAGCGCCTCCGAGTGCGGCTGGCCGAGCAGGGTGATGTCGGCGTCGGGGTAGGCGGCGCGGACCGCGGCGAGCGCGGGCTCCGAGACCACCAGGTCGCCGAGCCCGTTGGCCCGCAGGATCGCGATCCGCCGCACGTCGGGGACGAGGCCCGCCGGGTCGGCCGGCCTCCCCAGGGCGGGAGGGTGCTGCTGGGCCTGGTCGGCATCGGGGGCGAGGGTCGCGACATCCACGGGTACGGGTGCTCGTCGGGGACGGTGCACTACGCCCCGAGATGCCGGGGGACCGCCGGACGGCGTACTCCGGGCGTCGAGCGGCCGGTCACCGTGGCCGGGACGACCGTCCGCCCGTACCGTGGCCCGACGTGAGTACCGAGGACAGGGCAGCCATCGTCACCGGGTCGACCAGCGGCATCGGCCGCGCCATCGTCGACCGACTCGTCACCGACGGCTGGCAGGTCCTCGGCGTCGACCTCGAGGCGGCCGACGACCTCAAGGGCGCGGAGACGCTCGGCGCCGACCTGACCAGCCGCGAGGGCAACCGGGCCGCGGTCGACACCGCGCTCGAGGCCTTCGGGCGGATCGACCTCGTCGTGCCCAACGCGGGCTTCCAGCACGTCTCCCCGGTGGCCGACTTCCCCGAGGACCGCTGGGACGCCCTGCTCCAGATCCTGCTGACGAGCCCCTTCCTCCTCGCGAAGTACGCCTGGCCCTCGCTGCTCGAGGCGCCCCGCGGCGGCCGGTTCATCCCGATCGCCTCCGCGCACGCGCTCGCCGCGAGTCCCTTCAAGGCCGGTTACGTCTCCGCCAAGCACGGGGTGCTCGGCCTCGTGAAGACCCTGGCGCTCGAGGGCGCCGCCCAGGGCATCACCGCCGCCGCGGTCTGCCCCGCCTACGTGCGCACCCCGCTGGTCGAGAAGCAGATCGCCGACCAGGCGAAGGCCCACGGCATCAGCGAGGACCGCGTGCTCGAGGAGGTCATCCTCACCCCGCACGCGGTCAAGCGGCTCATCGAGCCGAGCGAGGTCGCCGACGTGGTCGCCTTCCTGACGACGCCCGCGGGCTCCACCTTCACCGGCGTCCCGGTGACGATGGACATGGGGTGGACCGCGCGGTGACCGGCCCTGGGCCAGACTGCGCCTCGTGACGCTCCGGGAGATCGCGGCCGAACGCTGGCTGACGGTGCCGAACCTGCTGTCGGCCGTCCGTCTCGCCGGCGTGCCGGTGTTCCTCTGGCTGCTGCTCGGGCCACGGGCCGACGGCTGGGCGCTGATCGTGCTGGTGATCTCCGGGATCACCGACTGGCTCGACGGCAAGCTCGCCCGCTGGCTCGACCAGTACAGCAAGCTGGGGGAGGCGCTCGACCCGCTGGCCGACCGGCTCTACACGCTGGCGGCCCTCGTCGCCTTCGTCGTGCGCGACATCGTCCCGTGGTGGGTCGTCGTGCTCATCGTCGGGCGGGACGTGGTGGTGTCGGCCGCGCTGCCGCTGCTGCGGCGCAAGGGCTACCTCGCCTTCCCGGTGCTCTACCTCGGCAAGGCCGCGACGTTGTGCCTGCTCTACGCCTTCCCGCTGCTGCTGCTCGCGCAGATGGACTGGCCGGGCGCCGACGCCGCCCGTCCCTTCGCCTACGCCTTCCTGGTGTGGGGCGTCGCGCTGCACCTGTACTCGGGGGCGCTCTACGTGGTCCAACTCGTCCGGACGCCGGCGCGCTAGGCTTCGCGCCCGCCCACCGCATCTGATCATCACGAGGGAGTCGAACGTGGTCCCCGAGGGTCTGCAGTACACGGCCGAGCACGAGTGGATCGCGTCGGCGGGGGACGAGGCGATGGTGCGTGTCGGCATCACCGACTACGCCCAGGAGCAGCTCGGGGACGTCGTGTTCGTCCAGCTGCCGACCGTCGGCGACACCGTCTCCGCGGGCGACTCGATCGCCGAGGTCGAGTCGACGAAGTCGGTCTCGGAGATCTACGCGCCGCTGGCGGGCCAGATCACCGCGGTGAACGGCGACCTCTCCGACACCCCGGAGCAGGTCAACTCCGACCCCTACGGCTCCGGCTGGATGTTCGAGCTGCGCCTCACCGACGAGGGCGCCCGTTCGGAGCTGCTGGACGCCGAGGCGTACCAGTCGGTCATCGACGGCAGCTGAGCGGCCGTGTCCCCGGTCGGTCACGGTCGTTGACGTTGCGTGAGCGTCCCGGTCACGAACCGTGGACGACCACGCGAGTGGACCGGGCCCCCGGAACGGGGACCGACCCACGGCGGGACCGTGACGCACGGTACCGTGACTGCCACCTCGTTCCCGGTGCCCCGACGGGGTCCCGTGACCGGGTGACGGTCGAACGAACAGGGCGTCCCGCGGGACGCCCCGGCAGTCCCAGGCGAGCAATCCACGGAGGAGCACGGTGAGCACAGGCGGTCCGGTCCCCCCCGAGCGTCAGGGCGAGACGACGTCGGTCTTCCGGGCCGACTTCCTCGCCGAGTCCAGCGAGGAGAGCCGCAGCGGCGGGGTCTCGGGCGTCGACTCGCTCCCGGCCGGGTCGGCCCTGCTGGTGGTGAAGCGCGGGCCCAACGCCGGGTCGCGCTTCCTGCTCGACCGCGACACCACCAGCGCGGGGCGCCACCCCGACAGCGACATCTTCCTCGACGACGTCACCGTCTCCCGGCGCCACGCGGAGTTCCGCCGCGACGGCGCGGAGTTCGTGGTCGTCGACGTCGGCAGCCTCAACGGCACCTACGTCAACCGCGAGCCGGTCGACACGGCCGTCCTCGCCAACGGCGACGAGGTGCAGATCGGCAAGTTCCGCCTGGTCTTCCTGACCGGGCCGCGCGACGGCGGGTCCGCCGGTCAGGGCGCCGAGTACTCGTGATCGGGGCGAGCGCAGCGACGGGGATGCGGTGACCGCGGCAGGGCTTCCCCAGGGCGACTCCCGGGGTGCGCTGTCGATCGGGGCGGTGCTCGACGCCCTGCGCGGCGACTTCCCCGAGATCACGATCTCCAAGATCCGGTTTCTCGAGTCCGAGGGCCTGATCTCCCCGTCGCGGACCCCCAGCGGGTACCGGCAGTTCTCCGGCGCCGACGTGCTCCGACTGCGCTTCGTGCTCTCCGCGCAGCGCGACCACTACCTCCCGCTGAAGGTCATCCGCGCCAAGCTCGACGAGTTCGACCGCGCGCCCACCGCGGAGGGCCCCGTGCTCACCGCGTCCACCGACACCGTCAGCCCCGGCGAGGTCCTCTCCGGTCCCGCGACCGGCGGGGGCGGGGGCTCCGGCGGCGGAGGCCATGGCGGCGGCGGGTACGACGACCGCGGACGGCGCCTCGGGGCCGTGCCCCGGCCGCGGGGGCTCTCCTCCGTCGGGTCCCGCGCGGCGGCGGAGGTCGACGAGGACCCCGACCGCTCGCTGGTCGCCGGTGTCGCCGCCGAGGGGGTCGACCGGGACACGGTGCTCGCCGAGGACGGCGTCGACGAGGCGCTGCTGACCTCGCTGGAGCACCACGGCATCCTGCGGCCCGACGTCTCGGGCCGCTACGAACCCGAGGCGCCCGTCATCGCGCGCACCGCGGCCACCCTGGCCGCGCTCGGTGTCGAGCCCCGCCTGCTCCGCGGCCTCCGGGCCGGGGCCGACCGCGAGGTGGGGCTGCTCACCCAGCTCGTCACCCCGGTGGCCCGCAGCCGTGCCCCCGAGGCCACCCGCCGGGCGCACGACCTCTCCGGCGAGCTCGCCGGCCTCTCGGGGCGCCTGCACGCCCTGCTCGTGGCCTCCGGGCTGCGCAACGGCCTGCGTCGCTGACCTCTCCCGACGAGGCCCGGCGCAGGCCTGACGGCGCACCTGCGCGCCTCGACGGCTCGGCCGGCTCCGCCGCTCCGCCCGCTGCTGGGGCCGTCGGCCCGGGGAAGATCCTGACGAGCGGCGCGGAACGGGGCCGGGACCGATCGGTCCGCGCCGCCGAACAAGATCTTCTCGCTCAGCCCGGGTCTCGGGGCGGCCCCGACCGAGTCACCGCGACTCGGTCCGGCGCGCGTCGGCCCGAGCGGGTGCTGCGCGTCGTCGCCCGGCGCACGGGGGAGCACCGGGCACCCGCTGGTCCCCACCGAGCCCACCGATCTCCCCGTCGCGACGGCCCGCCGGCCGGAACACGCGTGGGCTTCCCCGCCCCCCTCGGGCGGGCCGCGGGGCGGTCCTCGACCGGGCGCACGGACCGCCCCGGAACCCCGCCGAGCGTGTAGCGTTCCCCGGGTCGACGGGGTCGTTCAGCTCCCTCGCGGGGCGTCCTCTCGATCCGGGACCGACGGTGCGGTGACCGCGCCACGTGGGAACAGGGAGGCGACGCATGAGCGAGATGCGTGTCGTGGGCGTACGGGTCGAACTGCCTGCGAACCAGCCGATCCTCCTGCTGCGGGAGTCCGACGGCGACCGGTACCTCCCGATCTGGATCGGCTCGGTCGAGGCCACCGCGATCGCCCTCGAGCAGCAGGGTGTGAAGCCGGCCCGGCCGTTGACCCACGACCTGCTGAAGGACGTGCTCGGCGCCCTCGACCGGCGCCTCGAGCAGGTGCGGATCACGGACCTGCAGGAGGGCACCTTCTACGCGGAGCTGGTGTTCGACGGCGACATCCGGGTCTCGGCGCGGCCGAGCGACTCGGTGGCGCTGGCGTTGCGGGTGGGCGTGCCGATCCACGCCGAGGAGGGCGTGCTCTCCGAGGCGGGCCTCGTCATCCCCGACGAGCAGGAGGACGAGGTCGAGAAGTTCCGCGAGTTCCTCGACAACGTCTCGCCGGAGGACTTCGCCGGCACGTAGGAGACTTCAGCGGAGCGGAGCCCGACCATCGGGCTCGGCCGAGATGGACGGCGCGTCCCCGCGCGACGCGCCGTTCGTCTCACCGTGAAGTTCAGGTAGAGACTTGGCCGCGCGTCGCGTTGACCCCCGTGGACACCCCTCGTACGGTCGTCTGACCAGCCAGGTTCGGCACGGGCCGGACGGGGTCGAGGAGGCAGGACGTGGCGGGAGCCGGAGAGCGGCCCGGAGCCGGGGACGAGAGCCCGGCGAAGGATGCCTCGTTGCAGCCGCTCGGGCCGGCGGGGGAGCAGGGCTCCCTCTTCCCCGACGAACTCTTCGGTGAGGGTCCGAACGACGACGTGCTGGGCTACCGCGGTCCGGCCGCGTGCCAGATCGTCGGGATCACCTACCGGCAGCTCGACTACTGGGCCCGCACCAAGCTCGTCGTGCCGAGCATCCGCACGGCGACGGGCTCGGGGTCGCAGCGCCTGTACTCGTTCAAGGACCTCGCGGTGCTCAAGGTGGTCAAGAACCTCCTCGACACCGGGGTCTCGCTGAACAACATCCGCACGGCCGTCGAGCAGCTGCGCCGCCACGGCGTGCGCGACCTCGCCCGGATCACGCTGTTCTCCGACGGCGTCACCGTGTACGAGTGCACCTCCCCGGAGGAGGTCGTCGACCTGCTCCAGGGCGGTCAGGGCGTGTTCGGGATCGCCGTCGGCGGCGCCATGCGCGAGCTGAGCGGCTCCATCGCCCACTTCCCGGCCGAGCGGGCCGGTGCCGGCGCCGCGGTGGTCGACCACGCCCCCGAGGACGAGCTCGCGTCCCGCCGTGCGCGGGGCGCCCGGTCGGTGAGCTGACCCTCTCGTGGGCTGACACCCCGGCGTCACCCCGGTACTGTCCGGGGCGTCGGTCGACGACTCCACGCGGGAGAGACCTGCAGTCAGAAGCCTCTGGACGCAGGCGCCGAAGGAGCAACTCCTCCCCGGAATCTCTCAGGCATCGAGTACCGCGTGGGCGAGACGACCTCTGGAAAGCGGTTCTGCCCCGACAGGGGCCGAACCCGCCGATGGTGCAAGCCGGCCCGACGATGTCCGTCGGGACGAGGTCCGGTGAAGCTCTCAGGCGCCCGCGCACCACGAAGCGGGCAGAGGCAGAGGGGGAGGGACCTGGTCCGCCCGTCGAGGCGCGGGCCGGGGTGACCCTGACCCCTGCCTCCGGGAGGCCCCGCGTGAGCCCCAGCCGTGACCGTCGCACCACGGATCGTCTGTCCCTCGCCGCGCTCGAACACGGCCGGCCGTTCTCCGAACGGCACATCGGACCCGACTCCGCCGAGCTGGCGGCCATGCTGGACACGATCGGCGTCGGCTCCCTCGAGGAGCTGGCCGACCGGGCGATGCCCACCTCGATCCGCACCGATCCGGCCGACTGGGAGACCAGCGGGCAGCGGGACCAGGCGCCGCCGCCGGCCGCGACCGAGGACCAGGTGCTCACCGAGCTGCGCACCCTCGCCGACTCGAACACCGTCCTCGTCCCGATGCTCGGCCTGGGCTACCACGGCACGATCACTCCGCCGGTGATCCGCCGCAACGTCCTCGAGGACCCGGCCTGGTACACCGCCTACACGCCCTACCAGCCCGAGATCAGCCAGGGTCGGCTCGAGGCGCTGCTGAACTTCCAGACCGTCGTCTGCGACCTCACCGGTCTCGACGTCGCGGGCGCCTCCATGCTCGACGAGTCCACCGCGGCCGCCGAGGCCATGCTGCTGCTGCGCCGGGTCGACAAGTCGAAGTCGGACGTCTTCCTCGTCGACGACGACACGCTGCCCCAGACGATCGCCGTGCTGCGCACGCGGGCGGAGTCGCTGCAGATCCGCATCGAGCTCGTCGACGTCACCTCCGAGCTGCCGACCGACGACTTCTTCGGCCTGCTCCTCGCCGCCCCCGGCGCCTCCGGGGCCGTGCGCGACCACACCGGGGTCATCGCCGCCGCCCACGAGCGCGGCGCGAAGGTCGTCGTCGCCTGCGACCTCCTCGCGGCCACGATGGTGACCCCGCCGGGGGAGCAGGGCGCCGACGTCGCCGTGGGGTCCACCCAGCGCTTCGGCGTGCCGCTCGGCTTCGGCGGCCCGCACGCCGGGTTCCTCGCCGTGCGCCAGCAGCTGGCGCGCCAGCTGCCGGGACGCCTCGTCGGGACCTCGATCGACGCCGACGGCAACCCCGCGCACCGCCTGGCCCTGCAGACCCGCGAGCAGCACATCCGCCGCGACAAGGCCACGAGCAACATCTGCACCGCCCAGGTGCTCCTCGCGGTGATCGCCTCGATGTACGCGGTCTACCACGGCCCGTCCGGGCTGACCGAGATCGCACGCCGCACCCACCGCATGGCCACGGTCCTCGCCGCCGGGCTCGCCAAGGGCGGCGTCGAGGTGGTGCACCGCTCGTTCTTCGACACCGTCCTCGTGCACGTGCCGGGCGGGGCCGCCGAGGCCGTCGCGGCCTGTCGTCGGGACGGCGTGCTGGTCCGCGAGGTGGACGCCGACCACGTCGGCGTCTCCTGCTCCGAGGTGACCACCCGCGAGCACCTGGCCGCCGTGTGGGGCGCGTTCGGCGTGCAGGGCGTGGGCGTCGAGGACCTCGACGCCGCCACCGAGGACGCGGTCCCCGCGGCGCTCGAGCGCTCCACGGCGTTCCTGACGAACCCGGTGTTCCACCGCCACCGCAGCGAGACCTCGCTGCTGCGCTACCTGCGGATGCTCTCCGACAAGGACGTGGCGCTCGACCGCAGCATGATCCCGCTCGGCTCCTGCACGATGAAGCTGAACGCGACCGCGGAGATGGAGCCGATCACCGACCCGGGCTTCGCCGGGCTGCACCCGTTCGCGCCGGAGTCCGACGCCCCCGGGATGATGCAGGTGATCGGTGACCTCGAGGCCTGGCTGGTCCACCTCACCGGCTACCACTCGGTGTCGCTGCAGCCCAACGCCGGCTCCCAGGGCGAGCTCGCCGGGCTCCTCGCGATCCGGGCCTACCACCGCTCCCGCGGCGACCTCGACCGCGACGTCTGCCTCATCCCCTCCTCGGCGCACGGCACCAACGCCGCGTCGGCGATCTCGGCGGGCATGCGCGTGAAGGTCGTGAAGACCACCGAGCGCGGCGACGTCGACGTCGAGGACCTGCAGCGCGTGATCGACGAGGTCGGCGACCGGCTCTCGGCGATCATGATCACCTACCCGTCGACGCACGGGGTCTACGAGCCGCACGTGCGCAAGGTCCTCGCCGCGGTGCACGACGCCGGCGGCCAGGTCTACGTCGACGGCGCCAACCTCAACGCGCTCGTCGGGCTCGCCCGGCCGGGCCGCTTCGGCGCCGACGTCAGCCACCTGAACCTGCACAAGACCTTCTGCATCCCGCACGGCGGCGGCGGGCCCGGGGTCGGGCCGATCGGCGTGGCCGAGCACCTCGCGCCGTTCCTGCCCAACCACCCGGCCCAGGCCTCGGCCGGGCCGGAGACCGGGGTCGGGCCGGTGGCCGGCGCCCCGTGGGGGTCGGCGTCGATCCTGCCGATCTCATGGGCCTACGTCCGGCTCATGGGGGTCGACGGGCTGCGCCGGGCGACCCTGACGGCGGTCGCCGCGGCCAACTACGTCGCGGCGCGGCTGCGCGACTCGTTCCCGGTGCTCTACACCGGGCCGGGCGGCTTCGTCGCCCACGAGTGCATCCTCGACCTGCGGCCCCTGACGAAGTCCTCGGGGATCACGGTCGACGACGTCGCGAAGCGCCTGGCCGACTACGGGTTCCACTCCCCGACGATGTCGTTCCCCGTCGCGGGGACGCTGATGGTGGAGCCGACCGAGTCGGAGAACCTCGCCGAGATCGACCGGTTCTGCGACGCGATGATCGCGATCCGGGCCGAGGCGGCGCGCGTCGAGTCGGGCGAGTGGCCCGCCGACGACAACCCGCTGGTGCACGCCCCGTTCACGGCCCGCTCGGTCCTCGTCGACGAGTGGACCCACCCGTTCACCCGCGAGGAGGCGGCGTTCCCCGCGGCGGGGCGGCCCGACAAGATCTGGGTCCCCGTCCGACGGATCGACTCCGCGCACGGCGACCGCAACCTCGTCTGCTCGTGCCCGCCGCTGGAGGAACTGGCCTCCTAGGTCCTGCTGCTGATCACCAGCACACCACGCACCCTCCCCGCGGGAGAGGTGCGTGGTGTGCCGATGATCATGGGACCGGGTCGACGGCGGGGGAGTTCCGCTCCTTCGCGATGCGGGCGCCCACCAGCACCACCACGGCGGCGGCCGCGACCATGCACCCGCCGACCACCCACAGCCCGGCGCGCTGCGAGCCGGTGAGGTCGGCGAGCGCCCCGGTGATGTACGGCGCGCCGAAGCCGCTGAGGTTGCCCAGCGAGTTGACGAGCGCGATCCCGCCGGCCGCCGCGGCGCCCGTGAGGAACTGGGCGGGCAGCGCCCAGAACGGGGCCAGCGCCCCGCAGACCCCGACGGCGCAGAGGGTCACGGCCCCCATCGCGAGCCAGGGGTTGGACAGGTAGAGCGCGATCGGGATCGCCAGCCCGCCGAGCAGCGCCGGGGCCGCCACGAACCAGGCGCGGCCGCGCGTCGTCGTGGCCGTGTCCGCCCGCCGGCCCCAGAACACCATCGCCACGGCGGCGACGACGTAGGGGATCGCGGTGACGAACCCCCGCTCGAGCACCGAGAGCTTCGTGCCGAACTGCTGCTCGAACCCGGCGACGATCGTCGGGAGGAAGAAGCTCAGCGCGTACAGACCGTAGGTGACGCCGAAGTAGACGAACGCGAGCGCGAGGATGCGGGGGCTGGTCAGCGCCCGGCGCAGCGGCCAGTGGCCGCCGCGCTCGGTGGCCCGCGCCTCCTCCTCCAGCTTGGTCGAGAGCCACTCCCGCTCGTCCGGCCGCAGCCACGTCGCCTGGCCGGGCCGGTCGGTGAGCGCGAAGAAGGTCAACACCCCCAGCAGGATCGCGGGCACACCCTCCGCGAAGAACATGATCCGCCAGCCCGAGGCCCCCAGCAGCCCGTCCCCGGCGCGGATCAGCAGGCTGGAGACGACCGAGCCGACGGCCACCGACACGGGCACCGCCGTCATGAACAGCGCGACCGCGCGGGCGCGCTGCTCGGCGGGGAACCAGTAGGTCAGGTACAGGATGATGCCGGGGAAGAACCCGGCCTCCGCGACCCCGAGCAGGAACCGCAGCACGATGAGGGTCGTCGCGTTGGGGACGAACGCCATCGCGGTGGCGATGATGCCCCAGGTGACCAGGATGCGGGTGATCCAGATCCGGGCCCCGAAGCGGTGCAGCGCCAGGTTCGACGGCACCTCGAGCAGCAGGTAGCCGATGAAGAAGATGCCCGACGCGAGCCCGAACACCGTCGCGGTCATCCCGAGCTCGGCGTTCATGCCGTTCGGACCGGCGAAGCCGATGTTGACCCGGTCCAGGTAGTTCACGAAGTACAGCAGGATGAGCAGGGGCAGGAGACGCCGCGCGACCCGCCGCAGTGTCCGCTTCCCGATCTCCGCGTCCGCCGCGGGCGTCGTCGTCGACATGGGGTCCACCCGATACGCCCGGTGTGGTCCGCGTCAAGCGGGAGGGTCAGGCCGACGGGACGATCACCGCGGGCACCGGGGCGGCCGCGACGATGGCGCGGACCCGGTCGCCCAGGAAGAGCCGGGTCGCGGGGCCGGCGGAGCCCCCGACGACGAGGAGGTCGCCCGGGGTCCAGCCGGCGGCGTGCACCGCGTCCTCCCACGTCGCCCCGGCGTGCACGGCGGTCTCCGCCTCCACGCCCAGGTCCGAGAGCGCCTCGGCCTGTCGCCGTGCGACCTGCTCGGACCACTGGGCGATCACCGGCTCCTCGGCGTCGAGCCCCACCTCGGGCGGGATCGCCGGGGGCCGGCGCACCGCGAAGGAGACCACCCGCAGGGTCGCCGCCGACCGGGCCGCGAGGTCGGCGGCCGCGGCGAGCACGGCGGACGAGGCCGTCGTGCCGTCGAACGCGCAGGTCACCCGCTCGACCGTCCGTCCGGACGCCGCGCCCGCGTCGCGGGCGAGCACCACGGGCACCGGCGAGCTGCGGGCCACGCGGACGGCGACCCGGCCGGTGCGGTCGGGGTCGGAGCCGAGCACGATCACGCTGACGTCCCCGGTGACCGCCTCGACGAGCCCGTCGGCCACGGAGCGGCCCTGCACCGTCCGCCAGGTCACCTCCACCCCGGCGCCGGCGAGGACCCCGCCGAGGGCGGCGCGCACCGGGTCGGCGGAACTGCCGGCCGGGGCCACCACGGCCACGGTGAGGTCCTCGCGCCACGCCCGGGCGAGACGGGTGGCCAGGGCGAGCGCGCCCCCGGCGTCGTCCCGGGCGTCGGGGGAGAGACCCACGAGGACCGTCACCGCTGCACCTCCGTCGCCAGCGCGGATCGTCGGGAACCGTAGAAGAACCAGAAGACGAGCGCGGCGGTCAGCCACAGCAGGAACACGATGATCGTGATCCAGGACAGCCCCGAGATCAGGTAGGCGCACGCCAGGATCGACAGGACCGGCACCACGGGGTAGCCCGGCACCCGGAACCCGCGGGGCAGGTCGGGGGCCGTGCGGCGCAGCACCATGACGCCGATCGAGACCACCGTGAACGCGACCAGCGTGCCGATCGACACCAGGTCGGCGAGCACGTCGAGCGGGACGAGGCCGGCCAGCAGGCCCACCGCCACCGCGACGACGATCGTGTTCCGCACCGGGGTCAGCGTGCGCGGGTCGACCCGCGAGAACACCGGCGGGATCATCCCGTCGCGGCTCATCGTGAACAGGATGCGGGTCTGGCCGTACATGGTGACCAGCGTGATCGAGAAGATCGAGATCACCGCGCCCGCGGCCAGGACGATCGAGGGCCAGGCCGAGCCGGTGACGTCGGCGAGGATGGCGGCGAGGCCGGCCTCCTGGCCCTCGAAGCGCGGCCAGTCCTGGGCGCCGATCGCCGTGACGGCGACCATCAGGTAGATCACCGTGACGATGATCAGGGAGAGCACGAGGGCGCGCGGCAGGGTCCGGCGCGGGTCGACGGCCTCCTCGCCGGCCGTGGAGACCGCGTCGAGCCCGATGAAGGAGAAGAACACGGTGCCCGCGGCCGCGCCGATCCCGGCGGTGCCGAAGGGCGCGAAGTCGGCGAACCGGTCGGCGGAGAAGGCGGTGACCGCGATCGCCGCGAACATCACCAGGACGGCCAGCTTGATGACGACCATCACCGCGTTGGCCGTCGCCGACTCGCTCACCCCGCGCACGAGCAGCAGGGCGCACAGCCCGACGAGCACCATGGCCGGCAGGTTCACGATCCCGCCTGCCCCCGGGGCGCCCGAGAGCGCGTCGGGGATCCGCACGCCGACGGTCTCGGAGAGCAGCGCGTTGAGGTACTCCGACCAGCCGACCGCGACGGCGGCCGAGGAGACCATGTACTCGAGCAGCAGGCAGGCCGCCACGCCCATCGCCACCGACTCCCCGAGGGTCGCGTAGGCGTAGGAGTAGCTCGACCCGCTCACCGGGACCGCCGACGCGAGCTCGGCGTAGCAGAGCGCGGTCAGCCCGGCGGTGACCGCCGCGATCACGAAGCTGACGACGACCGCGGGCCCGGCCTCCGGGGTGGCCTCGGAGAGCACGAAGAAGATGCCGGTGCCGACGGTGGCGCCGACGCCGAACGCGGTGAGCTGGAACAGCCCGATGCTGCGCCTGAGCTCACCGCCGGCCGCCTCGTCGGCGCCGGTCTCGGCGGCCATCGCGGTGACCGGTTTCCGGCGCAGCCAGGCGTGCGCGGGTGGGGCGAGGGGCACGACGACACTCCGGGGGAGGGCAGGGAGCCGACGGCGCAGCCTAGCCGCCCGCGGCCCTCCCCTCGATCACGTGCAGGAGCGCAGGGCGGAGACGTCGGGTTCGGCGCCGCGCTCGAAGGAGATGTGGACGTGGTCGCGGTGGTTGGCGGTGTCGCCGCCGCGGTCCTCCATGCCCTTCCACCCGGAGCCGGTGTTGATCCGCTGGTCCCAGATCGCGTAGCTGACCCCGAGCGCGCCCGCGTTGTCCATGACGCAGTCGGCGATGGCGTCGCCGTCGCGGGTCATGACGTCCAGCGCGTAGCCCGAGGGGTGGTCGGAGGCGCCGGAGCGGCTGCCGATCCCGCCGAGGTCGTGGCCGGGGAAGACGCACTCGAGGGCGTTGCCGACGGTCTGCACCGAGTCGGCCACCCCGCCGTAGTTCGAGTCGGCGCCGCAGCTGGTGATCCGCGTGGCCTTCTCGGCGGCGGCCGCCTGCTCGGCGCGGGCCTTCTCCGCGGCCTGGGTGGCCTGCGCGGCCCGCGTCCGGTCGGCGGCGGCCTGCTCGGACTGGCGGCGCACGCGGTCGCCGGCCTTGAACAGGTCGGCGGTGGCCGGGTCCCCCGTGGCCGGGGCGGCGGCCGCCACGACGACGGGCGCCACGGCCGGTGCCGCGGCCAGCCGGCTGCTCTGCGAGGACAGGGCGAGGGCCGCGTCCTGCGTCGCGAGGGCGCCGTCGGCCGGGGCCTGCAGGGCGGCCGGCGCGACGACCGCCAGCGCGGCGGCGGCGACCCCGGCGGCGGCGATGCCGTGGCGGCGCGCGTCCCGGACGGCGGCGTCGGTGGCCCGGGAACGGCGGCGCCGGGGAGCGGGGCCGCAGTGCTGCGGCCGCGTGGCGTTCCGCTCGGCGACGAGCGCGGCCAGGTCGAGGACCGTGGTGGGGGCGTCGGTCGGGGAGGCGGAGCGGTGGGACGGGGGGTGGAGACGGGCGCGATCGTTCTCGACCGCGTTCCGGCTCCGGGAGACGGAGCGGAACGGAGCTCGAACGGTCGGCACGGGGGAGCGATGCCGGGACACGTGGGACCTTCCGTGCGGGGAGCACTACACGACCGGAGCGGTCACCGGCCCGGCCGTCTCGGGGTCGGCCGGGACGGTGCGGGGAGTCGAGGTGGGGAGCCGTGACTCGTCCGTGACCGTTCCTTGACCGACGCTAGACCGGCGCGGGGCGGGTTCCCGGTCCCGACGGCGGCCGGGCGTGCTCGGGCGGCGGACGGCCCTGCTTTCTCAGGGACGTTCTCAGGCGTGTGAGGTCAGCAGTCGACGCGGGCGGCGAGCGCGCGCCCGAGGAGCGTCCCGGAGCGCCAGGCCGTCTCGACCTTGGGGCTGCCCCAGCCGTCGCCCACCACCGCGACGAGGTCGTCGTCGAGGTGGAACGGCCGGTCGGCGGGGGTGTCGTGCGGGTCGGCGGGGCTCGCGTAGGTCCAGCGGTGGGCGTGCGTCCAGACGGGACGCTCGTCGAGCCCGAGGACCTCGGTGACGGCGTCGACCACGGCGGGGATCACGCCGTCGGGCGCCTCGAGGTGGCGCTGCGCGAGGTCGCCGGTGGTGTGGGCGACGAGGACCGGGGCGTCGTCGCCGCGGCGCGACCCGTCGTCGGCGAGGAGCGACAGGGACGGGTGGTCGTTGACGAACGCCGCGGGGAACTCGTCCCAGGTGCGGCGCTCGTAGCCCAGGGCCACCGCGATGACCGGGTTCCACGGGTGGTCGGCGAGCACCTGCGCGCTGCGCATCGGGGCGCGGACGAGCCGGGCGGCCTGCGGGTCGGGCATCGCGAGCACCACCGCGCAGGCGGGCTCGCCGTCGACGGAGGGGCCGGGCGTGACTTCGGAGACCGTGTGCCCGGTGTCGATCCGCAGGCCCTCGGCGAGGTCGGCGACCAGCGAGCGCAGGCCCCCGGGGGCGGCCCAGCGCTGCGGGCCCGACTTCGGCTCCATCGAGCCCTCGGACCACGCGAGCAGCGTGTCGGTCCAGGGGCGGGCGAGGCCGCGGCGCTCCCAGTCGGCGACCTGCTCGCCGAACTCGTCGTCGCTCACGGTGAAGTAGGCCGTGCCCATGTCGACGGGCCGGGCGTCGTCGGGTCGGGCACCGTCGCCGCCGCGGGGGAGCGGCGGGCTGGACAGACGACCGCCGACCCGGTTCGAGCGCTCGAGAACCCGCACCGGCACCCCGGCCGCGTCGAGGGCCCGGGCGCACGCGAGCCCGCTGATCCCGCCGCCGACGACGATGACGTCGGCCCGGTGCGACGCGGCGGGGATGTCGGAGGGCGAGTACCCGGACGCGGCGACCATGTCGGAGAGGTCCCCGCCCTCACCGGAACTCATGCGCTCAGCGGCCGGAGCGCGCGACGTGGGTGGAGTCGCGCACCGTGCCGACGTACTCCTCCACGAGGTCCTCGAGCGCCACGACGCCCACGGTGGTCCCCTCGTCGTCGACGGCCCGCGCGAGGTGCGAGCCCTCGCGGCGCATCGAGGCCAGGGCCTCGTCGACGGGCGCGGACACCGAGACCGGGGGGAGGGCCCGGATGCGCTCGGCGGGCACCACCTCGTCGGGCCCGCCCTCGATGTCGAGCACGTCCTTGATGTGCAGGTAGCCGTCGAGCCCGACGTCGGTGCCCACGTGGTCGCCGGGCTCCAGCACCTCGGTGCCCGCGGCGAACGGGTCGGTGTCGAGCCGCGGGTGGGCGTCGGGCGCCTCGGGGGCCTGGACGGGGTACCGGGAGAACCCGGTCCGGTGGACCGCGTCCTCGACCGCGCCGACCGTGGGGCGCGCCGGCAGGACGGTGAGCCGCTCGCGCGGGATCAGCACGTCGGCGACGGTGCGCTCGGCGGTGTTCAGCGCCTGCGTGAGCCGCCGGGTCTGCGAGGCGTCGAGCAGGCCCTCGCGGCGGGACTCGGAGAGCATCTCGGCGATCTCCGAGGTGGTGAACGCCGACTCCCGCTCGTCCTTGGGCTCCACGCCGAGCAGCTTGAGGACGTGGTTGGCGATCCAGTTGAGCAGGTAGATGATCGGGCGGGCGACCTTGAGGAAGGCCACCAGCGGCGGCACCAGCCACACCGACGTCCGCTCGGGGCCGGCGATCGCGATGTTCTTCGGGACCATCTCGCCGATGACGATGTGCAGCACCGTGACGATCAGCAGGGAGATCACGAAGGCGATCGGGTGCAGCAGCGCCTCGGGCACCCCGAGCGGCTCGAAGATCCCCTCGAGCAGGTGCGCCAGCGCCGGCTCACCGAGCGAGCCGAGGGCCAGCGAGCAGATCGTGATGCCCAGCTGCGCGGCGGCCATCATCATCGACAGGTGCTCGGTGGCCCGCAGCACCGTCGCCGCGCCGGAGGTGCCGGCGTCGACCATCGTCTCCACCCGGTCGCGCCGGGCGGAGATGAGCGCGAACTCGGCGCCGACGAAGAAGGCGTTCGCGAGCAGCAGGGCCGCCATGGCGACCAGGGCGAGGTAGTCGTTCACAGCGACATCCCCGCCGTCTCGCGGTCGTCCGTGCGCTCGTCGGCGTCGGCGGGCCGGACGACCCGCACGTCGGCGATCCGCCGCCGGTCCATGCCCGTGACGACCATCTGCCACCCCTCGTGGGTCACCGCGTCACCCACGGACGGGATACGGCCGAGCTGCGAGAGCAGGAAGCCCGCGAGGGTCTCGTAGACCTCGGAGTCGGGGAACGTCCAGCCGACGACCTCCTCGAGCTCGTCGGGGCGCAGGGTCCCCTCGACGATCCAGGTGTCGTCGCCCGCGTCGCGGAAGCGGGCCGCCTCGCCGCGGTCGTGCTCGTCGCGGACGTCGCCGACGATCTCCTCGACGAGGTCCTCGAGGGTGACGATGCCCGCGGTGCCGCCGTACTCGTCGACCACCACGGCCACCTGGAACCCCGCGCCGCGCAGCCGGTCGAGCAGCTCGTCGCCGTCGAGGGAGTCGGGCACCGTGGTGGGCGTGCGCATGACGTTGCGCAGGAACTGCCCGCCGCGCCGCGAGCGCGGCTCGGCGAAGGCCTGCTTGACGTGCACCACGCCCTTGACGTCGTCGAGGTCGCCGTCGACCACCGGGAACCGGGAGAACCCGGTGCGGATCGCGGCGGCGATCAGGTCGTCGACCGTGTCGTCGGTGGACAGCGACTCCACCCGCACCCGCGGGGTCATCAGCTCGTCGGCCGTGCGCTCGCTGATGCGCAGCGACGCCGTCAGCACCGCGGCCGTGCCCTCGTCGATCGTGCCCTGCTCGGCGCTGGTGGCCACGAGCGAGCCGAGCTCCTGGGGCGAGCGGGCCGACCGGAGCTCCTCGGCGGGCTCGACCCCGAGCCGGCGCACGATCCAGTTCGCCGCGCCGTTGAGCCCGGAGATGAACCACGACAGGGCCCGCGAGAAGGCGGACTGGATGCCGGCGACGGTCCGCGCGGTGCGCAGCGGGTCGGCGATCGCGAGGTTCTTGGGGACCAGCTCGCCGAACACCATCGACAGGGCGGTGGCCAGCACCAGGGCGACCACGGCGGCGACGCCGGCCGCGGCCCCGACGGGCAGCCCGACGTCCTCGAGCACCGGCGAGATCAGCGTCGCGATCGCCGGCTGGGCCAGGTAGCCGGTGACCAGCGTGGTGATCGTGATGCCGAGCTGGGCGCCCGAGAGCTCGAAGGAGAGGTTGCGGTGCGCCTTCGCGACCGTCTTCGCACGCCGGTCCCCGACCTCCTCGGCGTGGTGGTCGATCTGGCTGCGCTCGAGCGTGGTCAGCGAGAACTCGGCCGCGACGAAGACCGCGGTGCCGAGGGTGACCGCGACGACCCCGACGAGGCCGAGGACGGAGAGGAGGACGTCCACGTCAGTTCCGGGCTCCCGGCTCGGCCGAGCGGGGCGGGAACCCACCGGTGGCGATGGGGCCCCAGTGGTCGATGGTGAGGCGGATCAGGCACTTGTTGCCGTCGGCCATGGCCTGCCGGTACTCGTCCCAGTCGGGGTGCTCGCCCGAGATGGAGCGGAAGTACTCGACGAGCCCGTCGAGCGCGTCGGGCATGTCGAGGATCTCGGCCTCGCCCTCGACGTGCACCCACGGGTCGTTGAACTCGTCGGAGAGCACGCACATGGCGATGCGCGGGTGCTTCCGGATGTTGACGACCTTCGAGCGCTGCGGGTAGGTGGACACCAGCAGGCGGCCCTCGGCGTCGATCCCGAGCGTGACCGGGCTCGTCTGGTCGCCGCCGTCCTCCCGCCGGGTCACGACGATGGCCTTGTGGCGCGTCCTGAGGAACTCCACCAGCCGGTCGAAGTCGACCCGGTCGTTGGTCGCGATGTTGGCCATGTCCGGAATCCTACGGGCGGGGACCGACACCCTCGTCGTGCGGCGATCCCTACGCTGCGCGGGTGACCAGCCTGACCGGACGCCGGGTCCTCGTCGTCGGCGCCTCCTCGGGCATCGGTGCCGCCACCGCGCACGCCGCGGCGGCCGCGGGCGCCCACGTGGGCCTCGTGGCGCGTCGTCGGGAACACCTCGACGCCGTCGTCGCCGGGCTGCCCGGCCACGGGCACGCGGTCGCGGCCGCCGACGTCACCGACCCCGCCGCCCTCGTCGCGGCCGTGGACGGGCTGGCGGCCGAGCTGGGCGGGCTCGACGACGTGGTCGCCGCCGCCGGGGTCATGGCGCTCGGCGCGGTGGCCGACACCGACCCGGAGACCTGGCGGGGCGTCCTCGACGTCAACGTGACCGGCCTGCTGGCCACGGCGCGGGCCGCGCTACCGCACCTGGGGGAGGGCGGCACGGTCGTCGTGCTGTCCTCGATGTCGGGGCGGCGGGTGGCCTCGGCCGCGGGCGGCGTCTACGCGGCGAGCAAGCACGCGGCGCACGCGGTGGCCGAGACGCTGCGGCTCGAGGTCGGGCCCCGCGGTGTGCGGGTGACCACGGTGGCGCCGGGCTTCGTCGCCACCGACCTCGTCGCCGGGCAGGACGACGCCCGGGCGTTCGCCGGGCGCATGCACGACGAGGGCCTCGACCCCGGCGACGTCGCCGCCGCGGTGGTGCACGTGCTGGGGCTGCCGCCGGCGGTCGTCGTCGTGGAGTACGCGCTCCAGTCGATCCGTCAGCTGGGCCACCGCCCGGAAGACGCGTCGTGACGGTGGGAACAGCGGGTGGCGGTCGGCCGGGGTCGCACCCCGAGAATGGGCGCCCATGAGCGGGTCCCCGTTCGTCGACTTCGACCGCAGTTCGTGGGCCGCGCTCAGTGAGGGCGGCCCCGGTGCCCCGGTCGAGTCCGACGACCTCCCCCTGACCGGCGCCGAGCTGGACGAGCTCGCCTCGCTGGGCGACCCCGTCGACCTCGCCGAGGTCCGGGACGTCTACCTCCCGCTGTCGCGGCTGCTCGACCTGCACGTGCGGGCCACGTCCGGGCTCCTGGAGGCCTACCGGACCTTCCTGCGCCAGGACGAGGAGCCGACCCCGTTCGTCGTCGGGATCGCCGGCTCGGTGTCGGTGGGCAAGTCGACCACCGCCCGCCTGCTGCGCCTGCTGCTGGCCCGCTGGGACGACCACCCGAACGTCGCGCTGGTGACCACCGACGGGTTCCTCTACCCGAACGCCGAGCTGGAGCGGCGCGGGATCATGGCGCGCAAGGGCTTCCCGGAGTCCTACGACCGGCGGGCCCTGCTGCGCTTCGTCTCCGACATCAAGGCGGGCAAGCCCGAGGTCCCCGCGCCGGTGTACTCCCACCTCGTCTACGACGTCCTCGACGAGCAGCGGTCGGTCGCGCGCCCCGACATCCTCGTGCTCGAGGGCCTCAACGTCCTCCAGCCCGCCCCGCAGACCGGGGAGCGCGCGAGCGCCCTCGCGGTCAGCGACCTCATCGACTTCTCGATCTACGTCGACGCGCACCCCACCGACGTGCGCCGCTGGTACATCGAGCGGTTCCTCGCGCTGCGTGAGACCGCGTTCCGCGACCCCGCGTCCTACTTCCGCCGGTTCGCCGAGATGGACGAGGAGAGCGCCCGCAACCGGGCCGCCGAACTGTGGGACACGATCAACGGCCCGAACCTGCGCGAGAACATCGCGCCCACCCGGTCGCGGGCCGGCCTGGTGCTCACGAAGGGCCCCGACCACGCCGTGCGACGGGTCCGGCTCCGCAAGCTCTGACCGGCGGCCGGACGGAGCAGCGCCGCCGGAGCAAATCGGACCAAAGCGGCACGAAGAACCCTCCCGGTGCTGTGGCGGGTGCCCGCGGGGTGGGATAGTGAGGTATGGCAACGGCCCCAGCAGCGACGAGCGGCTCCCCGATGGGGGTCGGCGGCGCGACCGATCCGGACGACCCGATGCTCCCCGCGCGCCTGCGTCTGGCCGTCGGTCGGCTGAACCGGCGCATCCGCGTCGACTCGGCCGCCGTGCTGCCCCCGCTGCAGACCTCCGTGCTGGTCACCCTCGAGGAGCACGAGCCGCTGCGCCTGTCCGAGCTCGCCCGGCGGGAGGCCGTCACCCCGCCCACGATGAGCCGGGTCCTCGCGGCGCTCGACGACGCCGGGCTGCTGGTCCGCACGCCCGACCCGCAGGACGCCCGGTCGGCGCTCGTCGAGCTCTCCGCGGAGGGGCGCGCGATGATCGAGCGGCTGCGCACCGAGCGGACGGCGCTGCTCGCCGAGCGCCTCGAGCGGCTGCCCTCCGACCAGCGCGACGCCCTCGCGGCGGCCCTCCCGGCCCTCGAGGCCCTGGTGACCCTCCCGTCCGAATAGCCGGAACCGCTTGTCCGTCGGCCTCCGGACGGGCATGCTCGGCCGTCGCCACCTCCGGGTGTGGTCGAGGCGTCGGGGCCCGATCCGTGCACCCGGGCCGTTCGACGGCAGGAACCCCCAGTGAGCATCGACGACCAGCAGCCCCCGGTGTACCGCGCCCCGGTCCGCCGCCTGCAGCCGCCGCAGGTGGCCGACGAGCGGGAGGCGCTCGAGGGGTGGCTCGATCACTTCCGGTCGCAGGTGATCGCCAGCCTCGACGGGCTCCCACCCGAGGCGCTGCGCCGGCAGGTCCCCGAGGGGGGCGCGAGCCTGATCGGGATCGTCCGGCTGCTGACCGACCTCGAGCGCACCTGGCTGGTCGAGCGCTGGGGCGAGCGGGGCGGCCGGGCCGCCTACTCGTTCAGCTACGTCGACGACTCCAACGCCGAGATCCGGGTCAGCGACCTCGACCAGCCCGAGGTGCTCGTCGGGGCCTACCAGGAGGTCTGCGAGCAGGGCCGCGACGCGCTCGCGGGCGCGGAGTCGCTGGACGACGCCGTCCGGGACGACCGCCGCGGCCACATCGAGCTGCGCTGGATCCTGCTGCACCTGATCACCGAGACGGCGCTGCGCGCGGGCCAGGCCCAGCTCCTCCGCGCGGTGGTGGTCGCGGAGGCCCGCTGACGGCGACTAGCTCCGCGCGACCTCGACGACGAACGGGTCGCCGAAGCTGATCAGGCCGGTGATGCCGCGCGACTCGTCCAGCGGCGTCTCGTAGGACCACGCGCCGTCGACGTGGGTGGTGCCGCCGGTCCCGACCGTCCAGTAGGTCGACACGCCCTTGTAGGGGCAGGTCGTGACGGTGTCGGTGGCCGTGAGGTCGGCCCGTACGTCGGCGCGGGGGAGGTAGAACCGCACGCCGAGCCCGGTCTCGTCGAGCAGCACCGCGTTCGACGAGTCGGCCACCACGGTGCCGTCGGGGGCGGTGACGGTGACCGGGCGGCTCGTCGGGCGCAGGTCGACGCGGTGGTAGGGGTCGGGCAGGTGGCCGAGCACCTCGACGTCCTCGTCGAGCCACGTGTCGGCGGCGCTCATCGGCAGCGCGACGAGTCCCGTGAGCCAGGCGGCGTCGGGCTTGGGGTCGGGGTAGGACCAGACCGCGTCGGGGATCGTCCGGTCCCCGACCGTGAGGTGCTGGTAGCTCGCGTCACCCTTGAAGGGGCAGTGGGTCGAGGTGTCCGAGGGCGAGAGCAGGTCGGCCCGGACGTCCTCGGCGGGCAGGTAGAGCTGCGGGCCGAGCCCGGTCTCGTGCAGCAGCGAACCGCGCACCGTGTCGAGCACGGTCACGCCGTCGACGACCGCCCGCACCCGGCGGCCGAAGGGCTGGAGCAGCAGGGAGTGGGCGGGGCCCTCGACGGTGAAGGTCCGGGTCTCGGTCAGGCCCCGCGACAGCGGGCCGCCGGAGCGGGTGAGCGACATGTGTCCTTCGTACCCGTGAGCACTTTCCGGTGCCATGGCTCCCGGAAAGTGCTCACGAGCGCGGAGCGCACACCGCGAACACCGGGTCGCCGGCCGACGGGCGCTCCTCGGCCACGGGCTCGCCGAACGCCCCCGAGGCACGGAAGTAGTCGGTCACGATCCGCACGTGCCCGGCGTCGTCGGTGGAGAGCCAGCCGCGCACGGCCTTCGTCGGGAAGCAGCGGTTGGAGAACGTCACCGCGAACTTCCCGCCGGGACGCAGCACCCGCGCCACGTCGCGGAACACCGACACCGGGTCGGTGAGGTAGTCGACGGACATCGAGCACACCACCGTGTCGAACGACCCGTCGTCGAAGGGCACGCGCGGGTCGGCGTTGAGGTCGTGGACCACGCGCTCGTGCGCCCAGGTGTTGGCGCGCATCTCGGCGTCGTTCATGCCGAGCACGGTCAGCCGGCGGGGCGGGGTGGACATGTGGGAGACCCACGACGACATCAGGTCGAGGACGTCGCCGTCGACGCCCACCTCGTCGTAGTAGGCGCTGACCGAGGCGATCGCGCCCTCGTCGATGTGCTGGACCAGGCGCGGCATGCCGTAGAACACGGTGTCGTCGCGCGGGTCCGAACGGTCGAAGAAGCCGGCGGGGAAGGACACGGAGATCGGAGTGCCCACGGGTCGCGCACCTCATTCGCGGGCACACCGGCGGGATGCAGCCCGAACCGGTCACCGCGCAGGCCCCGCCCTTCCGGGGCCCGACGATGATGACGCAGGCCTGGCGCGACGCCGCCTTCCTGCACTGGGCCGTCGACCCCGCCGACGTCGCGCCGTTCCTGCCGCCCGGAGTGCGGCCCGACGTGCACGACGGCGCCACCTACGTGGGGCTCATCCCGTTCCGCATGGTCGGCGCCGGGGTGTCCCGCGGGCCGGCCGTGCCGTGGTTCGGGACGTTCCTCGAGACCAACGTCCGGCTCTACACCGTCGACGACTCCGGGCGGCGCGGCATCGTCTTCCGCTCGCTCGACGCCTCCCGGCTCGCGGTGGTGATCGGGGCGCAGGCGGCGTTCGGGCTGCCCTACCGGTGGGCGCGGATGTCGTTCCGGCACACCGACGGGGAGCTGACCTACCGCTGCGCGACGTGGACCGGCGGGCACCGCAGCGTCGTCGCGATCCGGCCCGGCGACCCGGTCGAGGACGAGCTGACCACGTTCCTCACCGCGCGCTGGGGGCTGCACGAGCGCCACCTCGGCGTCCCGCTGTACGTCCCGAACGTCCACGGCCCGTGGCCGCTGCGCCGGGCCGAGCTCACCGCGTTCGACGACGACCTCGTCCCCGCCGCCGGGTTCCCGATGCTGGCGGGCCGGGCGCCCGACCTCGTGCACTACTCCCCGGGGGTCGAGGTGCGCTTCGGGCTGCCGTGGACGCGGACCGAGCTCGCCGCCGGCTAGCGACGCCGACCCGGCTCTAGACCGAGGCGAGCCAGGCCGCCCACTGGGCCTGGAGGCGGTCGGCCACCGCGTCGTCGCCGAAGAGCAGGGCGTGCACCTCGTGGACCGGGGGCGTGCCGGCGGTGGAGAGGACGGCCAGCCCGGGCGCGGGCTCGTCGATCAGCACCAGGGCCGCGCTGTGGTGGTGCCCGCCGCGCCGCTCGAGGCACGTCCCGGCCATCGCCGGCAGCCCGCGGAACGTCGAGACCGGCTGGCCCGGGACCAGCACCCCCACCTGGGACAAGAACCGGGCGTGCGCCTGCTCGTGGGTGGAGCCCGCGCCGCGCCCCCGCGAGGGCCCCCAGGCGTGCACCTCGGTGCCCGGCGGGTCGGGGAAGTGCTCGAGGTGGGCCGCGAGCACGGTGAGCACGGTCGTCATGCGCTCGCGGTGGGCGTCGGCGTCGGCGGCGTCGGTGAACCCGGCGGTGCTGGTCACGACGACCGCCGTCCGGTCGGCCCGGGCCTGCAGCGTCCAGGTGGTGCGCAGCGGCCCGGCGCCCTCGTCGATCCCGGTGACCAGCGGGTCGCGCTCGAGGACCTGCACCGGGACGTCGCTGGTGGCCACGGCGATCTCGCCGCCGGCGCGGGAGACCACGCCCGACGGGCGCAGCCACACCGTCACCGAGTCGGCGAGGCTCGCCCGCACCCGGCCCGGGTCGGCGGCGATCTCGACCGCCATCTCGACGGGGGCCAGGGGCTCGATCGCCGCGTCGGTCACCGCCCCACTGTGTCAAGCCCTCCCCGATGGGCCCACTGCAGGTCGGCGAACACCGCCACGGCCGCGGCCTGGGCCAGCACGACGACCGCGCCGAGCGTCGTGAGCCGGTCCCAGGCCCCGACGACGAGCGCCGCGCTCATCAGCACCCAGGCGGTGTTGCCGAGCACGACGACGAGGGTGAGGCCGCGCGGGACCGGCGTCATCCGGGCCAGCCCGACGAGGCCGAGGGCGTAGACGACGAGGAACACCCCGACGCCGAGCAGGAGCGCCGCCGGCAGCCCGAGGAGGTCGTCGAGGGCGGTGGAGCCGACGAGCCCGGCGAGCCCGAGGGCACCGGACGCCGCGGCGTCGAGGAGGAGGACCCGCCGGAGCGGGGTCCGGGAGCGGGTGGCGGTCGTCGTGGTCGTCATGGGAGCAACGGTGGCTCCCGGGAGGTCGTCGGGTCGATGACCTCCGAGGTCATGGGAGCGGCTCAGCTCGCCGGCAGCACCGGTACCCCGGCCCGGTCGAGTGCCTCGGTGGTGTCGGTGGGCGTGCCGTCGGTGACCACGCCGGCGACGCGCGAAACGGGCAGGACCGTGTACGGCGAGACGGCCCCGAGCTTCTCGGCGCTGGCGAGCACCCAGGTCTCGGCGGCGCGGCCGGCCAGGGTCCGCTTCATCGCCGCCTCGTCGGCGTCGCCGGTGGTCAGCCCGTGGGTGGGGTGCACCCCGGTGACGCCGAGCAGGAAGAGGTCGGCGGCGATCCCGGCGGCGGCCTCGGCCGCGGCGGCGCCGCAGGTGACCGCGGAGTGCTTGAACAGCCGCCCGCCGAGCAGGAAGACCTCGACGCCGGGGTGACGGACCAGGGCCACCGCGATGGTGGGGCTGTGGGTGATGACGGTGCAGGTCAGCGCCGGGTCCAGAGCGTCGACCACAGCCGAGGTGGTGGTGCCGCCGTCGAGGATGACGGTGCTCCCGGGCTGGACCAGCTGCGCGGCGCGGTCGGCGACCCGGCGCTTGCTGTCCGGGGCGACGGTGGTGCGCGTGGCGTAGTCGGCCGCGGCGGGGGAGGACCGCACCGCCCCGCCGTAGACGCGCTGGCACAGGCCCGCCGCCGCCAGCTCCCGCAGGTCGCGTCGCACGCTGTCCTCGGACAACCCCAGCTCGCCCGCGATCTCCTTGGCGACGATCTTCCCGTCGGCCTCGAGCCGGGCCAGCAGGTAGTCACGCCGCTCCGCTGCCAGCATGCGCACTCCTTCTTGTTTGTGCACGATTCTGCACGTACTCTACCGCCATGACCGATCGACCTCTCCTCATCCTCATCGCCGGCCCCTACCGCTCCGGCACCGGCGGCGACCCCGACGCGATCGCGGCCAACCTCGACCGGCTCGAGCAGGCCTCGTGGCCGGTCTTCGCCGCGGGCCACGTCCCGATCATCGGGGAGTGGGTCGCCCTCCCGGTGCTGCGGACCGCGGGCGCCGGCCTCGACGACCCCCTGGCGGAGCAGGTGCTCTACCCCACCGCACAGCGCCTGCTCGAGCACTGCGACGCCGTCCTCCGGCTGCCGGGGGAGTCCGCCGGCGCCGACCAGGACGTCGCCATCGCCGAGCGTCGGGGCCTGCCCGTCTACCACCGCGTCGAGGACATCCCGACCCGCGTGCCGGCGGAACGGTGACCACCGGTACGCGGTCGTCCGGACCCGTCGAGGTGCTCCGCTACACCGCCTTCACGACGACGCCCGCCGGCGGCAACCCGGCCGGCGTCGTCCTGCGGGCCGACGGGCTCGACCCCGCCGGCATGGCCCGGATCGCCGCCGACGTGGGGTTCTCCGAGACCGCGTTCCTCTCGGCCGCACCGCCCGACGCGACGCCCGCCCCGGACGAGACCCACTGCACGGTCCGCTACTTCAGTCCCCGCGCCGAGGTGCCGTTCTGCGGGCACGCCACGATCGCCGCCGCGGTCGCCCGGGCCGCCCGCGAGGGCACGGGCACGCTCGTGCTGCACACCCGGTCGGGGCGGGTGCCCGTGCGGACGCGGTGGGAGGGCGACGCGCTCACAGCCACCCTCACCAGCGTGCCGCCCCGGGTCCTCCCCGTCGACGACGCCGACGTGGACCGCACGCTGGACCTCCTGGGCTGGCGCCGGGACGAGCTCGACCCGCGGCTGCCGCCGCGCGTGGCCTTCGCCGGCGCCCACCACCTGGTGCTGGCCGCGGCCACCCGCTCGCGGCTCGCGCGCCTGGAGTACGACCTCGAGGCCCTCGGCGAGCTCATGGCGGCCCGGGACTGGACCACGCTCCAGCTCGTCCACCGCACCGGACCACGGGGGTTCGACGTCCGCGACCCCTTCCCGCCCGGCGGGGTGTTCGAGGACGCCGCGACCGGCGCGGCGGCGGCGGCCCTCGGGGCCTATCTCGCCGACCTCGGAGCGATCGAGCCGCCGGTCCGGCTGACGCTCGCGCAGGGCCACGACATGGGTCGGCCGAGCACGCTGCTCGTCGACGTCGCGGCCGACCCGGGCCGGGGTGTCGACGTCACCGGGTCCGCGGTCCCCCTCGCCTGAGGGGCGTCCTCACGCGAGGCAGGTGAGCGGGCGGCCGCCGTTGTAGGTGACCATGTCGCCGAGCGCGCCGGGGAAGTCGATCGGCCCGCCGCGCTGGTGCTCGGGCACGGTGAGGTCGGCGTAGGCGCGGTGCAGGTTCCCGACGATGCGTTCGGGGTCGGTCCACTCGGCGTAGGCGCCGAGGTCGGTGCCGCGGGCGAGCTCGAGGGGCGGGACGCCGGCGGCGTGGCCGTCGCGGGCGACGTCGCGGACGAAGCGCAGGTAGCCCAGCACCTCGTCGATCATCTCCGGGCCGCCGACCGGCCCGTGGCCGGGGACGATCGTGCGGGCGCCGAGTGGCTTCACGAAGCCCTCGAGGACCTCGATGGCGCCGAGCACCGACCCGGAGAGCAGGAACGGGGTGCCGCCGTGGAAGAGCAGGTCGCCGGCGAAGAGCACCGACTGCTCGGGCAGCCAGACGACGACGTCGTTGGTGGTGTGGGCGGGGCCGCCGCAGTAGAGCAGGTCGGCGCGCTGGTCGTCGGCCCACAGGGTCATGCGGTCGGTGAAGGTGAGGAACGGCAGGGCGAGTTCGAGGTCGCCGTAGTCGACGTCGCTCCAGATCCCGGAGTTGTGCGGCAGCCCGAGGGCCCGCATCTCGGGGCGGGCGTTGTCGTGGGCGACGATCGCCGCGCCGGAAAACAGGCCGTTGCCGGCGGTGTGGTCGGGGTGGTGGTGGGTGTTCACCAGCGTGCGGATCGGCGCGGTGGTGACGCCGGCGATGGCGTCGAGGAAGTTGCGGGTGCGGCGTTCGGTGGCGCAGCTGTCGATGGCGCTGACCCCGTCGCGGGCGACGAGGAACCCGGTGTTGTTGATCATCCAGCTGCCGTCGGGCTGGATGTGGGCGAACACGCCGTCGCCCACCTCCACCAGCTCCGACTCCGGTGACGCGTCGACGTGGAGGGCAGGGGGTCGGCTCATCGGCTCATCCTCGGGGTTCGCGCGGCAGGTCGCCCGGGTGGACCACGAGCACGGGGCACCGCGCGTTCACCACGACCCCGAGCACCACCGACCCGATGAGGCGGCTCGTCAGCGCCCCGCGTCCCCGGTCGCCGATGACCGGCAGGAGGGACCGCGCGCTCAGCCGGCACAGCACGTCGCTGGGGGAGCCCGTGCGGATGCCGACCCGGACGGCGGGAGCGACCACGCCGCGCTCCCGCTGCTCCGCGACCACCTCATCGACGAACTGCTGCGCGGCGCCGCGGACCTCGCCGACGGCCCGCTCGTCGAGGACCGTGGCGACCCGCGGTGCCCAGGCGGCCTGGGAGTGGTGGATGGTCACCGCGAGGACGGGCGCCTGGCGCCGGTGGGCCTCCTCGATGCCGTAGGTCAGGGCCGCGCGGGCCCCGGCGGAGTCGTCGATCCCGACGACGATCGCGCCGGTCGCCGCTGCCAGGAGGTCGTCCTCGGCCATGGTCCCGCCTTCCTGGGGTCTTCACCGACATCGCGGATTCCGACGATCTGCGGGGTGATCCGCTCCGGGGATTAGACGTCAGATGTGCCGCCGAGGTCACGTCGGGACGCGAATGCTGCGGCATTCGTGTCCCCCGACATCCAGCAATTCGGACAATCGGGTGGGAAACGCGTCGCAGCCTCCCGACTTCTCCGATGCGGGTCTGTAACAGTTCCGAGACCTGGTCCGAGGAGTAGCCGAGTGCCCGGCGGACCGTCGGGCCCAGGGGGTGGGGGAGCGGGAATGGGACCGTCGGTTTCGGCAGGTCAGGCGGCTGGTTCGAGCGGCGCGCAGCGCCCGGGGCGCCACCGCGCCCGGCGCCCGCTGGTGGTCGTCGCGCTCGTCGCGGCCCTGGCCGCCGGCCTCGGCGCCCTGATCGTGGGCCCGACGATGGGATCGGCGGCGGCACCGCGGCGGACCTGCGAGCAGTTCGGGTCCATGGGCGTCTCGGGCGACAAGTACGTCATCCAGAACAGCCGCTGGGGTGCGAGCACCGCCCAGTGCATCACCGAGAACGGGCCCACCGGGTTCATCGTCGACACCGCCGAGCACACGAACAACCAGGGCCCGGCCGGCTACCCGTCGATCTACCGCGGCTGCAACTACGGCTACTGCACCAAGGACTCGCCGTTCCCCGCGATGGTCTCCCAGCTCGGGACCGTCCGGTCCTCCTGGGACACCTCGGGCCCCACCGCCGTCCCGGCTGCCGTGCCCGCGACGACGACGACGAAGGCCGCGACGACCACCAAGGCGCCCGCGGGCACCACGACGGCCCCCGGCGCGACGCCCACCACGGCGCCCGCCGCCACGACCACGGCGGCCCCCGCGAGCCGGGTCCAGCAGTACAACACCGCCTACGACGTCTGGTTCCACCCGACGAAGGACTACGCGGGCCGCCCGGCCGGCGCCGAGATGATGATCTGGCTCAACCGGACCTCGTGGGTGCAGCCGATCGGCAAGCCCTACTACGACGTCACGATCGCCGGGACCAAGTGGACCGTCTGGTACGGCGCCGCCAACCCGCCCGTCATCTCCTACGTCCGCAAGACCCCGGTGACCTCGGTGAAGGACCTGCCGATCGAGGCCTTCACCCGCGACGCGATGCTCCGGGGGGTCGTCAAGCCCACCTGGTACATGCAGAGCGTCCAGGCCGGGTTCGAGCCCTGGACCGGCGGCACCGGCCTGACGACGAAGTCGTTCTCGGTCACACGCAACGGCAAGTAGGACCCCGCGGGGTCCGGCCCGGCTCACCGGCGGCGCTCAGGCGCCCCGGGAGTCGGGCACCTCGGCGTAGTCGGGGAGCTCGACCCCGTTGATCGCGCGGTCCGCCAGCGCCATGACCGCCTCCATGTCGACCGCGTCCGGCTCGGCGTCCGACCCGGACGCGTCCAGGCTCTGCACGTGCATGCGGCCGATCTCCTGGTTGGCCTCGACGAACGGCCGCATCCGCCGCTCGTACCCGGCGAACCCCGCCCCGGGATCCCAGCCGGCGGCGGCGAGCTCCCCGGCGAGCAGGTAGGCGCCGACGAGCGCGATCCCGGTGCCCTGTCCGGACATCGGCGACGAGCTGCACGCCGCGTCCCCGAGCAGCCCCACCCGCCCGCCCGACCACCGGTCCATCACCACCTGGGCGACCTGGTCGAGGTAGAAGTCCGGGGTGTCGTCCAGGTGCGCGAGGAGGCGCGGGGTCGACCAGCCCAGGTCGGCCACGCGGTCGCGCAGCAGGCGCTTCTGGGCCGGGACGTCGCGGGGGTCGACGTCGAAGGCGGGCGCGGGGAAGGAGAACATCGCCATCGCCCGGGTGGCGTCCTGGATCGGCCGCAGGAGCGCGGAACGCCCGGACTCCCGGTCCTGGTACTGCAGCAGCCAGCGGTCCAGCCCGAACTCGTTGGGCAGGCTGTAGAAGGCGAGCACCAGCCCGAGGTGGCGGACGAACCGCTCGTGCGGCCCGAAGGTCATCGCCCGCAGCGCCGAGTGCAGCCCGTCCGCCCCGATCACCAGGTCGAACCGCCGCCGGTCGCCGCCCGCGAGGAGCACGTCGACCCCGTCCGCGTCCTGGGTCAGCTCGGCGATCCGGTCGCCGAAGACGTACTCGACACCGTCCCGGGTGTCGTCGTGCAGCACCTGCGACAGGTCCCCGCGCAGGATCTCGATCTCGGCGATGTAGCCGTCGCCGCCGTGGTCCTCCGCCCGGTGGGTCTCCAGCACGGTCCCGTCCGCGGCCACGGTGTAGGCGCCGAGGGTCTCGGTGCGGGCCGCCCGGACCGCCTCGTCCAGCCCCATGCGCCGGATGACCTCCCGGGTCACCCCGCGCGCGTCCACCGCCTGCCCGCCGGGTCGGAGACCCGGGGCCCGCTCCACCACGGTCACCTCGGCGCCCCGTCGGTGCAGCCAGTGGGCCAGCGCGGGACCCGCGATGCTCGCGCCCGCCACGAGGACCTTGACGTCGCACTTGTTTTTCACAAGTGTGAGCCTCGCACGGCCCGGACCCCGAGGAGAAGAGCCCCGATGAGCGTGACCGCGATGTTCGTCAACCTGCCGGTGACCGACCTGGAGCGGGCGAAGGCCTTCTACACGGCCGTCGGCTTCACCATCGACCCGAGGTTCTCGGACCACAACGCCGCCTGCGTCGTCGTCGAGGACGGCCACAGCTACGTCATGATCCAGACGCGCGAGTTCTTCCAGACGATGACCGAGCTGTCGATCGGCGACCCGGCGGTGCACCCGACGGCGGCGACCGCGGTCTTCCTCGAGAGCCGGGAGGCCGTCGACGCCGCGGTGGCCGCCGGGGTCGCCGCGGGCGGGTCCGAGCCCGGGCCGCCCGCGGACCACGGCTTCATGTACCAGCGCCCGCTCGCCGACCCCGACGGCAACGTCGTCGACCTCGGCTGGATGGACCCGGCCGCGATCGAGCAGGGCCCCGAGGTCCTCGCGAGTCAGCAGGTCTGAGGCCCGTGGCCCCCCGGGAGTACGGCCAGTACGACGGCATCACGCGGGCGATGGAGCTCGTCGGCGAACGCTGGGCGCTGCTCATCGTCCGCGACCTGCTCGTCGGGCCGCGCCGCTACGGCGAGCTCGCCGCGGGGCTCCCGCGGATCCCGAGCAACGTCCTGGCGGCGCGGCTCAAGGAACTGCAGGCGGCCGGCGTCCTGCGCCGGGCCCCGCGGTCGCGCGTGGTCATCTACGAGCTGACGCCCTACGGGCGCGAGCTCGAGCCCGTCGTGCTGGCGCTCGGGGCGTGGGGCTTCAAGGCGATGGGCGACCCGCGCGAGGAGCAGATCCTCAGCCCGGACGCGATGACCATCTCCCTGCGCACCGCCTTCCGACCGCAGGTGGCGGCGACCCTGCCCGCGACCGCCTACGCGGCGCACGTCGGCCCCGCCGAGCTGCGGATCCAGGTCGACGGCCCCACCCTCGACGTCACCCGCGAGGACGGGCCGGCCGACCTCGCCTTCGCCACGGGCCCGGGCATCCACCGGCTCCTCACCGGGGAGCTCGCCCCGGCGCGGGCGATCGAGACCGGTGTGGTCGAGGTGCTGCGCGGGCCCGGCGACCTCCTCGGCCGCTTCGCGGAGACGTTCCACCTGGCCGCCTGACGACGTCACCGGACGGCCGTGCCGGCCCGGTGGCAGGGAACGGCGGCCGCGCGCTGCCATCGAAAGGTGCAGGTCGTCGTGGCCATGACCTCGGAGGTCATGGCCGCCGTTCCCGCCGCGTCCTACCGTTCCGGCCCATGAGCACCGCCGGGACGATGCTCCGGGGATGGCGCACCCGCCGTCGCCGGAGCCAGATGGACCTCGCGCTGGAGGCCAACGTCTCCACGCGGCACCTGAGCTTCGTCGAGACCGGCAAGGCGCACGCGAGCCGCGCCCTGCTGATCGACCTCGCGACGCGACTCGAGGTCCCGCTGCGCGAGCGCAACGCCCTGCTGCTCGCCGCGGGCTACGCCCCGAGCTACCCCGAGTCGGTCCTCGACGACCTCTCGGCGGTCCGCGAGGCGCTGCACCACCTGGTCACCGGCCACGAGCCGTACCCGGCGCTCGTCGTCGACCGTCGCGGGGACGTGGTGCTGACCAACGGCGCGGTCACCACGCTGCTCGCGGGCCTCGACCCCGCGTTCCTCGCCCCGCCGGTCAACATCTACCGGCTGGCCCTGCACCCCGGGGCGCTCGCCCCGCGCATCCGCAACCGCGCGCAGTGGTCGGGCCACCTGCTCCACCGGCTCGACCGCCTCGTCGACCTCACCGGCGACCCGCGGCTCGTCGCGCTGCGGGCCGAGGTGGGGCCGTGGGTCCCCGACGATCGCACGGTGCCGGTGCTCGACCGGGCCGCGCAGCTGATGCTGCCCCTGCACCTGGAGCACCCCGAGCTGGGGGAGCTGCGCTTCTACTCGACGATCACGCACTTCGGGGCGGCGTTCGACGTCACCCTCGACGAGCTCTCCATCGAGACGTTCGTCCCGGCCGACGCGGCGACCCGGGAGGCCCTCGGGAGTGCTCAGCCCACCGCGGTGCCCAGCAGCATGCCGATGCCGTAGGTCGCGGCGAGGCCGACCGCCCCGCCGAGGCAGACCCGCAGGACGGCCTTGACCGGAGGGGCCCCGCCGAGCCGCGCCGAGACCCAGCCGGCGACCGCCAGCGCGAGCAGCACCGCCACGAACGTCACGGGCACCCGCCACGCCAACGGCGGCAGCAGGATCGCGAGCAGGGGCAGCACGCCGCCGAGGGTGAACGCGACCGCGGAGGTCAGTGCGGCCTGCGTCGGGCTGGTGAGGTCGTCGGGGTCGATCTTCAGCTCGGCCTCGACGTGCGCGGCGAAGGCGTCGTGCGCCGAGAGCTCGCGGGCCACCTGCATCGAGGTCTCCTCGCTCAGCCCCTTCGACCGGTAGATCGCGGCGAGCTCCGCGAGCTCGTCCTCCGGGTCCTCGCGGAGCTCCCGCTCCTCCTTGGCGAGCATCGCCTTCTCGGCGTCGCGCTGGCTCGACACCGACACGTACTCGCCGAGCGCCATGGACACCGCGCCCGCGACGAGGCCGGCCACGCCCGCCGTGAGGAGCGGGGCGCTGTCGATGGTCGCGCCGGCCACGCCGAGGACGATGCCGGCGGTCGAGACGATGCCGTCGTTGGCGCCGAGGACACCGGCCCGCAGCCGGTTGAGGCGGTTCTCGTTCTGCTCGACGTGCGGCTCGTCCGCGTGGGTCGGGAGGGCGGCATCGGTCACGGCCGCGAGTAGATCAGCTCCACCGCTCCCCGGCCACGCAGGCCAGCCTGCCCTGCGATCAGCCCAGCCTGCCCTCGTCGAGGAGCCCGGCGAGGGTGGTGTCGAGCTCGTCGAGCAGGGCCTCGGTGTGCTCGAGCTGCGGACGGGGGTGGGGGTCGAGCATCGCGTCGAGGGCCTCGGCGAGGGGGGCGAAGAAGGCGTACGCACGCTCGTTCGTCCCCGGGCCGCTGCGCAGCGAGACGACCCGGCGGTCGGTGTGCTCCCGGCTGCGGACGACGTAGCCCGCGGCCTCGAGCCGGTTGAGCAGGATCGTCGTCGCGCCCGAGGTGAGCCCGAGGCGCCGGGCGAGCCGGGCGGGGGTGATCGGGGTCCCGCTGTCCTCCGCCGTGAGGATCTCGGTCAGTGCGGTCGCGTCGGTGGCGTGCAGCCCGAGGTGGTCGGCGAAGCGCCGGGTGATCTCCGCGTACCGCGCGCCGAAGGACCGCAGCCCCGTGAGCAGCCGGTTCCGGTGGGCCGCCACCTCGTCGTCCATGGCGTCGGACTCTAGTACCCGCTAAAGTCACTTTGTCAGAAAGTAACTTTGCCGATGACGGGGGACCGCATGACCGCCTGCCCGCACGCCGGGATCGACCCGTTCGCCGCCCGCGTCCACGGTCCCGACGAGCCCGGTGCCCCGCACGCCGCGCTGCGCGCCGCCGGTCCGGTGGTGGAGGTCGCCGCGCCGGCCGGGGGACACGCCCTCGTCGTCACCCGCGCCGACCTGGCGCGCGAGGTCTGGAACCACCCCGACCTGGTCAAGGACCCGGCGTGGGCGCCGGCGTCATGGGACCGGACCACGGGCGTCGTCGAGCCGACCGCCGCCGAGGCACCGTCGCTGTCGACGCTCGACGGGCCCGCGCACCTCGCCCTGCGCCGCGCCCACGCTCCGATGTTCGCCCCGCGGCGCATCCGGGAGCTCGCGGCCGGCATCGAGGCGACCGTGCGGGAGCTGCTGGCGGGCGCGGGTCCCGGCGAGGTCGTCGACCTCGTGCCCACCGTCACGGTGCCGTTCCCGGCCACCGTGCTGCTCGACCTCGTGGGCGCCCCGCGGTCGTGTCTCGCGACGATCGTCGAGGCCTGCGCGGGGATGCAGGCGGGCGACCCGGCGGCGTTCGGCTCGTTCTTCGCGGTCGCCGGGGCGGCCGTGGGGGAGGGGGACGGCATCGCGGCGGAGCTCGCGGGGCGGCTCGACGGCGCCGACCCCGTCTACCAGGTGTTCTCCGTGCTCTTCGTCGGCCAGCTCACCACGCAGCCCCTGCTCGGCCTCGTGCTCGCCCGCGCCCTCGCCGCCCCGGGGCTCGCCGCGGACGATGTCGTCGAGCAGGTCCTGCGCGAGCATCCGCCGGCCCCCTTCGGACTGTGGCGCTTCGCGGTCCGCGACACGTCGGTCGGTGGGGTCGCGGTCGCCGCGGGGACCCCGGTGCTGGTCGACCTCGTGTCGGCGCAGCAGGACACGGAGGTGACCCTGGCCTTCGGTGGCGGACCCCACGTCTGCATCGGGGCGCACCTCGCCCGCCTCGAGCTCGCCGCCGCGGTGCGGGTGCTGCGCGCGGAGTACCCCGACGCCCGGCTCGCGGTGGACCACGACGCGCTGGTCGCCCGGCGGCGGGCAGGCACCGACGGCAGCCGGCTCGACGAGCTCCCGGTCGTCCTCGTCCCGGCGGGTTGACCTCTCCCGGTGGTCCTACTCTAGGATCAGCCGGTATGGATGTGGTGAGCGAGCAGGAGTGGGCGGCGGCCGCGGCGGAGTTCCGGGAGCGGGAGAAGGCCGCGACGCGGGAGCGGGACGCGCTCGCCGCGGCGCGCCGGCGCCTGCCGGCCGTGGAGGTCGATCCCGCCCACCGCTTCGTCGGGCCGGGCGGGCGGGAGCTGACCCTCGCCGACCTGTTCGACGGACGCCCGCAGCTGATCGTCTACCACCACATGCTCGGCCCGGCCGACGACGACCCGTGCGCGGGCTGCTGCCTGTTCACCGACAACGTCGGCCACCTCGACCACCTGAACGCCCGCGGCGTGACCTTCGCGCTCTCCTCCCGCGCGCCGATCGACGAGATCGAGGCGTTCCGCGCGCGGATGGGCTGGGACGTCCCCTGGTACTCCGACCCCGGCGGGTTCCGCGACGCGATGGGCGTGCGGGGGTTCCAGCTCGACGTGTTCCTGCGCGAGGGCGAGCGGGTGCTCCGCACCTACTCCACCACGGGCCGCGGGGTCGAGGCGCTGGGCAGCACGTGGACGTTCCTCGACCTGGTGCCCTTCGGACGGCAGGAGACCTGGGAGGACACCCCGGCGGGTCGGCCGCGGTCGGAGCCCTACGTCTGGTGGCGCCGGCACGGGGAGTACGCGGCCACCTGACGGGTGCGTGTGACCGGCACCGCTGTGACGGGCGCCGGACCCGCGCGCGGTCGCCGCGCCGTCCCGACGACGATGGCCCCATGTCCGATCCGACCCTCCCGACGGCCTACCCGGTCCTGCGCGACGTCGTGCCGCGCTACTCCGATCTCGGGCCCGACGGGCAGATCTCCGCGATCGGGCTCGGTCGCTGGTTCGAGGACGCCCGCGTCGGGGCCGAGCTCCCGCTCTTCCGCCGCCTCGTCGAGGACGGCGGGTTCGGGGCGTTCCGCATCCTGCTCGCCGCGCAGCGCCTGGAGCGCCTCGAGCCGATGCCCTTCGACGGGAAGTACCGCATCGGCATCGGTGTCCGCCGGATCGGCGGCTCGTCGTTCACCTACGGCTACGCCGCGTTCGACGGCGACCGCTGCGTGGCCGTCGGCGACACCGTCACCGTCTTCGGCACGGCCGAGGGCTCGGCGCGGCTGCCCGACGCGCTGCGCGCCGACCTCGCGGCCATGGGCCTCGACGAGCCCGACGCGCCGCCGGCGTACCAGCCCGGGCCGGAGCGGCGGGACCGCTCGCTCTACCCCTTCGCGCTCCCGTTGCGCGCGCGGGTCGGCGACATCGACACCAACCGGCACGTCAACAACGTCGCGCTCGTCGGCTGGTACGCCGACGGCGTCGCCGCCCTGCACGACGACCTCCTCGCGCCCGGCTGGGGCGGACCGCCGCCGGAGATCGCGCCGACGTCGGTCCGCGTCCAGTACGTCGCGGAGGTCGGCTACCCCGCCGAGTACGAGATCGGCGTGTCCGTCCTGGCCGTCGACGGCGACCGGGTCGACTACGGGCTCGGGGTGTTCCTCGGCGAGCGCTGCGTCGGGCTCGCCGACGCCTCCGGCTCGCGCGGGGACCTCCCGGGCGAGACGCTCGCGGCATGGCGACCCCTGACGTGACCGAGCGCATCGAGGTCTCGCGCACCCTCCCCGCCCCGCCCGAGGCGATCTTCGCGGTGCTCACCGACCCGGTCGGGCACGTGGCGATCGACAGCGCGGGCATGCTGATGGACGCCACCGGCGAGCGGGTGACGGCGGCCGGCGACCAGTTCGTCGTGCACATGGACCGCGAGGCGCTGGGGGACCGGCCGCTCGGGCGCTACGACGTCACCGTGACGATCACCGCCTTCGAGGCCGACCGCGAGATCGCCTGGACGATCGTCGGGGTCTCCCGCCCGCCGATCGGCCACGTCTACGGCTACCGCCTCGAACCGGCCGACGGGGGCACCCTCGTGACCAGCTACTACGACTGGTCCGACATCCACCCCGAGTGGCGGGCCCGCGACATCTTCCCGGTGATCTCCGGGCAGGCCCTGCGCAACACCCTCGGCATCCTCGAGCGCGTGGTGCGGCGCGGCTACCGCTGAGGTGTGCGCCACGTGAGGTGATTCCCGGACCGGGAGTCGTATCCCGTTTCGATCTCCGGCGTTGGGCCGATCGTGACCCATCGGATGGCGCTCGCCGCCCTCGCCGGAGTGGCCGCCCTGACCCTCGCCGCCTGCGGCGGGTCGGAGGGCGGCGCGCCACCGCAGACGGTCCGCGTCGAACGCGCCACGGTCAGTTCCGGCGTCGAGTCGGCCGGGTCGGTGTCGGCGCTCGGGGCGACCAACCTCGGGTTCCCCACGGCCGGACAGCTCGAGGACGTCGAGGTCAAGGTCGGCGACCGCGTCGAGGCCGGGGACGTGCTCGCCCGGATCGACGACTTCACGGCCCGCCAGCAGCTCAAGCAGGCCCAGGCCCAGCTCGCGGGCCAGGAGGCGAGCTACAACCGCACGAAGGACGCCACGTCCGTCGGCGGCGCCCAGAACTCGCTGAACGCCGCGGCCTCGGTGGTGTCGGCGACGAAGCGCCAGGTCGACGCCACCCTCGCCGCCGACGACGCCGCGATCCGCGCGGCCCGGTCGGCGGTGCCGCAGGCGCAGGCGGGACTGGCCCAGGCGACGGCGAAGCTCACCGCCGACCAGACGGCCTGTGCCCAGGGCGGGGCCTACGTGTCGGCGCCCGCCGCCCCGTGCAACTCCCTGATCGTCGACCAGTACGCCGTGCAGTCGGCGCAGCAGGGACTCCAGCAGGCCCAGCAGGCGCTCCAGCAGGCCCAGCAGAAGCGCTCCGTCGACGCGGCGGCCGGCGACCTGCAGGTGGCCAGCGCCCGGCAGGGCCAGGTCAGCGCCCAGAACGGGCTCGACTCCGCGAGCGCCGACCGGCCGAACACCCTCGACGGCGCGGCCGCCGCGGTCGACGGGGCCCGCACGCAGGTGCAGATCGCCCGCCGGAACCTCGAGAACACCACGCTGCGCGCCCCGGCCGCCGGGACCGTCTCCGCCCTCAACGGGGCGGTGGGGGAGTTCGTCGCCCCCAGCAGCGGCACCTCCGCCCTCGCCCCCGGCTCCGACGCGACGATCCCCGGCGCCGCGCAGGCCGCGGGGGCCGGTGCCGCGCCGGGCGCGGCGTCGCCGACCCGTCCCGGCGGCACCCAGTTCCTGGTGCTGCAGAACGTGGCCCAGTTCGCCGTCGTGGCCCCGTTCCAGGAGGTCGACGCGGCGAAGGTCGCACCCCAGCAGCGCGTGGTCGTGTCCCTCGACGCGGTGCCCGAGCGCACCTTCACCGGCACCGTGCTCTCGGTGGCGCCGTCGGGCACGGCGATCAGCGGCAGCATCGAGTACTACGTGACCATGGCCCTCACCGACGTCGACCCGCGCGTCCGCGACGGGCAGTCCGCCCGGACCACCGTCGTCACCGCGCAGTCGGACAAGCTCAGCGTGCCGAACTCCGCGCTGCGCCGGGAGGGCGACCGGACCGTGGCGAACGTCCTGCGACCGGACGGGACGCAGTCGCCCACGCCGGTCACCACGGGGCTCGCGGGCGCGGACCGCACGGAGATCCTCGGTGGGCTGTCCGAGGGCCAGCAGGTCGTCATCGGCGGGGGGAACTCGTGAGCGCACCGGAGAGCACCGACACCGACGCGGACACCGCCGCGACCCCGGTCGCCGAGGAGGGCGGGGAGGAGAAGGCCGCCCGCCGCCCGCTCAAGCGGTCGACGAAGATCGCGCTCGTCGTGATCATCCTGCTCGCGGTGGCCGCCGCGGCCGCCTTCACGATCAGCTACCTCCTCGACGCCAGCAAGTACGTCTCCACCGACAACGCGCAGGTCGACGGCACCCAGATCCCGATCGTCGCCCCGTCCAGCGGGACCCTCGTCGGCTGGACCGTGAGCACCGGCACGGTGCTGCGCAAGGACCAGGTGGTGAGTCGCGTGCAGCTGCAGGGCGCCTACGTCCAGCCCCAGCTGCCGATCCGGGCGCCCGCCGAGGGCACGGTGGCCACGACGAGCACCACCGAGGGCGCCTACCTCACCGCCGGCTCGCAGCTCGCGATCGCCTACGACCCGACCGACGTCTACGTGACGGCCCGCGTCGACGAGACCGACATCGACGAGGTCGCCGTCGGCCGGGCGGTCGACTTCACCGTCGACGCGTACCCGGGGCGGACCTTCCACGGGTACGTCGACCAGATCCAGGGCGGGGCCGCGGCCGTGTTCTCGCCGTTCCCGCAGTCGAACTCCGGCGGCAACTTCCAGAAGGTCACCCAGGTGATCCCCGTGCGGGTGGGCCTGGACGACAAGCAGGGCGTCGACCTCATCCCCGGGATGAACGTCACCGTGGACATCCACAAGTCGGGGTCCTGACCGCCCGGACCAGGTGTGACGGGCCGCCCGCCCTGGTATCCCCGCGCCTCCGCCGCACCCGGCGGGGACCGAACGAGGAGGACACCGACATGGACGCCGAACAGGCCCGCCGCGACCTGACCGAGGAGCGGCGCCGCCTCGTCGACATGGGCGACTTCGCGGACCAGCAGCGTCCCGACCCGGCCGAGGAGCAGGAGGGCGCCGGGGGTCAGCACGCCGCCGACTACGGCTCCGAGGTCGAGGAGCAGATGGAGAACCAGGGCCTGTCCGACGAGGCCCGCCGCCAGGTCGGCGAGATCGACGCCGCGCTGGCCCGGCTCGACGAGGGCACCTGGGGCCGCTGCGTGGTGTGCGGGAAGGACATCGACGCCGAGCGGCTCGAGGCGCTCCCGTACGCCGCCCGGTGCCGGGAGCACCAGGAGGAGCTGGAGCGCTCCTCCCGGTGATCTCGCGGACCGGGTGATCCAGGGCATCCCGCTCAGGGCTGGATGTCGTCCTCGCTGATCTCGTGCATGGCGGCCTCCTCGGCGGTGGCGACGCCGCCGGACATCCCGGCGTCGTCGGCGTCGAGGACGTCCGTCGAGGCGGTGTCGGGGTTCGTGTCGTCCGCGACCAGCCGGCCCGCCCGGACCGCGCCGGCCTCGCTGCCCGGGTCGTCCCCGAGAGCGTCGGTGGCCGAGGAGTCCGCGCCGAGCCCGTCCTCGGCCGGGTCGTCGGCCGCGGGGTCGCCCGCGTTCACGTCGTCGGGGATCTCGCGGGCAAGGCGCTCGTCGAGGGTGTCGCCGTCGCGCTGGCCGTCGGCGGTCGTGGCCTTGTCGTCGAGCCCGAACGGGCGGTCCGGCGCCACCGTCAGGGCGTCCATCGGGTCGGTCCCGGGCTGCCCGTCGAGGCTCTCGCCCCCCTCCAGCTGGATCGCCGACCCGAGGTCGGCCTCCTCGGGGACGGCGTCGTCGTACGTGGCGTTCTCCGGCTCGGTCATCCGCGCGTCTACCCGTGTCCGGGGCGCCATACCCCTTCGACGGGTGGGTCCGGGGGCCGTTGGGCATCCGCGCGCCATGCCGGACACCGCCATCCTCGACGTCGACGGGACTCTCGTCGACTCCACCTACCAGCACGCCCTGGCCTGGTACCGGGCGTTCCGCCGCTTCGACATCACGCTCCCCGTCCGGCACCTGCACCGGGCCATCGGCATGGGTGGCGACCAACTCGTCCCGCACGTCGCCGGCGACGAGGCCGAGGCCGCTCACGGCGACGACCTGCGGGCCGCCCACGGCGAGGAGTTCGACAGGCTGATCGACGAGGTCTCCGCCTTCCCCGACGCCCGGGAGCTCCTCGAGGGGCTGCGCGCCGACGGTCTGCGGATCGTGCTCGCCACCTCCGGCGGGGGCGAGCAGGGCGAGCACCTCCTGTCCCTGTTCGGGGGGCGCGATCTCGCCGACGCCGTCGTGACCTCCTCCGACGTGGAGTCGAGCAAGCCGGCCCCGGACATCGTCGAGCTCGCCCTCGCGCAGGTCGGGAGCAGCGACGCGTTCCTCGTCGGCGACGCGACGTGGGACGGCCAGGCCGGGGTCCGCGCCGGCGTCCCCTTCTACGCCGTGCGGACCGGGGGATTCTCCGACGACGAACTCCTCGAGGGCGGGGCGACGCGGGTCGTCCAGTCCCTCCACGAGCTCCTCGGGGTCATCCGCTCCGAGCTGCTCCCGACCTCCTGACCCCGGGGTCGGCCCCGGCCCGTCAGCGCTGCCGGGTCGGCACCGTCCCGCCGGTGATCTCGATGGCGTCGTCCGCCTTCGCCGCGCCGCGCCCGCCGATCGGCCGCGGCCGCCCGCGGGTCGTGTCGGCGGTCGTCTGGTACTCCGACTCGGAGTTGATCTCGGCGCCCAGCAGGACGATGTAGCTCGTCAGGTACATCCACAGCATCAGGACGATGACGCCCGCGAGCGCGCCGTAGGTCTTGTTGTAGCTGCCGAAGTTGTCGACGTAGAGGCTGAACGCGACGCTGCCCACGACCCACAGCACGGTGGCCACCAGCGAGCCCAGGGTGACCCAGCGGAAGCGGGGGGCGTCGCGGTCGGGAGCGGTCCGGTAGAGGACGGCGAGGGCCGCCACGACGATCACCACGAGCAGCACCCAGCGGATGACCTGCCCGACGAACTGCCCGACCGGGCCCAGGACGTCCAGGACCACCGGGGCCACGGCCACCAGCACGATGGCGACGATGATGAACAGGACCGCGCCGAGGGTCAGCGTCAGAGCCAGCAGCCGCAGCTTCACCGCGCCCCGGCTCTCGGTCTCGTCGTAGGCGATGTTGATGGCGGCCATGAGGTTCTGGACGCCGCTCGATGCGCTGAACAGCGCGGCCAGGGCGGAGATGATCAGCCCGGTCGTCAGGCCGCCGCTGCTGCTCGTGACCACCGCCTGCAGCTGGTCGGCGACGAGCGGGCGGGCGCTCTCCGGGAGACCGGACGTGAGGCTCTCCAGGGTCTGCGCGGCCTGGGCCGGGTCGGCGACGAGGCCGTAGAGCGACACGAGTGCGATCAGCGCCGGGAAGATCGCGAGGAAGCCGAAGAAGGCGACGCCGCCCGCGAGCATGCTCACGTTGTCCTTGCTGCCCTCGGCGAAGGCGCGGCGCAGGATCTGCCACCAGCCCGCCGGCGGGATGTCCTGCGGGCGCTCCGCGTCGCCCCCCGGGTTCGAGGGGCCCGGCGCCACCTTCGTCTCGGGATCCCGCGTGCGCGGTGGGTGCGGATCGCGGGCCCCGCGGGCGAGGGAGCGCGCGACGAGGCCGGCGGAGAGCAGCTGTGCGGGCTTCATGGCCGCGCGTATACCCGTCCGGGTCCGCGGACTCCCGATCGATTTTGCACGGTTGCGCCGCCCGGGCCCCGGGCATCACCGGCCCACTGCGGTCCATTCCAGGGCCCTCGGGTCGGTCGCCCTCGACGGTGTCCGACGTCCTCGACGCCCGGCCGCCCCACCGAACGCGACCGGCAGCATGGGAGAAGAATGACCACGCGCAACACCACCCTCCGCGCCCTCCACGACGTCGGCCTCGCCGGCTGGTTCGGCGGCTCGCTGTTCGGCGTCACCGCGCTGAACACCGCCGCCGAGGAGGCACAGCAGCAGCGCACCACCGCGCGGATCACCTCGGTCGGCTGGGCCAAGTGGGCCCCCGTGAACGCCGTGTTCCTGGGCGCGCACCTCGTCGGCGGTGCCGGCCTGCTCGCGGTGAACCGCAAGCGCGCCGCCGCGCAGAAGGGCGTCACCGGCACCACGGTCGCCAAGCTGGTCCTCACCGGCGCGGCCCTCGGCGCCACCGCCTACACCCGCGTGCTGGGTAAGAAGATCGAGGACCTCGTCGTCCACGACTCGCCGGGGATGTCCTCCAGCACCACCTCGCAGCTCGGCAAGGAGACCACCCGCGGCGCCCAGGGCGGCGCGGCGCAGGCGGTCCAGGAGGCCGACAAGCAGGCCGGCCAGGCCGTCAGCGCGGCCGCCGAGGCCCTGCCGATCGGCGTCGCCGAGGCGCAGCGCCAGCTCAAGTACTTCCAGCTCGCGGTGCCGGCCCTGACCGGTGCCGTCGTCGTGCTGGCCTCGCAGGCCGGGGAGCAGCAGCGCCCGGGCGACCAGCTCCGCGGCGCCGTGCGTCGCGTGGGCGACGTGCTCGGCGGGAACTCCTGATCATCGGGTAGCGACGAACGGGGCGCGGACTTCGGTCCGCGCCCCGTTCTCGTGTGTCCGGGGGACCCGGGATCATCGGGGCGGTCCACCGAGGGAGGCGCACCGTGACGTTCGAGCTGATCGCCCGTCCCCGACGCACCGTCGCGCCCGGCGTCGTCCACGTCCCCGACTGGCTCGACCTCGACGCCCAGCGCCACCTCGCCGACGCCTGCCGGGAGTGGGCGGCGGCGGGACCGGGGGCTCGGCGGGCCCGGCTGCCCAGCGGCTCGACGATGACCGTCGCCGCCGTGTGTCTCGGGTGGCACTGGAGCCCCTACCGCTACAGCCGCACGCGCGACGACCAGGACGGCTCACCCGTCCTGCCGCTGCCCGGCTGGCTCCGGGACCTCGGACGGGCGGCGCTGCGGGACGCCTACGAGGACCCGCACCTCACCTACGACCCCGACGTCGCCCTGGTGAACCTCTACGACGGGGACGCCCGGATGGGTCAGCACCAGGACCGTGAGGAGCGGGCGCCCGACCCGGTCGTCTCGCTGAGCCTCGGGGCCGCATGCGTGTTCCGCGTCGGCAACACCGAGAACCGCAACCGGCCGTGGACCGACCTCGAGCTGTGCTCCGGCGACCTCGTGGTGTTCGGTCGGGAGAACCGCCTCGCCTACCACGGGGTGCCCCGGCTGCTGCCCGACCGCGACGTCCCCGACCTGGGCCTGCCGCCCGGGATGCGCGTCAACGTCACCCTGCGGGTCACCGACCTCGCGGACTGAGCCCCCCGGCGGGGTCAGCGCGTGTAGATCCCGGTCGGCCGGTCGTGGTACCCCTTCGCCCCGACCACCCGGGCGAGGGGGCTGAGGACGTGGCCCTCGGCGAGGGCCAGCCCGGCGGCCGCGGGGAAGTCCCAGCGGGGCGACCAGCCCAGCTCGGTGCGGGCCCGCGTGTTCACGTAGACCCGGTCGAGCGCGGGCGGCACCATCCAGCCGCGCTCGGCGAACCGTCGGGACAGCTCCGGGAACAGACGGGCGACGACGGCCGGGGCGTCGCGCCCCAGCTCCTCCCGGTCGGCCTCGACGAACGGGGTCGTGGCGCTGACGACGAAGCGGGCGAACCCCAGCGCGGGCGCGCGGGCGGCCGCGAGCAGGTGGGCGTCGACGACGTCGTCGATCGCCACCCGGCGGTAGAGGTACTCGACGGCCTTGAGGTTGGCGTCGTCGTAGCGGGCGCGGGCCTCGTCGCGGTCGTCGGGCTCCGGGAAGAACCGCGAGGTCCGCAGGACGACCACGGGCAGCCCGTCGGCGGCGGCGAGCTCGGCCAGGTCCTCCGCGGCGGTCTTCGTCGCGCCGTAGACGTTGCGGATCCGGTGGGCGACGTCCTCGGTGATCCACGCCGCCGGCTCCCCGGGCGCCGGGGTGAGGGCCCGTCCGAAGGCGCTGGTGCTCGAGGTGACCACGACGCTGCGCACCCCCGCGTCGCGGGCCGCGTCGAGGACGGCGAGCGTGCCGGTCACGTTGACGTCGACGAACGCCTGGCGGGAGTGGGTCCCGACGTGCGGCTTGTGCAGCGTGGCCGTGTGCAGCACGTGGTCGACCCCGGCCGTCGCGTCCGCGAGCGCGGCGCGGTCGGTGACGGAGGCGACGTGGTCGGTGGTGGGGGAGGGGGCGACGTCGAGCCCGGCGACGGTCCCGCCCCGCTCACGCAGCACCCGCACCAGGGCCTCGCCGAGGTGCCCGCTGCTGCCGGTCACCAGCCACCGACCCGTCACGTCCACGCCGTCCCCTCCCTGTCGCGCCGCCGTGATCCTTCCCGACGATGCCTGCCATCGGCACCCTCGAGAAGTGCGTACGCTGTACTGAGTACGTCGTACGAGGAGGACGCATGATGGAGACCGAGCAGGTGCCGGCGGGGTACGATGCGAGCGGGGCCGAGGTGGCGGAGGTGCTCGCCTGGTTCGAGCGCTACGACGCCCTCGTCGCGGCGGGGGACCTCGAGGCGATGGCGGACGTGGCGCACTTCCCGCTGAACGAGGTCACCGACGACGCGGCGGGGCACGCGGTGGTGGGCCCGTGCGACCGGGAGCGGTTCCTCGCCCAGATGCGGGAGACCGTCGGGTCGGCGGGAGAGGTGTCGTCGCGCTCGACGCGGCACCCGGTCTTCCTGTCGGCCGCGCTCGTGTTCGTGGTGACCGACTCGGTGATCACCGCGGGCGGCGAGGACCACCACCTGCGCTACGGCGACCTGCTCGTCCGGACGGAGGACGGCTGGAAGTTCCAGACGATGGTCGCGGGCGGTTGGGCGGGCCAGATGTAGCGCCGGCAGCCCCTCAGGGCAGGTCGAGGTGCCGGGCGAGCCCGTCGAGGACCACGGCGAGCCCGAACTCCCAGGCCCGGTCGGGGTCGGCGGCGCTGCCGTGGGCGGCCCCGACCGCGCTGCCGACCCGGGTCGCCGTCGGGTACTCGGCGTCGTCGACCAGCTCGGCGAGCGCCGGTCCCGCGACGTCCCACCAGCCCTGGTCGTCGACCCCGGTGCCGGCGTCGGTGCCGGCCGCGGCGGCCCGGGCCCGGGCGTGCCCGGCGACGAAGTCGAGGAGGTGGGCGAGGGCGGCGTCCCGGTCGAGGTCGTCGAGCCCGAGGCCGTCGAGGCCGCGCAGCTCGTGCTCGTACTTCGCGAACTGGCCCGGGCCGAGCGGGGGCCGGCCCGTCGCGACCGCCGCCGCCCACGGGTGCGCCGTGAACAGGGCCCGGTTCCGCTCCGCCGTCGCGCGCAGCCGCGCCCGCCAGCCCTCGTCGGGATGGTCCGGGCGCTCCATGGCGAGGTAGGCGGCGTCGAGCATGAGGTCGATCAGCTCGGCCCGGCCGGGCACGTAGGAGTAGAGCGTCATCGGCCCCACGCCGAGCGCGCCGGCGACCTGCCGCATCGTCAGGCCCTCCAGACCGTCGCGGTCGGCGATCCGCGTCGCGGCCGCCACGATCTCGTCGACCGACGTGCCGCGCCGCGGGCCTCGTCGGGACGGCTCGATCGGTCGCCGGTGCCGCCACAGCAGCGCCACGGTCCGCGCGGGGTCGCCCGCGCCGGTCGCCGCCGGGCCGCCCGTCACGGATTCCCGACGACGGAGCGCCCGTCGAGACGGCGCCGCACGCGGGCACGGACGTCGTCGGGCAGGGCGTCGAGGGCGGGCAGGAGCCGGGGGAGGAGCTCGGGCTCGCGGGTGACGGCCCGGAAGACGAGCCCGATGGTCACGTCGTGGTCGGGACGGTCGAGGACGACCACCCGGTCGCCGGCCCGCACCGTGCCGGGGAGGAGCACGCGCAGGTAGGCGCCGGGCACCGCGGCCTCGGTGAACGTGCGGACCCATCCGGTGCGCCCGAGCCAGGCCGCGAAGGTGCGACAGGGGGTGCGGGGGACCGTGACCTGCAGGACGACGTCGTCCCCGACGCGCCAGCGCTCGCCGATCCGGGCGTCCGTGACGTCGACCCCGCGGGTGGTGAGGTTCTCCCCGAACGTCCCGGCGCGCAGCGGGCCGAGGGTCGGGCCCCAGGCCTCGAGGTCCTCGCGGGCGTAGGCGTAGACGGCCTGGTCGGGCCCGCCGTGGAAGTCGGTGTCGCAGATCGGGTCGCCGGCCAGGCCGCTGCGGCCCGCGCCCGGGACGTCGACCGCCACCGGGCCCGCGGTCGGCACCTTGTCGATGCCCGACCGCCCGGGCGTCGACACCGCGGGGCGCACCACCCCGACGTTCACCGACTCGATCAGTCCCACGTCCGCACGATAGCCACTACGGCTGCGCGACGAGCTCCCGGCGACCGGCCTCGAGGGCGTGCGGGCGGCGCAGGGTGGTGGCGAGCCAGAGCAGTACGTCGTGCAGCCGCAGCCGGGTCGGCCGGACCCCGAGGAGCCGGGCGAGCTCCGCCTCGAGCGCGTCGAACGCGTCCGCGTTGGCGGCCAGCTCGCGCCGGACCACCGCCTCCACGCCGCTGTCGCCCTCCTCGAGGAACGGGAGCAGCGCCCGTCGCGTGGTGCGGGTCAGGTGCGGCACGAGCGCGGGGTGGCGGTGGTGCACCGCGGCGAGCACGTGCGCCGGGTGGGCCCCGGCCGCGGCGTGGACCGCCCGCAGGAGGGCGCCGACGGAGCCCGGCTCCTCGAGGACGGAGAGCTCGGAGGCGGGCAGCTCCCACAGCGCGCGGTCGTCGGCCTGCCGGACGAGGTCGTCGACCACCGGTCCCACGCGGTCGAGGGCCTCGCGGACGTCGTGCCACCCCTCGCGGTCGAGGCGGCCGTGCAGGCCCTCGCCGAGCAGCACGTCCGCGTCGCCGGTGGTGCTCGGCGCCGCGACGTCGAAGCGCGACCAGCCGTAGGCCGGGACGAGCACCCAGCGCCCACCGGGCTCGCCGGGCGACCGGAACCGCAGGGGCCGGCAGGCGCGGGCGTACCCGACGACCGCCTGCACCGCCTCGGTGAGCGGGACCGGGTCGGGACCGGTGCTGGGCAGGACGAGGACCGGCTCGTCGTCCCCGGCGGCGCGCACGCCGCCATCGTGCCCGGACCCCGGCCGTCGTCGCAGCCCGGTGGTGCGCTGGAGGGACATCGGGGAGGACCTCCCGGGCCGGGTCGCCGTGGTGGGGCCTAGCGGCCGGGGAAGGTGGGGCCCGAGTCGTCGGCCCTGGCCTTCTTCTCGGCCCGCTTCTCCTTGAGCGACTTGTCGGACTTCTTGCTCGAGGACTGGCGCGGCGACTTGTCGGACATCGTGACTCCCTGGGGACGTGATCGACCGACTGCGGATCGAGACCGAGGGAGTTCGGGGCCTTTCGCTGTCCCGGAGGCGACGTCCGGTGCGGGGCAACGGGTCGGTGAGGCCGACCGTACCCCCCGCGCCGCCCCGTCGGGGTGTACCAGGACGTCCGGCCGGGGACCTCGGGGGACGATGCCCGCCCCGCCCGCCCCCGCTCCGCCCGCCCGGGGACGGGTGCGCGTGGGCACCTCCGGGTGGACCTACGACCACTGGCGCGACGTCTTCTACCCGCCCGGCCTGGCCCGCCACCGGCGGCTCGGGTACCTGGCCTCCCGGCTCGGCACCGCCGAGATCAACGGGACTTTCTACTCGCTGCAGCGGGCCTCGTCGTTCCGACGCTGGGCCGACGCGACGGGGGAGGACTTCCGGTTCGCGGTGAAGGGCAGCCGCTACATCACGCACATGAAGAAGCTGCGCGGGATCGACGAGGCCCTCGGCCGGTTCCTCGCCTCCGGTCCGCTCGCGCTCGGGCCCAAGCTCGGCCCGATGCTCTGGCAGCTGCCCCCGAACCTCGGCTGGGACGCCGACCGGATCGGCGAGTTCCTGACGATGCTCCCGCGCAGCACCGCCGCCGCCGCGGACCTCGGCCGCGGTCACACCGACCGCGTGCCCGACCCGTACGTCGAGGTGGACGACGACCGCCCGCTGCGCCACGCCCTGGAGGCCCGGCACCCGAGCTTCCGCGACCCGGCGGTCGTGCGGCTGCTCCGCGAGCTCGACGTGGCCCTCGTCGTCTCCGACGGCGCCGGGACCTTCCCCCTGTTCGACGACGTCACGGCCGACCTCGTCTACGTCCGGCTGCACGGCGACACCGAGCTCTACCGCAGCGGGTACGACGAGGCCGCGCTGGACGCGTGGGCCGTCCGCGCCCGGAACTGGGCGGAGGGCGGGGTGCCGACGTCGACGGCGACGATCGCCCCCGACGACCCGGCGCCGTCCGCCCCGTCGGGCCGCGAGGTCCTCGTCTACTTCGACAACGACGGCGGGGGCCACGCCCCGCTCGACGCGCTGGCCCTCGCGCAACGGCTCGGGGAGCCGGACCGCTAGATCTGGTCCCCGGGCCCGCCGCCTGCCACCGCGGACGACCGCTCGGTCCGGGGCTGCGTCCTCGGGCGCACGAGGGCGCCGAGCACGGTGATCCCGGCGGCGAGGAGGAACGCCTGCGGGGTGCCGAGCGCGTCGGCCACGGCGCCGAGCAGCGGAGCGCCCACGGCCTGGCCGAGCGCGAGGAGCAGGAACCCCGCACCGACGCCGAGGGCGGGCCGGTCGGGGTTGACGCGGGTGCCCCAGAGCAGCAGGAACCCCGACAGCGCGATGTAGACGGCGCCGAAGACCGCGAAGGCGAGCACGGCGACGACCACCTGTCCCGGCGCGAGGGCGAGGGCGACGGTCGCGGCGGCGAGCAGCAGCATCGCGGCGGACCAGGAGCGGGCCGGCCCGAGCCGGGTGGTGAGGTCCCCGGCGAAGGCCCCGAGCAGTCCGGCGGCGCCGAGCACGATCCACAGCACGGAGGCCGTGACGTCGCCGAGGCCGGCGGCGGACACCAGCTCCCGGCCGTAGGTCCATACCGCGGCGCTGCCGATCCCGGTCACCGCCGCCGCGAGCAGCAGCCGTCCCGACCCGGGCGGCAGCACCTCCGCGAGGGCGACCCGGCCCGTCGTCGCCGCGGCGGGCCCTCCGGACGGGACCGTGCGCGCCAGCCAGACCGTGACCGCCACCGCGGCGAGGCTGAACGCCGCCCACGCCAGGCGCCACTGCCCACCGGCGGCCAGCAGGGCGACCGGGCCCGACACGAGGACCCCGAACCCCGTCCCGGCGTTCACCACGCTCTGCGAGCGCGACTGCCGGGCGGGGGAGAGGTGCGTCGCCACCGCCTGGGCCATCGGCGGGGAGGCCAGTCCGGTGCTCGAGCCCGCGAGCACCACCCCGACGACGAGCACCGGCGTGCTCGGGGCGAGGGCGACCAGTCCGGTGCCGACGGCGGCGGTGGCCCCGGCGGCGACGCCGACCGTCCGCGCCCCCCAGCGCGTGGTGGCGACGGTGGCGAGCACGACGGCCACGCAGTAGCCGATGTAGCTGCCCGAGGCGATGGCTCCGACGGACGTCGCGTCGAGGTTGAACTCGGCGCGGAGGCTCGGGACGAACAGCCCGTAGGCGAAGCGCGCGAGCCCGTAGCAGACGGCGATCAGCGCCATCCCGACCGTGGTCAGCCGTACCGCCCCGACCCGCTCGACGGCCGTCCCGACGGGACCCTCGGTCTCGACCTGACACTGCTGCACTGCGGCCACCTCCACGAGTAACCCGACCGGTATACCGAGCGGGTGCCCCGAAGGGTACGCCGATAACCCCACCGGTCGGTATACCTATCGAGCAACCGATGGTTGCGCTTTTCTCGTGGTGCGGATACCTTCATCCGCAACCACCAGTTGCAGGAGGATGGCATGGAGTTCGGGACCATCGAGCGCGAGGTCTTCGTCGAGGCGACCCCCGAGATCGTCTTCGAGGTGGTGAGCAGCCCCGACCACCTCCGGCAGTGGTGGCCGGACGACGCCCGCTACGAGCCGACGCCCGGATCGGCGGGCGAGATCGTCTTCGGCGACCGCGACGCCGACGGGACGATCGTCGGCTTCACCGTCGTCGACGCGCGCCCGCCGCGGAGCTTCTCCTTCCGCTGGACGCACCCGGTGGGGGAGGCCGCGGCGGAGGGCAACTCGCTGCTGGTCACCTTCGACCTGACCCCGTCCGGCGGCGGGACCCTACTGCGGATGACCGAGACCGGCTTCCGCGAGATGGGCTGGGAGGCCGCGGTCCTCGAGCAGCAGTACCGGGAGCACCACACCGGCTGGGACTACTACCTGCCGCGGCTCGCGCCCTACGTGGCGACGCTGGCCACCCGGCCGTGACAGCAATGTCCGGCGAGGTCGACGACGACCTCTGGTCGGCCATCGGCGACCCGACACGGCGCCGTCTGCTGGACCTGCTGCTCGTCGACGGCGGCGGCACCGCGACCTCGCTGGGGCAGCAGCTCCCGGTGACCCGCCAGGCGGTGGCCAAGCACCTCGGCGTCCTGGACCGGGTCGGCCTGGTGCACGCGACGCCCGCGGGCCGGGAGCGGCGCTACCGGGTGGACGACGCGCAGCTGGCGCGGGCCGTGGAGCAGCTGACGTCGGTCGGGTCGGCATGGGACGCCCGGCTGCAGCGGATCAAGCGGATCGCCGAGTCGATCCAGCAGGCACAGCAGGACTGAGACGGACACGGGAACGAGGAGGACGAGATGGTGGACATCCTGCACCGCATCGGGGTCGAGGCCGCGACGCCGGAGAAGGTCTACGAGGCCCTGACCACGGTCGAGGGGCTCGCCGGCTGGTGGACGGAGGACGTGAAGGGGAGCAGCGGGGTCGGGGACACCCTCGCGTTCCGGTTCCCGCAGGGCGGGTTCGACATGGACGTCGTCGACGCCCGGCCCGCCGAGCGGGTGACGTGGCGGGTGGTCGACGGGCCGCAGGAATGGATCGGGACGACGATCGACTGGCGGCTGCACCGGGCCGACGACTGGACGATCGTGCTGTTCGCCCACGAGGGCTGGGTCGAGCCCGTGGAGTTCATGCACCACTGCAGCACCAAGTGGGCCACGTTCCTGGTGAGCCTGAAGGCGCTGCTCGAGACCGGTGCGGGCTCACCGTCGCCGCGGGACCTGCCGATCAGCGACTGGCACTGATTCCGCGAAACGGCCACCAGGGGCCGGGCTCGCTGCTCACCATGAGCTGCATGACGATGTCGCCCACGTCCCTGCCGCCCCTGCTCACCGACGACGACGTGCTCGAGCGTGTGGCATCCCTCCTGGGTCCCGCGACCAAGGATCGATGCCTCTGGCTCCTCCTGGTCGACGGCGACCGGAAGCAGACGCCGGTCCTGATGCCCATCGAGGACACCCCACCTCGGCCCGACCCGAGGATGGTCGACGGGCTCGTCCGCGTGCTCGGTCAGGTCGCCGACGCCCTGGTGACGTCGGCGGGCGCGGGCTCGGCCGTCTTCGTCCTCGAACGAACGGGCCACGGGACCGTGACGACTGCGGACGCGGCGTGGGGCGAGGCGCTGAGGGCGGTGTGCGAGAGCTCCGGGCTCGGGCTGCTCGGCGTCTTCACCAGCACGGTCGACGGCGTGCACCGCGTGCGGTGAGCGCTGGTGGAGACAGGGGAGAGGCGCGACCATGGCGGGCGTGACGGCGTCGAGTGCGGGCTACACGGTGGCCGAGCTGCACGCCATGCCCGACGACGGGCGTCGTCGTGAACTCATCGACGGAATGCTGTTCGTGAGCCCGGCGCCCGGGTGGCCGCACCAGGAAATGGCGCTGACCCTGTACCGACTGCTGCACGCGGCCTGCCCGCTGGAGCTGCACGTGCTGGCGGCGCCGTTCGCGGTGCAGACCAGCCTCGTCGACGAGGTGCAGCCCGACGTGCTCGTCGCCCGGTTCGCCGACCTCACGCGGGCGAATCTGCCGGTGGCCCCGGTGATGGTCGCCGAGGTCGCCTCGCGAAGCACCCGTCTGCACGACCGCAACACCAAGCAGGCGCACTACGAGCGCCTCGGCGTCGGCTCGTACTGGTTGCTCGACCCGGAGGGGGCGGGCGTCGTCGAGGTCCTGGAGCTCGACGAGGCGGGCCGGTTCCGTCCGGTGGCCGAGGCCGTGGGCGATGAGGTCGTGACCGTGCAGCGGCCGTTCGCGGTCACGGTGTCGCCGGCTGGGCTGCTGGCGGGTCTACGACGTCCGTCGTCCTGAGCCGGTCAGTCGAGATCGGGTGCGGCGGTGACCATCCAGAGCCACACCATCTGACGGTCGGAGTCCTCGACGGCGTAGACGACCAGTCCGCGACCGTCCGGTCCGAAGGTCGCCGACCGGGACCCGGTCGGATTGCTCGGCACGTACGGAGTCCCGACAGTCCAGGGCGAGACCTCGAGCGCGACCCGCAGCTCGGCGAATGCGTCGAGCAGGTCGGCCGGCAGCGCGTCGATCGCCGCGGCAATGTCGTCGCCGACGGGTCGGACGCGGTACACCGGCTACATGCCCGCCTTGTGGCGAGTGACCTCGAACGGCTCGTCGTCCGGTATGGACTTGCCGGTGAAGAACTCCGCCGCCCGGCGCACCATCCGCCGGAACCCGTCCCGGTCGGACTGCGCGATGGCCTGACGTCGCCAGTTCTCCAACGTCGAGTGCACCGGCGTCACGTCGTACTCGGTCTTGGCGCGATCCAGGGCCTCCCAATAGGCCTGGTCGAACGCGGGACGATCCTCGGGCAGCAACGCCGCGCGGATCGTCGCCGGTGAAGCGCCCTCGGCCAGGGAACCGCTGGCGGGGCGGGTCGAGGGGGAGGCCGTCACAGTGCGACGGTAGCGGCTCGCGCCGACAACGAAGGGCACTTCCGTCGAGGTGCTGCTGGTTGGCTCTGGAAGAGGGGGTTCGTTCGGGCAATCTGACATAATGTCGATTATCGGATGACGGAGCAGGGTCGAGAGGGGCTCGTCGTCGGCCGACCGGCACGTCAGGCAGCCGCTGAACGCCCCGAGCCTGCCCCGTGTGCCTGTCGAGCCTCGATGATCCGACGACTCCGCCGGTGGCGACCGGCACGTGCGGCAGGTCGACGACGCTCGGGGCCTGGCTGGCGTGCCTCTCGAGCGCGCCCCGTGTTGGCCGCACCAACACGTTCGTCTAGTGTTGGCGTCACCAACACCGAAGGGCGGCCGTTGCCCACCTCCTGGTCCGACCTCGACACCACCGCCCTGGCCCGCGCCGCCGCGCACGCCCAGCATGTCCTGCAGCGCCGCCTGGCCGAGGCCGGGTCCAGTCCGTTCGAGTACCGGGTCCTCGCGGTGCTCGCCGGGATCGAGCACCGCACGCAGGCCGACCTCGGCCGGGCCGCGGGCCTCGACCGCAGCGACGTCACCGCCACCGTCCGGACCCTCGACGGGAAGGGCCTCGTCACGCGGCGCCCGGACCCCGACCACGCGAAGCGGGTCCTCGTCGCCCTCTCCCCCGCCGGCGTCGCCGCCCACTCCGACCTCGCCATCGTCGTGCACGAGGCGCAGGCCGAGGTGTTCACCGCACTCGAGAAGGCCGAGCGCCACCAGCTGGTCGCCCTGCTCCGCCGAATCTGACTTGCGTTCGAGTGCGCTCCAACTCCTAGCGTGGCCGCCATGAGTCTTCCGCACACCACCCTCGGCGACGGCCTCGACGTCAGCGCGCTCGGCTTCGGCGGCATGGCGCTCTCCGACGTCTACGGCACCACCGATCCCGACGAGGCCGTGCGCACCCTGCACGCCGCGCTCGACGCGGGCGTCACGTTCGTCGACACCGCCGACGTCTACGGCACGCCCCGCGAGGGCACCACCGGCCCGTCGGGCACCAACGAGGAGCTGATCGCGCGCGTCCTCGCCGACCGGCGCGACGAGGTGCAGCTCGCCACCAAGTTCGGGATCACCGGCGCGGTGGGCCAGGGCACGCCGACCCGGGGCGACCGCGACTACGTCCGGCAGGCCTGCGAGAACTCGCTGCGCCGCCTCGGCGTCGACACGATCGACCTCTACTACATGCACCGCCGCCAGCTCGACCTGCCGATCACCGAGACGGTCGCGGCGATGGGCGAGCTCGTCGCCGAGGGCAAGGTGCGCCACCTCGGGCTCTCGGAGGTCACGGCCACCGAGCTGACCGAGGCGAGCGCGGTCCACCCGATCGCCGCGGTGCAGAGCGAGTGGAGCATCTGGTCGCGCGACGTCGAGGCCACCGTGGTGCCCAGAGCGGCGCAGCTCGGCGTCGGCTTCGTGCCCTACAGCCCGCTCGGGCGTGGGTTCCTCACCGGGACGATCACCGCGGAGCGGGTCGCGGACACGATGCTGAGCAAGCAGCCGCGCTTCGCCGAGCACTTCGACGCCAACCAGAGGGTCGTCGAGGTGGTCCGCGAGGTGGCCGGGGAGCTCGACGCCACGGCCGCGCAGGTCGCCCTCGCCTGGGTCTACGCCCAGGGCGCCGCGTTCGGCGTCCCCACGGTCCCGATCCCCGGCACCCGCTCGGCGAAGCGCGTCGTCGAGAACGCCGGCGCGGTGTCGCTGACGCTCACCGGGGAGCAGAAGAGCCGGCTCGACGCCGCGGCCGAGCTGGTGCAGGGCGGCCGCAACTTCTCGTTCGCCTCCGACGACTGGATCTCCTCCGGCCGGGAATGATCTCCCCGTGGAGACGAGGCACATCGCGCTGGGCGATCTCGACGTCGCGTACCTGACGACGGGCCCCGAGGACGGGACGGTGGCGCTGCTGCTGCACGGCTACCCCGACACGCCGTGGTCGTGGCGCCACCTCGCGCCCGTGCTCGCCGGACGCGGGTACCGGGTGGTCGCGCCGTTCCTGCGCGGCTACGCCCCCACCGGCCTCGCGCCCGACGGCTGCTACCAGCCGGGGGCGCTCGTGGCCGACGCGGTCGCCCTGCGCCGGGCCCTCGGCGACCACCGGCCGGCCCTGCTCGTGGGGCACGACTGGGGGGCGCTCGCCGCCTACGGCGCCGCCGTCCACGCGCCCGCCCTGTGGGACCGGGTGGTGACGATGGCGGTGCCGCCCCTGGCGACCGTGGCGCGCCTGCGCGACCCGCTCCTCGTCGGGAAGCAGCTGCGCGCCAGCTGGTACATGGGCTTCCAGCAGCTCCCGTGGCTCTCCGAGTGGGCCCTCCCCCGGCTCGTCCCGCGCCTGTGGGCCGACTGGTCGCCCGGGTACGACGCCCGCGAGGACGTCGCCCGGGTGCTCGCGGCCCTTCCCGACGAGGCCCGCCGCGCGGCCGCCCTGGGCTACTACCGGTCGTGGGCCCAGCCGTGGCGCCGGCTCCCCCGCTACCGCCGCGAGGAGCGCGCCGTGTACGGCCTGCCCACCCACCCGCTGCTCTACCTGTTCGGGGCCGACGACGGCTGCGTCCGGCCGGAGGCGAGCCGGCTCGCGGCGGGGCTCTGCGAGACCGTCGAGGTGCCCGGGGCGGGCCACTTCCTCGCCGTCGAGCGGCCCGACGCGGTGGCCGCGGCCGTGACCGCCTTCCTGGACCGGGAGAGCCTCGACGCGTGAGCTACAGCGCGTCGAACCCGGCGACGAGCCAGCGGTCCTCGTCGTCGGGCGCCAGGGCCACCCGGGCGCCGCGCGCCTCCCGCGTCCCGGTCGGGTCGCCCTCGCGGCGGGTGACCTGGGTGTACAGGACGAGGGTCTCCACCCGGTCCGGGGCGGCCGACAGCACGGCCACGCGCTCGACCGTCGCGGCCGAGGACGCGCGAGTCTCCAGTGCCGCCGGCACGACGAGGCTCGCCACGATGGCCCGGTTCTGGGCGGCGAACGGGCCGGTCGTGGCGGCGTCGATGCGGGTGGTGTCGGCGTCGAGGGTGCGCCAGTCGTAGGTGAGCAGGACCGGGGTGAGCTCCTGCGCCGCCCGCGTGGCCGCCGTCGCGGCCGCGTCGCTCTGCTGCGCGACGACGAGACGCCGGCCGAGCACCCCGACCGTGACCGCCAGGGCCAGCACGACGAGGCCCAGCGCGACGAGCACCGCCCGCTGCCGCACCGCGCTCAGAGCTCCACCACGTCGGCGACCAGCCACCGGTCGTCGGCGTGGACCAGGGCGACCTCGACCCGGTAGGTCCGCGGCACGGTCCCCCCGGCGACGAGGCCGACCGCCAGCACCCGGGCCGCGTCCCCGTCGAGGGACTCGAGGCCCGCGGTGCGCACCACGCTCGTCGTCGGGCGGGCGCCTCGGAGGTCACCGAGCCGCTCGCGCCAGGCGCCGGTCGCCCCGTCGGCGGCGCGGGCACGCCCGGCCGGGTCCGGGGCCCCGAGCGCGTCGAGGTGCGTCCGGGCGGCGGTCACGGCCGCGACCCGGTCGTCGTCCCGGCCCGCCCCGCGGGCCGTGAGGACCCCGAGCACGACCGCCGCCACGAGCAGGACCGCGCCGAGTGCTGACAGGGCGCGCGGGACGGGGCGACGGAAGATCATGGCGGGCGGGAGCCTAGTGGGCCCGATTCGTCGGGGTCGTCGTCGCGCCACGGCGCGCAGACCAGTGACACGCCGCTTAGAGACCCCGTTCAGCCGTTCAAGATACCACCGAATGGGCTAGTCATACACTCCATCCGGCCTGCTCTGACCTCGCTGCGACGGGCGAGTGGTGCCGTTCGCCGACGCTGGGCGACCGGTGACGGCGCCGTCCGGCGTGTCGCTGCCCTGCCTTCGGACCACTGGTGCGACCCCATGTGCCGCCGGTCGACCCGGCCTTCCGGACCCCTCCCTCGTCGGTCACGGTGGGATCACACGACGGCGTGGAGCGAGACCGGGCAGGGGGACGCCGTTCGGGTCCGGTCCGCGACGTGGGGTGATGATCGCGCCGTCCCGGATCCGGTCCGGAGCGGCGATCGCGGGGGGTCGGGGCACGGGGTGGACGGACGAGTGGATCAGCGGGACGGGCGGGGCGACGCGGTCGCGCCGTGGAGCACGCGGTGACGTCACAGTCGCTCGGCCCGCGCGACGCGGCGGGTGCGGCCCACGCGTTCCTCGTCCGGCACGACGAGCACCTCCAGCCGCGCGCCGCCGTCCTCGGCCACGCGTACGGCGCCCCGGGGCACGACGTCTTCCTCCTCACCCGCGCAGCCATGGTCGACCGGTGGCCCGAGCTGGGGAACGCCACCGAGCACGTGCGGACCGTGGAGCTGGACCTCCTGCTCGCCCGGACCGCACGCAGCCTCGGCGGGCACGCGACGCCGCCCGGCCACCGGCCCCGCCCGGCTGTGCCACCGACTCCGCGGTCGGTGCTGCTCGCCCGGGGCCTCGAGCCCGGCTGGCGCCGGCCCGACCCCTGGCGGCTGCTGGCCGCGCCCGCCGCCCGACCTCTGCGGGCGCTCGTGCACCTCGACCCGCTCGCCCGCGACCTCGCGGTGCTGCGCTGGCTCGAGGTGCCGCACCCCGACGCCGCCGCCGAGCTCGGCCTGCCGGGCGCCGGCCTCGCCGCCCGGCTCGACGACGCGATGCGCCAGTGGGCGGCCGTGGTCGAGGCCGCCGAGCAGGGACACGGCACGGGCGGACCGGGGCCCGGCCGGTGAGCGGCGACCCGGTCGGCACCGACTCCCGCGAGCTCGACCGCCTCGTCGCGGGTGCCCTCGCGGGCGAGCGCGGCGCCATGGACACGCTGCTGCGCATCCTGCGGCCGCTCGTCGTCCGCTACTGCCGCAGCCGGCTCGGCGGGTACGACCGCGTCAACGCCACCCCCGACGACGTCGCCCAGGAGGTGTGCCTGGCCGTCCTGCGCGCCCTGCCCACCTACCAGGACCAGGGCCGGCCGTTCCTCGCGTTCGTCTACGGCATCGCCCAGCACAAGGTCGTCGACGCCCACCGCTCCGCCGGGCGCGACCGGTCCGACCCGGTCGACGAGCTGCCCGAGGAGCAGGACGTCCGCGACGGGCCGGAGCAGCACGCGCTCAACCTGTCCGACTCCCACGACATGGCGGCCCTGCTGGCCGAGCTGCCGGAGAAGCAGCGCGAGGTGCTGCGCCTGCGCGTCGTCGTCGGGCTCTCCGCGGAGGAGACCGCGGAGGCCGTCGGCTCCACCGCGGGCGCCGTGCGCGTCGCCCAGCACCGGGCCCTGACGCGGCTGCGTCAGCTCATCGTGGAGCGCGGCGGGGACGGTGCCCCGGCGCCGGAGGAGTCCGCGCCGCCCGGGTCGCGCCGCCGCAGCGGGTCGCGCGGACCCCGCCGGACCCGCACCGCCGAGCCGTCGGAGCCGGAGCTGCCGGAGGCGGGGATGCCGGAGGCGGAGGTGGCGGAGACGGCGGTGGCGGTGCCGCCGCCCGTCGAGGATCCGTCCCCCACCGGGCCGGTGGCCGTCGGCGGCGCCTGGCAGGAGGCGCCGCGGACCGGCATCGTCGTGCTCGACCGCCTGCTGCAGGCCGCGGACACCCACGTGGCGCAGGCGGCCGCGCAGGCGCCCGCGGCGGCCCGGCCGATGCGGATGGCCGACCCGGGCGCTCGTCAGGACGTGCTGGCCGCCGAGGACGCCGCCATGGCGGCCGCCGCTCGGCGGTTCCGCAGCCGGTAGGTCCCGGGGATCCGGAGGTCCCCGGGGCTCAGTAGGCCGGGCGCAGCGGGAAGCCGGACTGGCCGCGGTCGTCGAGCTTGACGCCCAGGACCTGGTGGAGCTGGATGTTGTTGAGGTCGAAGCCCACCGCGCACGCCGGCATGTAGAGCTTCCACACCCGCGCGCGGCCCTCCCCCGCCTCGGCGACGCACTCGTCCCAGTTCGCCTCGAGGTTGGCGCTCCAGGCCTTGAGGGTCTTCGAGTAGTGCTCGCGCAGGTTCTCCTCGTGCCGGATCTCGAACCCGGCGGCGTTCATCCGGCTCACGAGGTGCCCGATCGGCAGGAGCTCGCCGTCGGGGAAGACGTACCGGTCGATGAACGGGTCGGCGTGCGCGCGGTGGTGGTCGTCGGGGCGGGTGATGCAGTGGTTGAGCAGCCGCCCGCCCGGGCGCAGCTTCGAGTACAGGAACGAGAAGTACGTCCGGAGCTGGCTGCGGCCGATGTGCTCGGTGAGGCCGATCGAGCTGACGGCGTCGAACCCGGTCTCGGTGACGTCGCGGTAGTCGGCGTGCCGGATCTCGACGAGGTCGGACAGGCCGCGGCGCGCGACCTCCTTCTGGGCCCAGAGCGCCTGGTCGCGCGAGAGCGTGACGCCGAGGACCTGGACGCCGTGGTGCTCGGCCGCGTGCATCGACATCTGGCCCCAGCCGCAGCCCACGTCGAGCATCCGCATCCCGGGCTTCAGCGCAAGCTTGTCGGCGACGAGCGCGTGCTTGGCGAACTGCGCCTCCTCGAGCGAGGAGGTCTCGTCGGGGTAGGCGGCGCACGTGTAGGCCATCGACGGGCCGAGCACCAGCTCGTAGAACCGGTTGGAGACGTCGTAGTGGTGGGCGATGGCCTCGGCGTCGCGCGACTTCGAGTGCATCAGGCCGCGCTGGCGGTGCTCCTCGGGCGGCGGCCCGAGGCGACGGTGGCGCAGCCGGATCGGCGCGAGGCGCAGCGCCATCGTGGCGAGGGTGGCGGGCGAGACGTCGGAGATCGCCAGCTCGCTCACGGCGGTCAGCGCGTCGTAGAGGTCGCCGTCCACGTCGAGGTGACCGGAGACGAAGGCGCGGGCCAGGCCGAGGGAGTTCGGCGAGCCGGCGAGGTAGGCCAGCGCGGTCTCGCTGCGGACGTCGACCGTGGCGGTCGGCGTGCCGGTGGCGGGCTCGGAGACGCTGCCGTCGTAGGCGCGGACGGTGATCGGGGCGTCGGCGCCCAGCACCGGGCGGAACAGTTCCGCGACTGATGCGTCCAACATGGCTCTCCCTACGAATTCGTGACGCACTTGGTGTAGAGGTCCGGCAGGCGGCCCGCGGGGTCGTAGCGCGCCTTGAGCCGGCGGTAGTGCTCGCCGCCGTACAGGGCGTCGAACTCCTCCCGGGTGTAGCTCGCCGTGGAGTACAGCGACTTGTGCCCGTCGAGCTCCATGAGCTTCAGCTCGATGAGCCGGTTGTGATGGTCGCGCGCCATCCCGGGCTGCAGGAGGGCGTCCGACCAGAAGCCGACGTTGACGTAGGTCGTGTCGGGCTCGAGGGGGTAGAGCGGCCAGGTGTGGCCGGGGTGGGCGGGGTCGGGGCGCAGCCGCAGCGGGCAGACCCAGACCGGGGTGATGCCGATCTCGCGGTGGAAGAAGTCGAGGAACTCCGCCAGGCGCGTCACCGGGACCTCGACGTCCTGGATGATCGGCTCGACACCCGCGGCCCCGGTGGCCCGGGTCTGGAGCCGCTCGGAGAACCCGTAGCGCCGGTCGAGCGCGACGAGGCGACGGTAGACGTCCGAACGCCGGTAGCGCGACGGCCAGACGCGGCGCACGAGCGGGTTCTGCACGCCGAGGGCCCGCGAGCACCAGAACCAGTCGGTGTCCCAGCGCCACAGGTAGTCCGAGATCGCGAGGAAGTCGTACGCGCGCTGCTGGACCGAGCGGTAGTAGATGCCCTGGCCGGTGTAGTCGGACAGGTAGGGCGCCTCGTCGACCATCCGGCCGAGGGTCAGGTACTGCTCCCCCGCCGAGAAGACGGTGCCGTCGACGAAGTCGACCGGCTCCCCCTCGTAGGCGCGGTCGGCCGAGATCCGCGCGGTCGCCTCCGCGAGCGACACGGCATCGTCGAACCGGAGGTGGCGGAGCGCGACGAACGGCTTGACCGGTGCCAGCTCGATCCGCAGCGCGACGGCGTAACCGAGGGTGCCGTAGGAGTTGGCGAGCCCGTCGAGGAGGTCGGCGGCCTCGTTGTCCCGGGTGGCGTGGACGATCTCGCCGGCGCCGGTGAGGACGTCGGCCGAGATCACCGACTCGTGGGGCAGGCCGTCGCGGAACGAGCTCGACTCGATCCCGAGGCCCACCACGGCGCCCCCGAGGGTGATGGTGCGCAGCTGCGGGACCACGAGCGGCATCAGCCCGTGCGGCAGGGTCGCGGCGACCAGGTCCTCGTAGGTCGTCATGCCGCCGACGTCGGCCGTGCGGGCCTCGGCGTCGACGTGCAGGACGCGATCGAGCCCGTCGACCTCGAGACCGCCCGCCCCGTCGCGGAAACGGAAGAGGTTGGAGGTCTTCTTGTGCAGCCGCACCGGGGCATCCGGAGGGAGGGCCGCGAGTCGCTCGCGCGCCGCCGCCACCGCCCGGTCGTGCGCCGTCGCCGTCGTACTCCCCGTCGTTACGTCCGCCCCGGCCACGGCACCGGAGACTATGCCTGCTCCTGATCAGGAGCACGGGGGTTGACAGTGGGATCCTTCACGGTGGCGATACGGGGAGGATGAGTGACGTGGGAGAGCTCCGGACCTATCGGGACAAACGGGACCCCGACCGCACGCCCGAGCCGTTCGGGGAGGTCGGCGGGCAGGACACCGACGCCGGCGGGCGTTTCGTGGTCCAGGAGCACCACGCGCGTCGGCTGCACTACGACGTCCGGCTCGAGCGCGGGGGCGTCCTGGTGTGCTGGGCGGTGCCCAAGGGGCTCCCCGAGGGCCCCGGGGCGCCACGCCTCGCGGTGCACACCGAGGACCACCCGATCGAGTACCTCGACTTCCACGGCGAGATCCCGGCCGGCGAGTACGGCGGCGGGTCGATGACGATCTGGGACTCCGGCACCTACGAGACCGAGAAGTGGTCCGACGACGAGGTCGCCGTGACGCTGCGCGGGGAGAAGGTCGACGGCCGGTTCGTGTTCTTCCGGCCGGCCCGCGGTGAGGACGCGAAGGACTGGCTGGTCACCCGCCGCAGCGAGGAGCCCCGTCCGGCCCGGCGCGACGTCCAGTCCCCCCGGGTGACGGTCGGCGGGCGGGCCCTGAAGCTCTCCAACCTCGACAAGCTGCTCTACCCGGCCACCCCGAAGAGCGGCGTGATCGACTACTACGCGCGGGTGACCGACACGGTCCTGCCCCACCTCGCCGGCCGCCCGCTCACGCTGCGCCGCTTCCCCGACGGGGTCGAGGGCGAGTCGTTCTACGAGAAGAACGCCGGGCGCAACGCGCCCGACTGGCTGCGGACGGTCGTCGTGCCCACCCCCGGGTCGTCGCGGGGCGCGTCGTCGGCGGCGTTCCTGGTGGTCGAGGAGCTCGCCACCCTGGTGTACCTGGCCAACCTCGCGGTGCTCGAGCTGCACGTGCCCCAGTGGCGCGTCGACGCCGACGACGCCGTGCTCCCGCCGGACGAGCTGGTGTTCGACCTCGACCCCGGCCCGGAGACCGGCCTGCGGGAGTGCAGCGCGGTCGCCGGGCGGATCCGGGCCCGGCTCGCCGACGACGGGGTGCGCGCCGTGGTGAAGACCAGCGGGTCGAAGGGCATGCAGATGACCGCGCCCGTCGTCGTCGACGACCCCGCCGCGACCTCGCGGTACGCGAAGGCGATCGCCGAGGAGCTGGCCCGCGAGACCCCCGACATCGTCACCGCCGTGATGGCGAAGGACCGCCGCCGCGGGAAGGTGTTCGTCGACTGGAGCCAGAACAACACCGCCAAGACCACCGTGGCGCCCTACTCGCTGCGGGCGCGCTCGGTCGGCGGGGAGCCGACCGTGTCCACGCCGCTGACGTGGGACGAGGTCGCGGCGTGCGCGCAGGGCGACACCCCCGTCGAGGAGCTCGTGTTCTCCCCGACCGCGGTGCTCGACCGGATCGACGAGCACGGCGACCTCTACGCGGGCGCTCTCGGCGACGGCACGGAGCTGCCGGGTTAGAGGAGCCCGCCGACGGTGTTTGTCAGGCCGCCGACCACTCCTCCCGCGGCTCTCCCGACCGCGGGCAGCAGACCGTCCGAGCCGGAGGACGAGGGCTTCGAGGGTCCCGACGACGAGGCCGGGGGCTTCGCGGGGGCCGGTGCCGGCTTCGGGGCGGTGCGGGGCCCGTCGTCGCCGCCGTCGTCGCCACCGGTGGTGGTCGTCGGCTTCGGCTTCGGGGTCGTGGTGGACGTCCCGGCCAGCGGCTTCGCCGGCGCGGTGGTCGTCGAGGTGGCGGCGGGCACGCCGGGCCGCACGACCGCGGCGGGCTGCGGGGCCGGCACGACGGGACCCGGCACGACCGCTCCGGCCCCGCCGGGCACGCCGGCGGGTGCCTCGAGGACACCGCCGGTGGACGGGTCGCTGCCGGGAGCCGCGGGCACGGTGCGGGTGCCGCCCTGGGTCGCGCCGCCCTGGGCCGCGCCGCCCGACTCGAGCGGACCGGGGGCGCCGGCGGTGAAGGTGTTGACGGTCGGCAGCGGGTCGTCCGAGCGGTCGGCGGCCACCGAGGAGATGGCGAGGGGCACCGCGCCGACGGCGGCGGCGACCGAGACGACCGCGACGCCCCAGCCCTTGAGGCGGTGCGCCGGTTCCGGGGCCGCGCGACGGCGGTGGCGGGACGGGGAGGGGGTGGCGATGGTGACGGTCTCGACGCTCTCCCCGGCCTCGCCGAGGTGGCGCTGCGCCCAGGACGGGAGTCCGGTCCCCCCGACCGACTCCCCCGCGCGGTGACCGTGCCGCGATCGCGCCATCCGCCCCCCAGTGAGTCGATCGACTGTTTGCCCCGCCGAACACTACTCCATGTGTACGTATGTGCCCAAGGTGGCTACGGAGTGACGTATGATCATCGTTTTCCTCCCGTGACCGTGTCGTGTCCTCACTACCGAGCGGTTCCACGACAGGACCGGTTCACCCGGACGGCCCTCGTCGCACTCACATGGACCATCGCCGGTCGCCCACGGGACACCCGGCCGTCGGCGGTCTGCGGCACACTGCGGGCCGTGATCCCGGCCGTCCGTTCGCACCCGTACCTCGCCGCCCGCCGCCCGCGGGCCTTCGCGCACCGGGGCTGGCACGTCGGGGAGACCGAGGGGCTCGAGAACACGGTGGCCGCCTTCGTGCGGGCCGGGCAGGAGGGCTACTCCTACGTCGAGACCGACGTGCACGCCACCCGCGACGGCGTCCTCGTCGTCCACCACGACGCGACCCTGCGCCGCGTCGCCGGGCACCCCGGGGTCCTGCGCGCCCTCGACTGGGCCGACCTCGCCGACGTCCGGGTGCGCGGCCGGGAGAGGCTGCCCCGCCTCGAGGAGGCCCTGGAGGCGGTCCCCGGGATGCGGTTCAACGTCGACCTCAAGTCCCCCGGCTCGCTGCGCCCGATGCTCGCGCTGCTCGAGCGCGACGACGTCGCGCAGCGGGTGGCCGTCGCGAGCACCGAGGAGGGCCGGCTGCGCGCGGTGCGGCAGCGCTTCGGCGACCGGGTGGTCACCGGGGTGGCGGCCCGCTCCGCGCTCTCGCTGCGCACCCGCTCGCTGCTGCCCGGCCCGCTGGCCCGGCGGGTCCCGGTCGGCGGCGACCTCGCGCAGCTGCCGACCCACGTCGGGGCCCTGCCGGTGGTCGACGCCGCCAGCCTGCGGGCCGCCCACGCCCTGGGCATCGAGGTGCACGTGTGGACCGTCGACCGCGCCTCGGAGATGCACCGCCTGCTCGACCTCGGCGTCGACGGGCTGATGACCGACCGGCCCGACGTGCTGCGCGACGTGCTGGTGGTGCGCGACGAGTGGGACTCACCATCCCCTGGCGTGTGACCTCCCCCGCCGCCGGGTAACACAGCGGTGAACACGGCGATGTGTGCCGGGGGCCCGGGAACCCCTACGGCCCACCCCGTCGTGAGACGGGTCACGACCACGTGTCCGGCGGATGTCCCGGGAACGAACAGCCTCCGCCCGACGTTGGGACCCGGAGTGCCGCCTCACGAGGGCGTCACGCACGCAGTCGAGGAAAGGACAGCACCCATGGCCGACCGCGTCCTCCGTGGCAGTCGTCTCGGAGCCGTCAGCTACGAGACCGACCGGGACCACGACCTCGCTCCGCGTCGCGCCTTCGCCTACCGCTGCCCCAAGGGCCACGATTTCGAGGTCCCCTTCTCCGACGACGCGGAGGCCCCCGTCACCTGGGAGTGCCGCCTCCACGGCGAGGAGGGCAAGCGGATCGACGGGACCGAGCCGGAGGCGAAGAAGACCAAGCCGCCGCGCACCCACTGGGACATGCTGCTCGAGCGCCGTTCGGTGCCCGAGCTCGAGGAGCTCCTCGACGAGCGCCTCGGCCTGCTGAAGGAGCGCCGCTCCGAGAGCGCGTGAGACACCACGTCGAACCCCGTCACCGTCCGGTGGCGGGGTTCTTCCGTATCTGCAGGCCCCGCAGCCGGTCCCGCACCGCCCACACCGTGATCCGCCACAGCGCCTCGCGGACCACCGCGCCGCTCATCTTCGAGGCGCCGGCCGACCGCTCGGTGAACCTGATCGGCACCTCGCGCACGGCGTGGCCCGCGCGCTGCACCCGGAACGCCAGGTCGACCTGGAAGCAGTAGCCCTGCGACGACACCGGGGTCGCGGTGATCTCCTCGAGCACCGCGCGGCGGAACAGCCGGAAGCCGCCGGTCACGTCGCGGATCGGCAGGCGCAGGGCGCGCCGGGAGTAGACGTTCGCCGAGCGCGACAGGGCGTTGCGGTACCAGGGCCAGTCGACGACCTCCCCGCCCGGCACGTACCGCGACCCCAGGACCAGGCCCACGTCGTCGGCCCGCGCGGCCGCGAGCAGGGCGGGCAGGTCCTCGGGGGCGTGCGACCCGTCGGCGTCCATCTGCACCACCCAGCCGACGTCGTCCGCGTGGTGGGTGGCCACGACGTGGGCGAACGCGTCGACGTACGCGGCGCCGAGCCCCCGCTTCGGGCGGTGGTGCAGCACGGCGACCCGACCGTCCTCGCTCGCGAGCTCGTCGGCCAGCTCCCCCGTGCCGTCGGGGCTGCCGTCGTCGACCACCAGCACCCGGACCCCCGGGACCGTGGCGAGGATGCGTGCGACGAGCCCCGGGAGGTTCTCCCGTTCGTCGTAGGTGGGCACGACGACGAGGACCCCGCTCCCGTCCGTGGCGGGTACCGCTCCCCCGGTCTCCACCACGCCCTGCTCCCCTGCCGTCACGCGTTCTCCCCCCGTCGTCGTCGCACCGCCGCCACCCCTACCGCGGCGACCCCCAGTGCGACGAGCACCCACTCCGGTCCCGCCCCCAGACGGGTCGCGAGGGTGGTCGTGGTGCGCAGTGGCACCCGGTCGACCAGCACCCCGGCGGTGTACAGCTCCCCGGTCCGGTCGAGCACCGTGCCGTCGGGGGCGATCACCGCGCTCTGCCCGCTCGTCGCGGCGATCACAACAGCCCGGTCGTGCTCCACCGCGCGCAGCCGGCTCATGCCCTGCTGCTGGTAGGTCATGTCCGTGTAGCCGAAGGTCGCGTTGTTCGTCGGGACCGTCAGCAGGTCGGCGCCCGCGTCGACGGCGTCGGCCACGTCGCCGTCGAACACCACCTCGTAGCAGGTCGCGACGCCGAGCCGGGCCGGTCCGGCGTCCAGCACCGGGTCGCCGGTGCCGGGCTCGAAGTCCACGACCCGCGCCACGTCGCCGGAGAACATCGAGGCGATCCCCCGGATCGGGATGTACTCCCCGAACGGCAGCAGGTGGCGCTTGACGTACTGGTCGGTGGGTCCGGCCTGCGGGGTCCAGACGACCGCGGCGTTGCGCGGGCCCTGCACCACCGCGGTGTTCTCGGGGTTCGTGGTACCGCGCAGGACCGCCCCGACGACCACCGGCACCCCGACCTCGTCGGTCACCGCCTGGATCTCCGCGCGGGCGTCGGCGTTGGCGAACGGGTCGATGTCCGAGGAGTTCTCGGGCCAGATCACGAGGTCGGGCCGCGGGGTCCGGCCGGCGGCGACTCCCGCCGCGAGCGCCCGCGTCTCCCGCACGTGGTTGTCGAGCACGGCCCGGCGCTGGCTCGCGAAGTCGAGGCCCGCCCGCGGCACGTTGCCCTGCACCGCCGCGACCGTGATCTCCCGGTCCCCCGGCTGCGCGGCCGGGTGCGCCGGGACCACCAGCCCGACGACCGGGCCCACCAGCACGGCGACCAGGCCGCCCGCGAGCGCCGCGGGCCGTCGTCGGGACCGGACGAGAGTCCACAGCCCGGCACCCGACAGGACCACCGCGAAGCTCACCAGCGGCGCCCCGCCGAGCGAGGCGAGCCTCGCGTACGCCCCGCCGGCCTGCCCGAACGCGAGCTTCGCCCACGGGAAGCCACCCCACGGCGCACGCTCGATCACGGCCTCCCCCGCGACCCACAGGCACGCCACCCACAGCGGCGCCCCGGGCAGCCGGGCCAGGAGCGGCACGAGCGCCATCGGGATCGCGACGGCGAGCACCACCACGGCGAGCGCGCCCAGCCACACCGCGCCGACGTAGGTCCCGGTCCACGACAGCAACGGGTACTGGAAGGCCACCGCGGCCAGCGCACCCCACCCGAGGGCGCCCTTCCACGACGTCCCCGCCACCACCGTGAGCAGCAGCGCGACCCCGAGCGGCGCCGCCCACCACCAGCCCAGCGGCGGGAAGCTGACGTAGAGCGCCAGCCCCGCGACGACCGCGGCCACCGCGCGGGCCGCTGTCGTCCCCCGCGACCGGGCGGGCGCCGTGGCCGGCCGCTCCCGCGGGTCGCGGGTCAGCACGACAGGAGCTCGTGAGGACGGGTGTTGACCGCCTCGCACCCGTCCTCGGTGACGACGACGATGTCCTCGATGCGGGCGCCCCAGCGGTCGGGGAAGTAGATGCCGGGCTCGATCGAGAACGCCATGCCCGGCTCCAGGGTCAGGGCGTTGCCGGCGACGATGTAGGGCTCCTCGTGCACCTCGAGCCCGATCCCGTGCCCGGTGCGGTGCACGAAGTACTCGCCGTAGCCCGCGTCGCGGATGATCGCGCGGGCGGCCTCGTCGACGCTCTCGGCAGTGGCGCCCGGGCGGGCCGCGTCGACCGCCGCGCGCTGGGCGCGCTGCAGGACGGCGTAGGCCTCGACGATCTCGTCGGTCGCGCCGCCGACCACGTAGGTGCGCGTGCAGTCGGAGTTGTAGCCCTCCGGGAGCGGCCCGCCGATGTCGACGACAACCACGTCGCCGGTCTCGATGACCCGGTCGGAGAGCTCGTGGTGCGGGCTCGCGCCGTTGGGGCCCGAGCCGACGATGACGAACGCGGCCTCGGTGTGCCCCGCCTCGACGATCGCGGCGGTGATGTCGGCCCCGACCTCGGCCTCGGTGCGCCCGGCCCGCAGCCACCCCGGCACCTGCTCGTGGACGGAGTCGATCGCGGCCCCGGCCCGGCGCAGGTACTCCACCTCGGCGGGGTCCTTGCGCATGCGGAGCTCGCGCAGCACCGGCGTGGCCAGCTCCTGCGTCGCCATCGGCAGGGCGTCGCGCAGGCCCAGGACGTGCAGCGCGGGCATGTCGGAGGCGACCGCCACCCGCTTCGCGCCGTCGAGGCAGGCCGCCACGAGGCCGTGCGGGTCCTCGCCGTCGACCCAGTCGAGCACCCGGATGCCGGCCAGGTCGACGCCGCTGCCGTCGAGCCCGGGCCGCTCGAGGCGCGGGACGACGAAGGCCGCCTCGTCCTGCGTCGGCAGGACCAGCGCCGAGAGCCGCTCGTGGGAGTGCTTGACCACCCCGGCGAGGTACTGCAGGTCGGGCCCCGGAGTGACCACGAGGGCGTCGACCCCGGCGTCCGCGGCCAGCCGGCGGGCGCGGTCGAGGCGGGCAGAGACCTGGTCGGCGAGCGAGGACCCCATGGGGAGCAGCCTACGGGCGGCCTAGGTAGATGCCCCCTGCCCGCCCGCCGCTCCGCGCGCCAGGGTGTCCCGCATGACGAACCCGTCCGGCGGTCCCGCCCCCTCCCCCACCGCCCTGCTCGACCGTCTCGACATCGAGCTCGCCGACCTCGGGGCCCGCCTCGCCCGCGTGCGCGACGACCTCGGGGGCCTGCGCGGCGCCCCGACCGCGACGCCCGCCCGGGAGCCGCTGCCGTCCGCTGTCCCGCCCGCCGCACCCCCGCGCCCCGCAGCGCCCCCGCC
>NZ_JBHSIV010000023.1:0-100257 GCF_042653685.1 Actinomycetospora atypica | reverse complement strand
GATCGCCGAGGGCCCGGCCTCCGCCCCGTTCCGCTCCCCGGGGGCACCGGGGCCGGGGGACGACGCCCGGACCTCGCTGGTCGGGCACGGCCCGGCACCGGCGCGGCCGCCGGCCGCGCCGGCCGGGACGCCGCCCGGGGGACCCGACCCCACGCCCGGACCTCCGCGGTCCCGGGTGCGACTGCTGGTCGTCGCGGCCGCCGCCGCGGTGCTCGTCGGGGCCCTGACCACCGGCGGCGTCGTCTACGCCCGCAGCGGCTCGGTCTCGGCGACCCTGACGCCGCCCGAGGCCCCGGCCACCAGCGAGGTGGTCCCGGCCGTGGCGCCCACGCAGGAGGTCGTCGAGGAGGACCCGTCCGCCGGCTCCGCCGTCAGCGGCTCCGGGGCGTCGTCCGGGTCCGGGGGGTCGGCCGGCTCCGGCGGATCACGCGGCGGCGGGTCGTCGTCGGGCGGAACCGGCGGCCGGGGCGGGTCGTCCGGCGGGCACCACGGCTCGTCCACCACCGACCACTCGACCCCAGACCCCGAGCCGGAGCCCCCCGTCGAGACCCCGGCCCCGTGGCCGACCGACGCGAACTGACGCGCCGGGAGGGAGCTCAGTTCGAGCCGGGCCCCACCGGGTCGCGGCGGGCGCGGGCCGACGGGAACGGGAGGGTGTGCACCTCGCCGGGGGCATCCTCCACGCGGTCGTCGAGCGGGGCGTCGTCCGCGTCACCGTGCGCGTGGACCCAGAACCAGGCGGCCCAGCCGACGACGGCCACCCCGACGAAGCTGATGAGGCGGTAGAGCAGCACGGCCGCGAGGGCCGGGTGCGAGGGCACCCCGCCGGCGACGAGGGCGGCGAGCAGGGCGCCGTCGACGAGGCCGAGCCCGCCGGGGAGGAACGCGGCGCTCGAGGCGGCGGTGGCGGCGGCGTAGGCGACGAGGACGAGCGAGAGCGTCATGCCGTCGGCGCCGACCGCCGCGCAGCAGGCGGCGAGGCAGGCGATGTCGAGGAGCCAGTTGCAGAGCGCCGCGAGCCCGACCGTCACGCGGCCGCCGCCGCGGAGCTCGATCAGCGCGAGGCTCTCGATCTGGGCGAGGAGCTCGGGCACGCCGGCCTCGCGGGGGCGGCGGCGGAGGCGGTTGAGCAGGCGCAGTCCGCCGAGGGCCGCGGCCGTGATGAGGCCGGGGCGGCGGGACACCACCACGATCAGCGCGCCGACGGCGACGACCCCGGCGAGCTGCAGCAGCTGCGGCCCGAGGGTGGTGGCGCGGCCGTTGACCACCAGCGCCGACCCGATCGCGATGCCGGCCAGCGCGAGGCTCGCCGCGACCCCGCCCGCGACCATGGTCCAGGTGGTGATCGGTCCGCTGGCGCCCCAGGCGCGGCGGCGACGGAACGTGTAGGCGGTCGAGAGCGCGGCGCCGCCGGGCACGGTGAGGTGCAGGGCGTTCGCGGCGAGGGTCACCAGGACGACCGCGCGGAAGCGGACCCGGACCGCCGCGGCCCGCAGCAGCCGGTGGTGCAGCAGGGAGAAGGCGAGGATCGAGCACGCCTCGCAGACGACCGCGAGGACGACCCACACCGCGTCGGCGTCGACCAGCGCCGCCCCGGCGGCCTCGATGGTCGGGAGGATCAGGATGCAGCCCACGACGAGCGCGACGACGACCGCCGTGCCCGCGACGACCCGCGCAGGACGGCTCGATGCCACGCGACCCACACGGCCCATGACCTCGCCCGCCGTCACTCCCACGCCCTCCACTGTCCTCTCCTCGCGCGCGCCCGGGAAAGACGGGGGTGCCGCGCGTCCGACTGAGAATGACCCTCCGGTGGCGTCCTCACACCGTGATCCACGTCCACCCGGGCCTCCTCAGGCCGGTCGCAGCACCCACCACCATGTCGCCTCCTCGGTCTCGCGGGCCCGCTCGCGGGTGAACCCGCACCGGACGAGCACGCTCGTCGAGGGGTTCGGGCCGCGGGCGGTGCGGGCGACGACGCGGACGAGCCCGGCCGCCGCGGCCCGGGCGACCCACCGGCGCACGGCGGCCGTGGCGATGCCGCGACCGCGGTGGGCCGGGGCGACGTGGTAGCCGATCTCCACCTCGCCGTCGTAGGGCGGACCGGTGAAGCCGCCCATCCCGACGACGACCGTGCCCTCCACGAACAGGTGCGTCAGCCAGCGCGGGTCGACCCCGCCCTCGAGGGCGTCCACGGTCGGCTCGAGGGTGCCGGGCTCGTCCCAGCCCTCGGCGAGCACCAGCCCGAAGCGCTCGGGGTAGGCCTCCGGCTCGAAGGCGAGCGTCACCGCCTCCTCGACGGTCATCGGCCGGACGTCCACCACGGCAGGTCACCGTAGGCCCCGGGGCGACGCCGTGGAGCAGAGCTCGACCCGGCGCCGGACGGGGCGTGACAGCGGGCGTGGCGGGCGCGACGATCGGTCCATGGGATCCCTGTGGCACCCGTTCTCCGACATGGCCGCCGTGCGCGAGCACGAGTTCGTCGTCGACCGCGCGGAGGGCGCGTGGGTCTACGACGAGGCGGGACGCGCCTATCTCGACGGCTGCGCGAGCCTCTGGTACGCCAACGTCGGCCACGGGCGCACCGAGATCGTCGAGGCGGCGATGCGCCAGATGGGGAAGCTCGAGGCCTACTCCTGCTTCGCCGACATCGCGAACCGCCCGGCCCTCGAGCTGGCCGACCGGCTCGCCGCGCTCGCCCCCACCGGCCCCGACTCCAAGGTGTTCCTCGGCTCCGGCGGCGCCGACGCGATCGACACGGCCGTGAAGATGGCCCGGGCCTACTGGCAGGCCCGCGGGGAGCACCAGCGGGTGCACGTCGTCTCGCGCGAGACCGGCTACCACGGCACCCACGGCTACGGGACCTCGATCGTCGGGATCCCCGCCAACCGCGAGGGCTGGGGCGTGCTGGCCGGGGAGAACACCGTCGCGCCGCAGGACCTCGAGGGCGTGGAGAAGGTCTTCGCCGACGTCGGCCCGGAGCGCATCGCGGCCTTCGTCATGGAGCCGGTGACGGGCGCCGGCGGCGTGCACATCCCGCCTCCGGGCTACGTCGAGGGCGTGGCCGAGCTGTGCCGGCAGCACGGCGTCCTGCTGGTGATCGACGCGGTGATCTGCGGGTTCGGGCGCCTCGGCACCTGGTTCGGGATCGAGCGCTTCGGCGTGCAGCCCGACCTCGTGACCTTCGCGAAGGGCGTGACCGGCGGCTACCTGCCGCTCGGCGGGGTGCTCGTCTCCGCCGAGGTGGCCGCCCCGTGGTGGACGACCCCGGGCGAGCGGACCTTCCGGCACGGGCCCACCTACGCCGGGCACCCCACCTGCTGCGCGGCCGGGCTCGCGACGCTCGACGTCTACGAGCGGGAGAACCTCATCCCGAAGGGGCAGGAGCTCGAGACCGCGCTCGAGGCGTCGCTCGCGCCGCTGCGCGAGCACCCGTACGTGGCCGAGGTGCGCGCCGGGTTCGGGCTGCTCGCCGCGGTGGAGCTGACGCCCGACGTGCTGTCCTCGGTGAAGGACGCGCCGAACAAGGTGCTGGCCGGCGCGCGGGCGGCCGGGCTACTGGTGCGCGGGCTCGGCAAGGGTGTGGCGGTGTCCCCGCCGCTCACGGTGTCGAACGACGAGATCCGGCTGCTCGGCGAGGGCATCCGGGCCGGGCTCGACGCGCTGCCGGTGGAGTCGCCGGTGCCGAGCGCGCCGGGTGCCTGAGACCGGACTACATCCAGCCGCGCTTCTTGAAGATCGCGAAGAGGACGAGCGAGGCGACCACCATGAGCGACAGCGCGAACGGATAGCCGTAGACCCAGCCCAGCTCGGGCATGTGCTCGAAGTTCATGCCGTAGATCGCGCCGATCAGCGACGGCGTGAACAGGATCGCCGCCCAGGACGAGATCTTCTTGACCTCCTCGCCCTGGGCCAGGCTGGTCTCGGAGAGCCGCTGCATCTCCTGGTTCTGGCGCTGCCCGACGAGGGAGGCGTTCACCGTCAGGAGCCGCTCGAGCAGCTGCCGGAAGGAGTCCGCGGCCTCGACGGCCGACTCGACGTGGTCGGCGACGTCGCGCAGCCCCCGGTGCAGCCGCACGAGGGACTCGTCGTCCTCGGTGTCGTGGACCAGGGTCCGGAGCATCGCGCGCAGCGGCTCGGTGGCGCGCTGGAACTCGATGACCTCGCGGGAGAGCCCGTAGATGCGGCGGGAGACGTCGGGGTCGCCGCCGAAGACCTCGTTCTCGATCTGGTCGATGTCGCGCCGGAGCTCGTTCACCACGGGCGCGTAGTCGTCGACCACCTGGTCGAGGATGGCGTAGAGCACGGCGCGCGGCCCGAGGGTCAGCAGTTCGGGATCGTCCTCGAGCCGCCGGCGGACGTCGGCCAGGTCGGGGTACTCGGCGTGCCGCACGGTCACGACGAAGTCGGAGCCGAGGAACAGGTGCACCTCGCCGACCTGGACGTCCTCCTCCGCCTCGACGTACCAGGCGGGACGCAGGACGACGAACTCCACGTCGTCGTAGCGCTCGAGCTTCGGGCGCTGGTGGGCGTGCACCGCGTCCTCCACCGCGAGGGCGGGGAGGTGGAGGTCGCGGGCGACGCGGGCGATCTCGGCGTCGTCGGGGCGCAGCAGGCCGATCCAGGCGAAGTCGGCGGCGGAGCGGCCGTCCTGCTCCTCCTCGTCACGTAGCGCGCCGAGCGTGTGGTCGAGGGAGTCGGGCTCGGACGTCCGCCGCCCGGCCCGGTACACCGCGTTGTCGACGACACTCATAGCCGGGCAGGTACCCGGCGACGGGCGGCGCTACCGCCCGTCGCCGGAAGTTCCTTCGCTCAGCTCACGAACTGCTCAGCTCACGAACTGCACGAGCGCCCGGTTGAACTCCTCGGGGTGCGTGGCGTTCAGGCCGTGCGGGCCGCCGGCGATCAGGGCCAGCTCGGCACCCCGGATCGACTCGTGGGTCCGCTTGCCGGAGACCTCGAACGGGACGATCGCGTCGGAGTCGCCGTGGATGACGAGCACGGGGATGCCGGCGTCGGAGATCTTCTCGATGTCGCCGCGGAAGTCGGTGCGCCCGAACGCGGCGATGCAGTCGAGCGTGCCCTTCGGCGAGGCGAACTCGGCGATGTGGCGGTGGTACTCGCGGTTCGGCTCGCTGATCAGGTCGGTCCGCTCGCCGGCGGCGAAGAAGTTCGTCGTGAAGCCGTCGAGGAAGGCGATGCGGTCGGAGGTCACGCCGCCCTGGAACTGCTCGATGGTGGCGTCGTCGAGGCCGCCGTCGGGGTTGTCTTCCGACTTGTAGAGGAACGGCGGGACGGCGGCGGCGAACACGGCCTTCGCGACGCGGCCCGTGCCGTAGCGGGAGATGTAGCGCGCGACCTCGCCACCGCCCATGGAGAACCCGACGAGCGTGGCACCCGTGACGTCGAGCTGGGACAGCAGCACGTCGAGGTCGGCCGCGAAGGTGTCGTAGTCGTAGCCCGACCAGGGCTGCGACGAGTCGCCGAAGCCGCGACGGTCGTAGGTGATGACGCGGTGGCCGGCCTCGATGAGGGCCGGGACCTGGTTCTCCCACGACCGGCTCGAGAGCGGCCAGCCGTGGATCAGCACGACCGGGCTGCCGGAACCCTGGTCGGTGTAGTGGAGCTCGATCGGGGCGCCGTTCTCGGTGCCCACCTGGACGCGTGCCATGGGTGGCCTCCTCGTGATCGGGACGGGCCCGGACGGCCCGCTCTCCGACCACGGAAACTCCGGTTGTGCGCTACCGAGTCCCGCGGATGGGGATGGTCTGCGTCTCACCCGGGGCGGGCAGCTCGGCCGGCACGGTCGACGCCGGGGCGGCGATCGGCTGCGTGCTGGTGGTCGGCCGGGCCGGGGCCGCGGCCGGCCGGGCGGCCACGGGGGCCGTGCCGCTGCCGTGGTCGGCGTCGCCGGAGGTGTCCTCGGAGCCGTCGTCCCAGGAGGAGTCCCACGAGGAGTCCCACGAGGAGTCCCACGAGTGGTCCCACGACGAGTCCCAGGTCGGGTCCCACGACGCCATGCCGACATCGGACAGGACGTCGTCCGACGAGTCGTCGGCGTGCGCCCCGTGCCCGTCGTGCTCCCCGGTGCCCGAGGAGTGGGAGTCCCCGTGCCCGGCGTCGTCGTGGGCCAGGGCCGTGCCCGTCCCGAGGACGCCGGTGACGGCGACCGCGAGGGCGGTGGTGGCGATGCGTGCGCCGGTGGGCGCCGTGGCCCCGCGCGTCGAGTGCGCACCCATGTCTGCCTCCTGCTCCCGGGGTAGACGAGTGGGTCGTCCCCGAGCCCGGGTCTCGGTTGCATCACGAACGTATCCCGGATCGGTGTCGGGTACACGTCGCATCGGCCGGGCGCGTCGGCGAGGTCCGACCGGGGCGGCCTACCCTCGATCGGGTGGCCAGGTTCTACGACGTGCATCCGCGCAATCCCCAGCGGCGCACGATCGGGCAGGCGGTGGCCCTGCTGCGCGACGGCGGGCTGATCGTCTACCCCACCGACTCCGGGTTCGCGCTGGGCTGCCGGGTGGAGGCGCGGGACGCGGTCGACCGCATCCGCACCATCCGCCACCTCGACGACCGGCACCACTTCACGCTCGTGTGCCGCGACTTCGCCCAGCTCGGCCAGCTCGTCGAGGTGTCGAACCCGGTGTTCCGCGCCGTGAAGGCCGCGACGCCCGGGCCGTTCACCTTCATCCTCCCGGCCTCGCGGGAGGTCCCGCGCCGGCTCGCGCACCCGAAGAAGCGCACGGTCGGGGTCCGGATCCCCGACAACGTCGTCACGCAGGCCCTGCTCGACGAGCTCGGGGAACCGCTGCTGTCGAGCACCCTGCTCCTGCCCGGGGAGTCCGAGCCCCCGACCGAGGGCTGGGAGGTCGCCGAGCTCCTCGAGCACATGGTCGACGCCGTCCTCGACTCCGGCGACCAGGGCAAGGAGCCGACGACGGTCGTCGACCTCTCCGGCCCCGAGCCCGAGGTGATCCGCCAGGGCCCGGGCGAGGAGCGCGTCTGGCGCTGGTGACCCGGCTCAGCCGCGGGTGATCTCGAACCGGACGTCGCGGCCCTGGGCCACGGTCACCGTGGCGCGGAGGGTCACCGGCGCCCCGTTCTCCGTGCCCGTGCAGGTGATGCTCGCCCCGACGGTCGCGGGCAGCGGGCCGGGGCAGCGGACCGTCCCGGCCGGCAGCGGCACCGTCCGCTCGATCGTGTCCTGCACCGACGTCGCCGCCAGGTCGTTCGACAGCCAGCTCTCCGGGACCCCGACCGTGAGGGCGGCGACCAGGGCGGCCTCGGCGAGGGTGAGCACCAGCCCGACGACGATCGCCGCGGTGGCCAGGCCCCGCCCGGAGAGCGGGTCGGGGGCCGTGTCGTCGAAGACGCTGCGCGACGACGCCGCGATCCGGCGTCGCGCCGCGATCCCGAGGACGAGCCCGACGGGCGCGAGCAGCACGGCGAGAACCAGGGCGACGACCGCCATCCGCGATCGCCGGGCGGTCGCGGCGACCGGTCCGCGGTGCGGGCCGCCCGGTCCGTAGGCGGAGTGCACCGGCGGGCGGGGCGGCGGGGCGCTCGGCCGGCCGCTCGGGAACGGACCCGACGCGGGGAGGACCGGCGGGCGCGGCGGCATCGGCGGCCGCATCGGTCCCGTCGGTGGCCGCGCCCCGCCCGGGGGCGGCGGCCCCTGACCCCACGGGCCCGGGCCGGGGCGGCCGGGTGGCGGGGCCTGGGGTGGCATCGGATCTCCGGAGGTCGGGGCGTCGGCGCCGCGCGATCGTAGCGAGACGGCTCAGGTCAGCAGTAGCTCGCGGGCCCGACGACGCCGGGTCGTCCCCGGGAACGACGAACGGCCCGCTCGTCACCTTCCTCGGTGACGAACGGGCCGTACGTCCGGTCGGAGCGGGGATCAGGCCTGGGGCTGGTCGCCGTCCTGCGCGGGGGCCTCCTGGGTGGGGGCCTCCGGCGTGGTGGCCTCCGGCGCGGGGGTCACGCCGTCGATCGCGACGCGACGCGTCTGCGGGGTGACGGGCTGCGGCTCGGCGTACGCGCCGCCCACCCGCACCGACAGCACACCGGCGTCGTACGAGGCGCGGACGGCGTCGGGGTCGACGTGGCGCGGCAGCGTGAAGCTGCGGCGGAACGAGCCGCGGCGGGACTCGCGGAAGCCCTCGCCGGTCCGCTCGTCGCGACGCTCGCCCGCGACCACGAGGCGGTGCCCGGTGACCTCGACGGTCACGTCGGACGCGACGTCGACACCGGGCAGCTCGAGCCGGACGACGGCGTCGTCGCCGTCGCGCTCCACGTCGGCGGCCGGGACGTACCAGGCCGACTCGGCGGGCCGGGTGGTGACGGTGCTGCGCACCAGGGCGTCGGCGAGCCGGAACGGGCCGAACGGGGTGACGAAGCGGGGGCCGCGGAAGGTCAGTGCGGTCATGGTGTCCTCCTGGGTGAAGGTGGCCCGTCCTTGCGGGCCGCTGACTCCTCCAACATGAGCCGACCCGGCTCAATTCCCGCCGGACGTCGATGTCTGGGACCGTGGCGGCATGAGCGAGCCCACCGACCGGGTCCCGGGCGACGACACCCCCGGCCTCACCCCCGACTACACCGCCGACGGCGTCCCGACCTTCGACTTCGTCCGCGACCGCATCGCCCGGCGCGCCGCGACCGCCGACGGCGCGGGGGTCCTCGACGAGGAGACCCCCGAGGTCCGGGACCTCGCGCAGCAGGAGGCCGACCGCGACGCGGCGGGCAAGCGGCGTCTCGAGGAGATCCGCCGCAGCATGGGCGGCTGACACCTGCAGCGGCACCCGCTGGTCCAATGTGGCCGTGCGCGCCCTGTTCGACCTGACTGCCGCCTACGAGCCGACCGCCGACCAGCGCCGGGCGCCCGTCCCCGCCGTCGAGGCCGTCCTCTTCGACTTCTCGAACACGCTCTTCCACATGGTCGACGTGCACACGTGGCTCACGCGGGTCGCCGCCGCGACCGGGCGGGACCTGGACGTCGAGCGGACCCTCGCCGACGTCGTCGCCGCGGCCGCCGACCCGGAGGTGGCCGCCGCCCAGCACGGCCGCGACCTGTCCGACGCGGCGCACCGGGAGGCCATGCGGACCTGGTTCGCGCGGGTGCCGGGGCTCGCGGGCGCGGAGGACACGGCGACCGACGTGCTGCGCGCCCCCGACGCCTGGGTGCCCTACGCCGACACCGCCGGGGTGCTCGACGCCCTCGCGGCGCGCGGCGTACCGGTCGGGATCGTCTCCGACATCGGCTGGGACATCCGCGCGCACGCCGACGCCGCGGGGCTCGCCGACCGGGTGGGGGCCTGGGTGCTCTCCTGCGAGATCGGGGTCGAGAAGCCCGACCCGGCGATGTTCACCACCGCGTGCCGGGCCCTCGGGGTCGACCCGCGCGCGACGCTGATGGTCGGCGACAACCCGGTCCGCGACGGCGGGGCGGTCGCGGTCGGCTGCCGCGCCTTCGTGCTGCCGAGCGAGTACCGCGACGGCGAGCGCGGCCTCGGCGCGGTGCTGGGCCTGCTCTGACCCGGGCCTGCCCTGATCCGGGCCTGCTCTAGCCGATCGCCGCCGCGAGGGCCCGCGCGAACCGCTCCTGGCCCTCGGGCGAGCGCGCGAGGGCGGCGTCCCCCGGGTTGCGCAGGTTGCCGCACTCGACGAGCACGCTCGGCACCGTCGCGAGGTTGAGCCCGGCGATGTCGTCGCGCGCGTCGAGCCCGTCGCGCCCGATGTAGGTGGCGGGCGTGAACCCGGCGCCGCGCATCGCGGTGACCGCGGCATCGGCGAGCGCCCTCGCCGGGCCGCGCTGCGCCGGGTCCAGCGGCGGCGAGGAGTAGAGGACGTGGAACCCGTGCCCCGCGGCCGACGCCCCGTCGGCGTGCACCGAGATCACCGCGGCGGCCCGCTCGCGCGCCCCGGCCTCCCCGCGGGCGTCGACGCACGGGCCGACCCCGGTGTCATCGGGGCGGGTGAGGACCACGCGGTACCCCCGCTCGCGCAGCAGCGCCGCGAGCCGGCCGGAGACCGCCCAGGTGAAGGCGTGCTCGGCGTAGCCGTCGGCGGTGGCCGCCCCCGTGGTGTTGCACGGCTTCGTCGAGCCCCGGCCGTCGGGGACGGGCCGGGCGATCGCGGCGGCGGCCCGGGCGTTGCCGCCGTTGTGGCCGGGGTCGATCACGATCGTCGCGCCGGGCGGCACCGCGAAGGTGCCCGGCCGTGGCGCCGGAGCCGGGGACACGGGCGGGGGCGGCGGCGCGGCGGGCGCGGCCGGGGCGCTGCTCGTCCTCGCGCACGCGGCGAGGAGCACGGCCAGGACGGCGACCAGCGCGGCACGGGACACGGCCGCCGATGGTGGACCCGCCGGGCCGGTCCCGCCCGCCGCGCCCTGCCAGGATTCCCCCGATGGAGGAGGTCCTGCTCTGCGACGTCGACGGCACCGTCGCAATGCGCACCGACCGCTCCCCCTTCCCCGGCCCGGGCGGCGAGCTGCGCTCCGGGGAGGACCTGCCGAACGCGGTCGTCGTGGGCGTCCTGCGCGACCTGCGGCGCTCCACCCCGCGCGTCGTCTTCCTCTCCGGGCGCACCGAGGCGGCGCGGGTGCCCACCGAGTGGTGGCTGCACGCGCACGTGCTCGAGGGCGACGAGTGGCCGGAGCTGCACCTGCGGGCGGTCGGCGACACCCGCCCCGACGACGTGGTCAAGCGCGAGCTCTACGAGCGCCACGTCGCGGGGCGGCTCCGGGTCCGGCTCGTGCTCGACGACCGGGACCGGGTGGTGGCGATGTGGCGGGCCCTCGGGCTGACGGTCCTCCAGGTCGCGGAGGGGAACTTCTAGGCCGCGGCCCGCGCCCGCAGCGCCGTGACCGCGCCGAGCACCGCGACCACCCCGAAACCGCCGTAGAGCAGCTGCGCCGAGACCGCCACGTCGCTGCCGCCGAGGGCCACCGCCACGCCGGCGAGCGAGGCGCCGAGCGCCACGGCCAGCATCTGCACCATCGTGATCGCGGCCGAGGCCCGGTCGCCCTCGCCCTCGTCGCCCTCCTCGGCGCCGCTCGCCATCGCGCCCGCGGCGAGGTGCGGCCAGGCCATCCCGACCCCGAGGCCGGCCAGCAGGAGCCCGACCGCCCACCAGACGACCGCGCCGGAAGTCTGGGTGACCGTCAGCAGGGCGAACCCGGCCACCGCGGCCCACGGCCCGAACGCGACGGCGGCCCGTCCCCGGTTCAGCGAGGCGCTGGTCATCTCCCCGACCACCCAGCCGCACGCGAGGGCGACCCCGAGGAAGCCCGCCACCACCGGCGTGAGCCCGCCGAGGCGCTGGCCGAACAGCGGGACGAACGCCTCCACCGCCGAGACCCCGATCAGCACCGCGGCCGTCACGTACACGGCCCCGAGCGGGCCGCCGCGGGTGAAGGTCGCGGCGGGCAGGATGCGCGCCGCCCCCGGCCGGCGCTCCACCACCACGAGCGCGACGAGCAGGCCGAGGGCCACGACGATGCCGCCCGCGGCCACCAGGAGGCCGCGGGCGCTCACCCCGGCCCCCGACACGGCGAGCCCCGACACCGAGAGCACCGCGGCCGCGCCGCCCACCAGCAGCACCGAGGTCAGCGGGAACCGTGTCCGCGGGCTCGCGGGGCGGGGCGCGGCCCGGCGCAGGCCCGCGGGGACCGCGACCGCCACCACCCCGGTGACCACGACCATCGTCAGGAAGGCCCCGCGCCACATGCCGGCCTCGGCGAACACGCCGCCGAGCGCCGGCCCGACGAGCAGGCCCAGGCCCCACATGGCGGAGATCGCCGCGCTGGCCCGGGTCCAGAGCTCGCGCGGCAGGGCGGTGCGGATCAGGGCGTAGGCGAGCCCGGCGAGCAGCCCGCCGCCCGCACCCTGCACCGCGCGCCCGACGAGCAGGACCGCCATGGACGGGGCGAGCGCGTCGATCGCCGTGCCGAGGCCGAAGGCGCCGAGCGCGATCAGGTAGGCCCGGCGGGCCGACCACGCCGCGAGGGCCCGGCCGGTGAGCGCGGACGCGACCACGGCGGGCAGCAGGTAGAGCGTGACCACCCACGAGTAGAAGCGCTCGCCGCCGATCTCGACGATCGCCGACGGCAGCAGGCTCGCCGTCACGTAGGTGTCGATCGCGAACAGCAGCACCCCGCCGCAGAGCACCCCGACCGTGCCGCGCCGCCCGGGGGCGAGCATCGCGGACCATCCCGCCGTCATCCGTGCTCCCCGTCGTCGTGCCCGGCCCTCGCCGCGCGAAGGGAGGATGACCGCGCACGCCGGCTCCGAAAGGCCCCGGGGGACGAGACCCTCGTCGCGATCGGGTGCGTCCGACCGGTGGACATCGACGACGCGGTGCTCGGTTCCCCCCGTGCGGGGAGGGTGGTCTGTAGGGTCGAACGCCCGGACCGGCACCCCCCGGTCCGGACGGCGAACCCCCGGGAGGACACCGGCGTGGCCACCCCCGACGACATCCCGACGACCGCCGGCACGGTCGAGGACCCCGGTCCCACCGCGCGCCGCATCATCCTCGGGGCCCAGCTCAAGCGGCTGCGCGAGGAGGCGTCGGTGACCCGTGGCAGCGCGGGCTACCACATCCGGGGCAGCGAGTCGAAGATCAGCCGGATGGAGTCGGGCAAGGTCGGCTTCAAGCGCCGCGACGTCGACGACCTGCTCACGCTCTACGGCGAGGGCGACACCCCGCGCCGCGCGCGACTGCTCGAGCTGGCCGAGCAGGCCAACGAGCCGGGCTGGTGGCAGCGCTCCGGGGAGGCCGTCCCGGGCTGGTTCTCCGAGTACGTCGGCCTCGAGTCGGCCGCGGTGCGCATCCAGACCTACGAGCTGCTCTTCGTCCCCGGGCTGCTGCAGACCCCGGAGTACGCGCGGGCCATCGTCACCCGAGGGCGCCCCGAGACCGCGGACGCGGTGGTCGAGGAGCGCATCGACGTGCGGATGAAGCGGCAGCGGGTCCTCGACCGGCCCGACGCCACCACGCTCTGGGCGGTCGTCGAGGAGTCGGTGCTGCACCGCCCGATCGGCGGGCACGCCGTGCTCGCCGCCCAGCTCGACCACCTCCTCGAGCGCACCCGCCGGCCCAACATCACGCTGCAGGTGCTGCCGACGGAGCTCTCGGGCTACGGCGCCGAGACCGCCTTCTCCCTGCTGCGGTTCGCCGAGCCCGACGTGCCCGACCTCGCCTACGTCGAGGGCCTCACCGGCGCGGTGTACCTCGACCGCCGCAACGAGGTCGAGGAGTACAGCCGGGTCATGGACGAGCTCACCATCGACGCCCTGAGCCCCGACGAGACGCGGAGCCTGCTCACGAAGCTTCGCAGCGGCCTCGACTGAACGGTCGTCCGCACCCTGCTTCTGCACATGCAGATGCCGGTCGCCGGTGCTACCGTCGTTCCTGGTTCAACCAGCCACGGGCGAACGGGGACACCACGATGCACACCGCGGCCTCGCGACTCGTCGACGTCCCCTGGCGGCGCAGCCGCCACAGCGGCAAGCAGGGCAACTGCGTGGAGCTGGCCCCCGCCGGCGAGGTCGCCGCCGACCACGTGGCGGTGCGCAACTCCCGCTTCCCCGACGAGCCCGCGCTGCTGCTCAGCCGCCCGGAGCTCGCCGCGTTCCTCGCCGACCTCCGGGGCGGACGGTTCGACGACCTCGTCCGGGACGCCTGATGACCACCGGACCCGGCGGCCGGGCCCACTGGCTGACCTGCGCGCTCGACGGCCGCGACCACGCCGTCGTCGACCACGATCCCGACTCCGGGGCCCACCTCTCGGCGTGCGCCCGCACGGTCTGGGCGTCGTCGCTGGCCAGCCCACCCGCGCAGCGCTGCGAGGACTGCGCGACGGCCACCGGCGAGAGCCGCGCGCCCGAGCGCCCCTCGCTGCTGGGGCGGCTGCGGGCCCTCCGGCCGGCCTGACCCCTAGGACTCCTGCCGCGCCCCGTCGGGTGCGAACTGCGGGTCGCCCGTGGTGAGGCCGCCGTGGTTCAGCACGGTCACCCGGGCCATCAGGCCGATCGCCACGGCGACCAGCAGCACCGGGACCGCGTAGGAGAACGCGGGCAGGTGCGTCTGCACCACGGCCCCGATCCCCGCGAACACGACGATCGCGCCGATGCGCAACGCCGAGTTGGAGTTCCAGCTCGGCTTGTGCAGCTCGACCATCGCCGAGACCCAGTTGGTCACGGTGCCGGTGAGGAAGTTCGTCGGCGTGCCCGCCGGGCCCACGTACCGCATCGCCGCCGCCTGGATGCCCATCGCGACCGCGGCTCCGAGCACCAGCAGGACCGCCCGCAGCGTGAGTTCCCCGGGGTCGGACAGGGCGTAGTAGCCGATACCGACCGCGACGAGGAGCGCCAGCTCCACCGTCAGCGCCACCCCCACCGCGTTGCGCCACGGCCAGCGCCGCATCGCGAGTCCCGCGCTGAGCGTCCCGGCGATCAGCCCGCTCGAGTACCCGACGATGGCGATGAGCGCCTCGAGCGCCTGGAACCACCGGCCGCGGCCGACGTCGAGCCCGAGCAGCACCAGGTTGCCGGTCATCGTCGAGGCGAACACCTCGTTGAACGCGAAGAACGTCACGGCGTCGATCGCCCCGGCCGCACCGGTGAGGACGATCGTGACGGCGCCGAGCAGGCGGGGGGCACGTTCGGGATGGTCGAATCCGGTCACGGACGATCATCGTGCGTCGGACCGATCGGTTGTGCCCAACCGACCCGCCCGAACGGACGGGTCAGCGCCGCAGGAGCGGCTCCGGCGGCACGCCCGGGCCGAGCGCGAGGACCTCGGCGAAGCCCTCGACGAGACAGCGTCCGAACAGGGTGCGGTCGGTGATCGCGGCCGGGTCGAGGTTGACCCCGACGCAGCAGGTGTCGCCGTGGGTGAGCATGGTGATCATCGCCGCGCACCCGGGCCGCGGGGCGTAGGGGAACATCCGGTCGACCCGCGCCCCCGCGAGGAAGACCTCCTCGCGGATGCCCGGGACGTTGGAGGCCTGCAGGTCGTTGCCCTTGGTGATGCCGCCCGCGACGGCCGCGATCACCGACCCGGGCAGGCGCGCGAGCAGGGGCGACACCAGCCCGATGTCGTCCGCCGCCGGCTCCGCCATGCCGCGGGCCACGTCGGCGGCGACCCGCGCCATCCGCTCGGCCGGGTCCTTCTCCGCGAGGTGGCCGGTCAGGCGCAGCGAGGCGATCCGGTTGCCGCCGGCGTCGTCCCCCTCGCTGCGCAGCGACACCGGGATCGCCATCCGGATCTCGTCGGCGGGGACGCCGCGGGCCTGGTGGTAGAGCCGGAAGGCCCCGAGCAGCGCGGCGACGTACGCGTCGTTGACCGACCCGCCGCCGGCCTTCGCGGCGGCCCGGAACGGCGCGAACGGCAGCTCCATCGCCACGAACCGCCAGTCGGGCCCGCGCTCGGCGAGCAGCGGGGACGCGGTGGCCCCCGGGTCGCCGATCACCCGGATCGCGGAGAGCCCGAACGCGACGGCCTCCCGCGCCCTCGCGATCGGGTCGCGCAGCGCCGCGCCGACCGCCCGCACCATGTGCACCGGCACCGCGGCGAGCGCCTCGGCGTCGTGGCGGACCTGGCGCCCGAGCGCCGACCAGGGACCGGGGCCGTCCTGCTCGGGCGCCCGGGGCTGCGGCTTGTCGGGGTCGGTCTCCCGGTGCCGGTTCAGCAGCCCGGAGAACAGCTGCACGCTGCCCAGCCCGTCGGTGGTGACGTGGTGCATCTTCAGCAGGTAGGCCGCCCGGCCGTCGGGCAGGCCCTCGACGAGGAGGGCCTCCCACGGGGGACGCTGCCGGTCGAACGGGGTGGTCGCGAGGTGCTCGGCCAGGGCCAGGACCCCGGCCCACCCCTCGCCCTCGGGCACCGAGACGCGGCGGACGTGCCGCGCCAGGTCGAAGTCGGGGTCGGCCGACCACACCGGCGCCCCGAGCCCCAGCGGCGGCTCCACCACCCGCTTGCGGAACCGCGGGACCATCCGGGTCGCCCACTCGTGCGCCGTGACCAGCCGCGTCCAGTCGGGCACCGCGTCGAGGTCCGCGACCGCGACCATCGTCGAGCGCAGCGCCGGGTCGGCCTCGGCGCGCCACATCAGCGTCTCGAACGCCGACATGTCGTCGGAGTCGGCCCATCCGAGTCCGGCGCTCTCCCCGTCGCTGCGCTCGCCCCTGTCGTCGGTCACTGCTTCTCCTCGAGCCCCAGCGTCGTCAGGAAGACGGACCGCACCTCGGCGACGTGCTCGTCGAGGGTCTCCACGCTCCAGCCGCCCGTGTCGATCGGCGGGTGCACCACCGCGGACACCGTGCCGGGCCGCACCGTCGCGTCGTGGCGCCACATCAGCTCGCCCGCGTTCTCCAGCACGATGGGCACCATCGGGACCCCCGCCTGCATCGCGATGTGGAACGCGCCCTTCTTGAACCGGCCGGGCCGCGGGGTCGCCGAACGGGTGCCCTCGGGGGCCATGAGCAGCGACATCCCGCGCCGGACCTTCTCCACGGCGGGCTCGAGCGCCTCCCGGGCCTGGCGGGTGTTGCCGCGCTCGACGAACGCCACGTCGGCGAACTGGAAGAGCGGCCCGAACAGCGGCATCGCCCTCGCCTCCGCCTTCGCCACACCGGTGAAGTCGTGGCGCAGCATCGTCATGGCGACGATCGGGTCGAGGGCGCTCTGGTGGTTGAACACGAACACCGCCGGTCGGCGCGCCCACAGGTGCTCGGTGCCCTCCACCTCGATCTGCACGCCCGCGATGCCGAGCGCGAGCTCCGAGGCCACCGAGCCCGCGAGGTTGATCGCCCAGTGCCGCGACCCCTGCAGCAGCCCCACGCCGGCCGCGGCGGCGCTCGCCGTGGCGAACCCGCCGTAGAACCCGACGGTGCCGCTGATCGCGTCGAGGGGCGGGACGGCGCCTCGCGGGCGCACGGGCAGGTCGCCGCGGCTCCCGTCCCGGCCGACCACCACCGCGTTCCCGACGAGGCCCAGCACCGGTTCGTCGGCCACGGTCCCGTAGGCGAAGGAGGTGGCGAGCACGACGTCGTGGTCCTCGGCCCAGGCGGCGACCGCCGCGGCCGCCTGCCGGCCCGCGCACACCGGCGACCCGATCCCGTCGATCCGGCCGTCGGTCACCGACACCCGCGTGACGACGACGTCGTCGGCCCCCAGCTCCTGGGCGAGCGGCTCCACCTCGGCGCGGGTCGCGCGGGAGACCAGCACGACGCGGTGCCCGCGGCGGGCGTGGGCGACCGCGAGCCGCCACACCTCGGGGTGCAGCCACGAGGCGGTCGTCGCGCGGAACGTCTCGCGGCCCTCCTGCGCGACCTCCTCGGCGTCGCGCCCGCGGCGCGACCGCACCACCCGCTCGACGTCGGCCGGGGTCACGTCGCCCGGGCCGTCGACGCCGCTGCGGACGTCGGCGAGGAAGCGGCCCCACAGCGAGTCGGGAGCGGCGGCCGGGCCGAGCGGGCAGCCGGCGAGCAGCCCCCCGTCGACCACGACGAACGCCGTCACCGCCCCGCCGGCGGGGGCGGCGTCGATGCGGGCGGCCAGCCCGGCCTCGGCGTCGGTCCGCACGACGGTCATGCGAGCAGCTCCTCGGTCACCCGGTCCTCCACGTGGGCCAGCTCGACGAGCCGGTCGCGGACGTCGCCGATCTCGTCGCGGAACGCCGTCCGCGCCTCGGCGGAGGCGTCGGCGCCCAGCAGCCCGCGGTTGTCGGCCAGGTCGAGCGCCGAGGCGTAGAGCTCGGTCGACACCGAGTCGGGGCGCACCACCCGGCCCTGGCGCAGCATCTGGCGCCCGAGCCCGAGGCACTCCTCGCCGAAGGCCGTCCGGTCGACCTCCGTGCCCGCCGGCAGCGCCGCCAGCTTCGTCGCGACCACCCACTGCGCGTCGACGAACGAGCGCAGCGCCCGGGGGGCGACGAGGAAGCGGGTGCGCTCCAGCAGCCGGGCGGCGCCGTCGGCGTCGCCGACGTGCTCGCGCCACTCGGGGTCGACCAGCGCCGACTCGGCCTCGATCTCCGTGGCGAAGCGCCGCTTGGACGGGAAGAAGAACTCGAACTTCAGCAGGTCGCGCAGCGCCAGCGCCTCGGCCCAAGCCGCGTCCAGCGGGTCGGTGCCCGACGGCGCGCGGGACGCCGCGAGCAGCGCCAGTTCGACGATCGCGCGGTTGACGAAGTGGTGGATCGCGCCGTTGCGGTAGAAGGCAGCGACCCGGTGGCGGCCGTCGCGGATCGACCACACCGGCTCCTCGCCGCCGTCGTAGCGCTCGACGACCTCCCCGGTGACGAGCCGCTCCAGCGTCCGCTCGATGCCGTCGCCGGTCAGGGCGTCGCGCGGGCCGGGACGCTCGAGCCGGTCGAGGTGGTCGAGCAGCGGCAGGGTGGAGGCCCGGATCTGGTCGAGCGTGAGGGCCCGCCCCCCGGTCCCGAGAAGCGCGAACGTCACGAGCGCCGTCGGCGTCGCCGGGGTCGCCCGGTTGATGCCGTCGCAGATCGCGAACGCGACCTTCTCCAGCCGCGTGGGGCCCTCGCCGACCTCGGCCAGGGCCTCGCGGAGCGAGAACGGCTCACCGAAGCGCACCCGCGCGTTCCCGTTGTTGCGGGTCTGCCCGCGGACGTAGCGGGCCAGCCAGCCCAGCCCCTCGGCCGACTTCTCCGAGCCGCCCTGCTCGGCGGCCATCGCGTCGAGCTCGTAGAGGCGGTCGTAGACGATCGAGGTGGGCACGAGCTGCACGTCGGGCGCCCGCCCGTCGTCGAGCGCGCCCGCCAGGTAGTTGAGCAGGCCCAGCCGGGGCTTGCGGAGCTTGCCGGTGCGCGAGCGCCCGCCCTCGACGTACCACTCGAGGTTGAACCGCTTCGCCACGAGATGGGCGATGTACTCGCGCAGCGCCAGCCGGTAGACCGGGTCGTCGCCCGACGTGCGGCGGATGAAGACGACCCCGGCGCGCTTGCCCAGCGGCCCGATCGGCCAGAACGACATGTTGTTGCCGCCGAGGACGGTGTTCCGCGGCAGGTCGTGGTCGCGGAGCACCTCGGCGAGCACCAGCGGGTCGGCGTAGGAGCGGTGGGTCGGCAGGAACACCAGGGGCGCGGTGCGGTTGAGCTCGCGCAGCGGCTCCACCGTCTCGCTGTCGACCTGCACGTCCCAGGCCGGGGTGTGCAGCGGGGAGAAGACCGTGCGGAACGCGTCGATCGCCAGCGGGCTCTGCACGGCGGCGAGGTCGCCGAGGCGGGCGCGCATGTCGGCCAGGACGTCGTCGAAGGTCCGCCCGTGCTCGCGCGCCAGGTCGCGCAGCCGCTCGCGCACCCCCGTCGAGGCGACGATCTGCTCCACGACCAGGCGCGGCACCGTGTAGTGGTCGCCGATCACCGCGCGCTCGGCCCGCTCGCAGGCGAGCACCCCGGCGCGCCGGACGTAGGCCGCGAGCGGCTCCTCGCGGGCCTCGTCGTCGTGCCGCTCGCGCAGGTCGCCCACCGAGGCGGCCTCGCCCTCGACCACCTGCACGCGGTCGGGCGACGTGCGAGCCAGGCGGCGCTGGACGAAGCGCAGCGGGGCGCGGTGCCCGAGCAGGGCGATGAGGTCGGAGGGCTTCGGCCTCTCGGCCGGGGTCCCGGCGCCGTCCCCCCGCTCGGCGATCCGGGTCGGCGGCAGCCACGTCACCCGGATCGGCACCACCGTCGTCGTCGGGCCGGCGCCCTCCAGCGCCCGCGCGAGCGCGTCCTCCTCGAGGCAGACCGGGGCGCCCGGGTGGTGCTCCGCGGCCCAGGAGGCCACCAGCTCGTGCTCGGCCCTCGTGCGCGCCGTGGCGAGCACGATCACCTCGCCCGTCCCCGTCGCCGGGACCGTCCCCGACTCGACGCCCACCGCCATGTGGTCACACCCCTGCCGTCTCGGTCCCTCGCCCCGGACGCGCGACGAGCACCCCCGGAGCCCGGACGGGACACCGCGGCCGGCCGTCGTCGGCCGTCCACCGCATCGTTACCCACGCCACACTCGATCACCACCCCTGCGGGCCGCCGGGTTCGGGCGGCCGGGGGCTCAGAGCCCCGCGCGACGCCGGTAGGACCCCGGCGCCTCGTGGAACTCCTGCTTGAACCGGCGGCTGAACGAGGCGAGGTCGGCGAAGCCGCAGACGTGCGCGATCTCGGTGAGGCTCGTGTCGGCGCCGCGGGGGTCGAGCAGGCGGCGCCGGGCCTGCTGCAGGCGGCGCCGGCGGATCAGGGCGCCCACCGTCGTGTCGTCGTCGGCGAACACCCGGTGCAGGGCGCGCACCGAGAGGTAGTGCGCCCGGGCGATGTCCTCCGGCCCGAGGTCGGGGTCGGCGAGGTGCTCGACGACGTACTCGTCCACCCGGCGCCGCAGGTCGGCGGCGCTGCCCGGGGACAGGACCTCGTCGCGCCGCAGCGACTCCCCGACGGCCGTGCCGAGCAGCGCGGCGAGCTGCCCCGCGAGGCGGCCGCCGGCCGCCGCCGAGAGCTCCGGCGGCGACTCCGCGGTGTCGGCCAGCGTGTGCCCGACGATGGCCCCGAGCCGGTCGCCTCCGAGCGCGCGGGCGGTGGCGGCGCGCGTGACCTCGGCGCCGAGCGGGACGAGCTCGCGGGGCCAGGTGAGCACGTTCAGCGTCCAGGGCCCGGGGAAGTGCCACGCGAAGGGCCGGTCGGTCTCGTAGATCGCGAAGTCGCCCGCCTCGAGGACGGCCTCCCGTCCGTCCTGCTCGAGCACGGCCCGGCCCTGCGCCACCATCCCGACCTGCAGGTAGACCCGCGGATCGCTGCGGACCAGCCCCGTCGTCCGGCAGGCGCTCTGCGGGGCCGAGCTGACGACGGCCGCCGAGAGGTGTCCGACGAGCGCGCTGCGCACCCGACTACGGAACGGACCGTCCCGGTCGACGTCGTCGACGTCGAGGGCGACGAAGTGCTCGCGGAGGAGGTCGTTCCACGGGGCGAGGCCCTGCGCCGTCTCCGCGGCAGCGCCGACCCCGGGCCCGGCGAAGGGCCCGACTCGGTGCACGGCGCGGCTCATGGGCAGGGGTCTTCCGGTGGTGGTCGCCCGACGCTAGGGCGGGCCCCGGCGGGCCGCAAGCACCCCCGTGTTTCGTCTGCGTGCACCGATCTGGCACGGAGCGACAAGCCCGCTCTCCCCGCGGCGGGTGACGATGCGCACACGTCGACGACGACCGGACCTCCGAACCACCACGAGGAGTCCCCGTGACCGCTCTGGACCTGCCCCTGACGCCGACCACCACCACGGTCCGCGCCGCCTGCCCGCACGACTGCCCCGACACCTGCGCGATGCTCGTGACCGTCGAGGACGGCCGCGCCACGAAGGTGGCCGGCGACCCCGAGCACCCGATCACCCGCGGCGGGCTCTGCGTCAAGGTCAACAACTACCAGGAGAAGACCTACAGCCCCGACCGCGTGCTGCACCCGCTGCGCCGCATCGGCCCGAAGGGCAGCGGCCGCTTCGAGCAGATCTCCTGGGAGTCCGCGCTCGAGACCATCGCGACGACCTTCCAGGAGAAGATCGCCGAGCACGGGTCCGAGACCGTGATGCCGGTCAGCTACCTCGGCACGCAGGGCATCCTCAACGGGCTCTCCGCCGGCGACGCGTTCTTCCACCGGCTCGGCGCCACGGTCACCGAGCGCACCTACTGCGACTCCGGGGCCTGCACCGCGTACGCCTCCACCGTGGGCGCGACGGCGGGCGTCGACCCCGAGAGCATCGTGCACTCGAAGTACATCATCATCTGGGCCTCGAACACGATCTCCACGAACCTGCACCTCTGGCCGGTCATCGCCGAGGCCCAGAAGCGCGGCGCGAAGGTCGTCTGCATCGACCCGATGCGTCACCGCACCGCGCAGCGCGCCGACTGGCACATCCCGATCCGCCCCGGCACCGACGGCGCCCTCGCGCTGGCGATGATGCACGTGATCATCACCGAGGACCTGTACGACGAGGAGTACGTCCGCGAGTACACCCTCGGCTTCGACGAGCTCTCCGAGCGCGTCGCGCAGTACACCCCGGAGTGGGCGTCGGAGGAGACCGGCATCCCGGTCGAGGACATCCGCACCCTCGCCCGCGAGTACGCGACCACCGACCCGGCGATGATCCGCATCGGCGTCGCCATCGAGCGCCACGCCGGCGGCGGCCAGACCGTCCGGTCGATCGCCTGCCTGCCCGCGCTCGTCGGCGCGTGGCGCCACGTCGGCGGCGGCCTGCTGCAGCTGCCGCTGTGGGCGCACCCGGTGAACTGGCCCGCGTTCATCCACCCCGAGTACCGCACCCCCGGCACGCGGGTGATCAACCAGTTCCTGCTCGGCCGGGCGCTCACCGGCGAGATGGCGCTGGACACCCCGGTCACCGCGATCATGGTCTACAACTCCAATCCGATGGTCGTCTCCCCCGAGCAGGAGAAGATCGCCGCCGGGCTCGCCCGCGAGGACCTGTTCACGGTGGTCAGCGACCACTTCCTCACCGACACCGCGATGTACGCCGACATCGTGCTGCCGGCGACCACGCAGCTCGAGCAGCACGACATCATGTTCAGCTGGGGCCACTTCTACGTGACGCTGAACGTCCCGGCCGTCGCGCCCGAGGGCGAGGCCGTCCCGAACACCGAGCTGTTCCGCCGGCTCGCGAAGGCCATGGGCTTCGACGACGAGTTCTTCCAGCTCTCCGACGAGCAGCTGCTCGAGCAGGCCTACGACTGGTCGGCGCCCGCGATGGAGGGCATCACCCTCGAGTCGCTGCGCGAGACCGGCTGGGCCCGGCTCAACCTGCCCTCGCCCGACGAGTACCGCCCGCACGCCGAGGGCGGGTTCCCCACCCCGTCGGGCAAGACCGAGTTCCGCAGCTCGGCGCTCGAGGCGGTGGGCAACTTCGTCGTGAACCTGTTCCGGCAGCTCTCCGACGACCACCAGCCCGGCGGCACGGTCGACCCGCTCCCCCACTACGTGGAGCCGCGCGAGCGCGGCGAGGTCTACCCGCTCAACCTGCTCTCGCCGAAGTCGCACGCCTACATCAACTCGAGTGCGGGCGACCAGGCGATGCAGAAGCGGGTCCAGGGCGAGCAGACCCTGACGATCCACCCGGACGACGCCGAGGCCCGCGGGATCGACGAGGGCAACTACGTGGCGGTGACCAACGACCGCGGCCGATTCGTCGCGCTGGCGCACATCTCCGCGGAGGTCGCGCCGGGCGTCGTCGTCTGTCCCATGGGATCGTGGCGGAAGAACGCGAAGGAGGGCACCACGGTGAACGCCGTCAACCCGTTCGTCTTCGCGGACCTGGGGAACGCTCCGACGTTCTCCGACACCCGCGTCGAGGTCAGCCCGGTCTGACGATGCCCCACGACCCGGTCGAGCTCCGCTGCGCTTCGTCTCCGACGATCGCGGACGCCCACCTCCGGACACCGAAGGTCCACGGACCCGACGTGTCCGTGGGGGCGGCGCGGGCGTTCTTCACCGACTCCCACGTGCACGCCCTGCTGCTCGTCGAGCGGGGCGTGCTCGTGTCGGTGGTCGAGCGCGACGACCTCGACGGGCGACCCGACTCCGACCGCGCCCGCACGGCGGGCCGGCTCACCGGCCGGGTCGCCGGGCCGGGGGACGACCTCGAGGCGACGCGCGCGGCGATGGCCGCGGCCGGCCGGCGCCGGCTCGCGGTGGTCGACGCGACCGGCGCGCTCCTCGGGCTGCTCTGCCTCAAGCGGCACGGCCGGGGCTTCTGCTCGGCCGTCGACGTCGCGGCCCGCGAGGCCGACCGGGCCGGTACGCGCGCCGGCTGACACGCCCCTCGACGACGGAGCGAGCGGCACTCCCGCTGCTTCTCCGCGCGCGAGCGGGCCGCTCGCTCTGCGCGCCGCGATCCCGACCGGACGAACGGGCCGCTCGTCACCTTCTCGGGTGACGAGCGGGCCGTTCGTCCCGTCGGGCGACGGACCCTCCCGTGACGGGGCGCCGATGTCGGGTTCGCGCGGTGTCCGTCCCCCGGTGGAGCGAGGCGGGGGCTCTCGTCCGGGGGATCCACGGGCGCGCCGACGAACCCGGGCCGATCACCGTCGTTGAGCCCGCCGCATCCGACGGTGCGCCGGTAGGGCGCCGTCCGCTCCCCTGCAGGAGGTTCTCCCGTGTCTCTCTCCCCCCGCGTGCGCGCCCTCACGATCGGTGTGCTCGTCGCCGCCGCGGCCTCGCCCGCGACCGCGTTCGCCGCTCCGGCCCCGGCGGCCCCGGCTCCCGCCGCGTCGGCCGCCCAGCCCGCCGCTGCTCCCCGGACCACCGCGGCCCGCCCGGCCGCCGCCCCGGCGGCCCAGCCCACGAGGGGTGGCAGCCTGCTCCGGTCCTCCTCCGCACCGCAGTCGACGGAGAAGGCCCAGGCGCAGGCCGAGAAGGCCCGGGCCGAGGCCGCGAAGAAGGAGGCCGCGGCGAAGAAGGACGCCCAGGGCTCGGGGGCGAGCAAGGCCGCCCTCAGCGGCATCACCCTCTAGTCCGACCGCCGCTCCGGCCGGGTGCGCCCAGCGCGCACCCGGCGGGCCGGTCGCTCTCAGGACCGGGGCTTCGTGGTGCCGTCGGGACCGGCGGTGTGCGAGAGCTGCTTGGCGAAGCAGTCGTTGGCGGGCAGGCCCTGCGCCGAACACCAGGCGTTGGCGCCGTCGGCGGTGGAGAAGGCCTGCGGGTAGACCGCGACCCAGTAGTCGGAGCCCTTGAACACCGACCAGTCGCCCGAGTACAGCAGCGCCGTCGACGGGTAGCGCGCGGCCAGCATCGTGAAGTGCGACCAGATCGCGTCGTCGTCGTAGGTGACGCCGTCGGCGACGGTGCCCTCGTGCTTGGCCGACAGCTGCGGCACCCAGCTCCCCGCGAGGGCGTCCACCGCCGACCGGTCGGCGTCGACCTGCGCCTGCAGGGACGCGGTGGCCCCGGAGGTCGACCCGGCGGAGTACACGGTGCCCGACGAGCTGTCGGCAGTCCGCGAGGCACCGACCGGGACCGGCACGCCGACCGTGACGGTCGGGGCGACCACCGGGGCAGGCGCCGCGGACACGGTCGCGGGCCGCAGGGCGAGGACGGTCATCGCGACGGCCAGGAGGGTGAACGCGGCGAGGACCGCGATCCCGCCCACGAGCCAGGGCGCGGTGGACCGGGTCGGCCGGGGCGTCGGCGCCGCGTACGCCGGGGCCGCCACGGGGACCGCGGGCCTCGTCGGGAACGGGGAGACGGTGGGCGGAAGGGATCGCGGCGCGGCCGGGCGCGGCAGCGGCCGCGGACCGACCGGGCCACCGACGCCCGCGCCCACCGGCACCCTCGGCATCACCGGGACGCGCGCCCCGCACGAGACGCAGAAGTGCAGGTCCGGCACCCACGAGGCACCGCAACGACAACGACCCATCGTGATCATCCCCCGACGACCTGGCCGCCAACGTGCGGCCGTTCGCCGACTGGATCGCTCCAGCGGGCCCGGCGTTACTGCCCGTCGGTCTCCCACTCGAACGCCACGCGGTGCGTCCCGTCGGCGTCGACGCCGAGCGACCCCGAGCCGCGGATCCCGGCCAGCTCCCCGGTCCCGCTGCCGGTCACGATGACGAAGAACTCGTGGCTCCGGTCGGACCCCGACGTCGTCGCGGAGTGGACGTAGGCGAACGTGCCGGTCCGCCCGTCGAGCGAGCCCTCGAACGCCTCCATCGCGATGTAGGTGCCCTGGCCCGAGGTCTCGTCGAAGGCGGCCGTGAACAGCGTCGCGGACCGGCCGGCGACGTCGCCCTCGTAGACCTTCTCCATGCGGGCGATGCCGATCGGGAGGGCGGTGGCGATCGCCGGGTCGACGGTCACGTCGGTGGGGTCGAAGGCGGCGACGCGGAAGGTGCCGGAGGTCTGCATGCCGGGGACCGTAGGCCCCCCGAGCGCGGTCGCCATTGAAGATTCGCGACCGGCTGGCCAGGCTCTGCGCCCATGCGCACCGCACCGGGAACCGCCGTCGTCACCGGAGCCGGCTCCGGCCTCGGCCGGGTCATCAGCCGCGCCCTGCTCGACGACGGATGGCGGGTCGCCCTGGCGGGCCGCCGCGAGGAGGCGCTGCGCGAGACGGCCGACGGACGCGAGCACGCGATCGTCGTGCCGACCGACGTCGCCGACCCCGACGACGTGGCAGCCCTCTTCCGCGCCGTGACCGACACCTGGGGCCGGCTCGACCTGCTCGTCAACAACGCCGGCACGACCGGGCCGGTCGGCACCCCCGACCAGGTCGACGTCGACGGCTGGAACGCGACGGTGGGCGTCAACCTCACCGGCTCGTTCCTCTGCGCGCGGGAGGCCTTCGCGATCATGCGGGCCCAGGACCCGCAGGGCGGGCGCATCCTCAACAACGGCTCCATCGCCGCCCACGTCGGTCGCCCCGGCGGGATCGCCTACACCGCGACGAAGCACGCGATCACGGGCATCACCCGGACGATCGCCCTCGACGGCCGGCCCTTCGGCATCGCCTGCGGGCAGTTCGACGTCGGCAACGCCGCCACCGACATGACCGCGCGGATGCGCGAGGGGATCGTCCAGCCGAACGGCGAGCGGATGGTCGAGCCGACGTTCGACCCCGAGCACGTGGCCGACGCCGTGCGCTACATGGTGGGGCTGCCGCTCGACGCCAACGTGCCGTTCCTGACGATCATGGCGACGACGATGCCGTACCTCGGGCGGGGGTGACTAGGTGCCGGCGGTGTAGAGCGCGGCGATCCGTGCGGTCGAGAGCGCGTCGGTGTAGACGGAGGCGTAGGCCAGGCTGCCCGTCCAGTAGTCGGTGGCCGGGCGCGACGGCCACCCCGCGAGGGTGTCCCAGCCGGCCCGCCAGTAGCCGCCCAGGAGCTGCAGGGAGCCCGAGGTGACGCCCTGGTTGGCCGCGACCTGGGCGCCGTCGACGGACAGCGTCATCCCGGCCGGCGAGAGCGTCGCCACCGCCAGGTGCCACACGCCGTCGTTGTAGGCCCTCGCGCCGCTGACCGTCACCGGCGCGCTCAGCGTCGGCTGGACGCCGAAGACGATCCGGCCCGTGTCGGTCATGTAGAGGTGGCGGTCGGTGGCGAGGGACGCCCCGGTGCGGGCGGGTGAGAAGCCGAGCAGGCGCCCGCCCGTCGTCGTGGTGGTGCGGAACCAGACCGCGATCGAGAAGGTGTTCCGGGCCGGCGTGCTGAGGGCCGCGGTCGGGGTGACGTACGACGGGACCTGGGCGGTCGGGGCCAGCGTCACCGCCCGGGCCGGGGTGTCGCGCGGGCAGGGCTTGGTGCCGGTCGTCGTGAAGCCGCCGGTGTAGGTGCCGGTGCGGGTGCGGGAGTCGGAGAGGTCGCGCGCGGTCGACCCGTTCGTCACCGGCGCGTCGTCGAGCGGCCAGACCTGGAAGTCGGCCGATCCGTCGGTCGAGGCGGCCGCGCAGGTGAAGTAGGGCGCCGAGGCCGCGGTGTTCGCGGAGTTGGTCACCCGAGCGGTGAAGCTCGCGGTCGTCGAGGCGATGACGAGGGTGAGGGCGACGACGAGTCCGGCGACCACCGACGTGCCGACCAGCGGCGCGCGGTAGCGCTCGATCGGCGCGGTCACCGGCAGGAGCAGGGGCGCCGTGGGCGGCTCGTCGGGACCGGCGGCCCCGGTCTCGTCGACCAGCGGGTGCCGCCAGGCGGCGACGAGGCCGTAGAGCATCGGGGTCAGCCAGAAGGCGACCATGACCACCCAGAGCCAGACCGGCATGTGGACGCCGCTGGTGATCACGGTGCCCTTCTCGCCCTGCGGCACCTGCGTCGTCAGCACCCCGACCTGGCCGTCGACGAGGTCGAGGTGACCGCCGGTCGCGGCGGTGACCCGGATCGGGAGGAGCCCGGTGGAGACGAGGGTGACGTGGGAGCCCGCACCGTCCGTGGTCGTCGCGAGGGTCACGACGCCGACGAACGGCCGGAGCACCGTGGTCGCGGCGGCGATGAGACCGGAGAACCCGAGCACCCGCAGCGGCACGCCCCAGCGGCGGGGCACCCAGAGCCGGGTCACCCACCACAGCAGCAGCACCCCGCTGACCAGCAGCGGCAGCGCCTTCACCAGCCAACCGAGGCCCGGCCCGACGAACACGGCCCGGCCGACGAGGTCGGCCGGCCGCACGGTCCACGGGTCCTCGGCGCCGTTGATGTCCCCGCGGGTCCGGAACGACCCGTCGGGTGCGACGGCCACGACCCGGTGGGTGACCGTCAGCGGGTGGTTCGCCACCGGCGGCCGGTAGGTGACGACGTCGCCGATCCCGACGCCCGCGGCGGGTCGGGTGAGCACGAGCGTGCCCACCGGTGCCGCCGTCCCCATGGAGGGCGTCGCGACGATCTGCCCGCGCCCCCCGGTGCCGTACCAGGCGACCGCGGCGACCAGCCCGGCGATCACCACGAGCGCGCCGAGGGCGGCGGCGAACCGGGTCCCCCCGAACCGCATGACGTGGACTCCGTTCGATGGTGGCGGCCGGGTGGGCGGGGATCAGGAGGAGATCGACCAGGTGATGGGCTGCGAGGCCTGGAGACCCTGGTAGGCGTTGCCCGCGGAGTTGTCGATGTAGGTGGTGAAGGTGAACGGCACGGTGGTGCCGGAGTTCGCCGCCGGGATCAGGCTCGCCGGCAGGGTCACCGTGGTGTTGGCCAGCGCGGCCGCGGTGGTGTCGGCCTGCACCGTGGTGGTGCCGCTGACGACCTTGACGTGCAGCTTCGAGCAGAAGTCCGTCGCGGAGCCGTTCGCGGCCCCGTTGTTCGACTGGGTGCAGGCACCGAAGGCCATGGTGAAGGCGTTCGCGGCCACCGTGCCGGTGTTCTTGAAGTTCACCGTCGTCGAGACCGTGTTGGTGGTGCCCGCCGCGTTCGACGGCGTCATGGTCGTGCTGCCGCCGTACTTGTTGAAGGTCGTGCAGGTGGCGTAGGCGTTGTCGCTGATCCCGCCCGCGCCGTCGGTGCTGTTGCAGGCGGCCCCGCCGGTGGCCCCGGTCTCCTGCAGGACGAGCGAGCCGGTGGCCGCGGTGTCGTTGCTGTTGGTGATCGAGGCGACGAACGCCGACAGCGTGTTCGTCATCGCGAGCGACATGAACACGGCGCCGACGAGGCCGGCGGCCACGATGAGGGCGATGAAGCGCCGCTGCTGCGGTGAGGCGGAGGGGTGCTGGGCCACGGCGGGACACCTTTCGAGCGATGACGAGGTGCTCGGCGGAAGCGCCGTGCACCTCGTCAATAGGCCGAATGGTGCTCGTTGTTAGCCTGTTCATCCCATCGTGTCGCCGAAGTCGGGCGTGGCGTGGGCGGAAAAGGGCACCTCGGGGATAGGTGGACGCGCTCGGTGACGAGCTGTCCGATCCGCTCCGCCACCATGACGATGATCTCCTCGGAACCGCGGACGTCGCAGAGCTCGTAGACGCCCGCGTAGCCCTCGAGTCCGGGGCCGACGAAGAACGTCCCCGCCTCGAGGTGCCCGACGACGATGTTCACGTGGTCGAGTCGGCGCACCGGCATGGCGGCGGACCCTGGTGCGCTGCGCGGAACGACTCCCAGACCTCGGGGCGCAGCCGTCCCCGGTCGGGCACGACGAGGCCTGCGGAGCGCGCCCAGGCGCGGACCTCGGCCGTCGTCGGCTCGGGGGCGTCCCCGCTCACCTGCGAGGTCGCCCGGGGGATCCGCGCCCCCACGGCCTGCTCGTCCTCGGCCCACGTCGAGGCAGCCGCGAGGAAACGGTAGGTCCACTCCTCGGCGAGCGGGCGGGTCTCGGCGAACAGCACCGGCACGGTCGGGTAGCGGACCTGCAGCTCGGCCAGGCCGTCGGCGACGACCGCGGGCCGGATGCGGTCGAGGGCGAAGACCTGCGAGTAGCGCCTGCGAGTAGCGGTCCTCGACGACGACCGCGGCTCTCGGCAGGGTCGCCAGCTCGGCCATGGCGTGGCGCAGGCTCGAGTCGACGAGACTCCCGACGAGGTCGGCGAGCGATTTCCGCTCCACCGAGGCCACGAGCGTTCCTCCGACGACAACGCCGTAGTCGCCGCAGCTCAGCGCCCGCTTCGTCGTCGTCACCTGCTGCCCGGCGAAGCGGTACGCGTACCGCTCGTGCGAGTCGACGACGATCTCGAGCGCCCCGTCGATGCCGGCCGCCCGCGCTGTCGGGGTGCGGACCTGGGGGCGCGCCTGCTTCCGGGTCCGTGGCGACTGCCAGAACACCATCTCTCGACCACGGGCCCGCGTGTAGACGATCTGCGAGCGCTTCTCCCGCTGCCGCTCGGCGATGACGTCGATCGCGGCGCCGTGGCGGGCGCAGCCCACCAGGGGTACGCGCTCGACGACGTCCGGGTCCGCCGGCCACTCCTCGGCCCCGACCGGGTGGCAGTACAGGGCCTTCGTCCGCGGCCAGGTGTCGGAGGTGCGGAAGACGAGCCCGCCCGACGTGGGCACGTGGAGCAGGAAGGGGAGCTTCGAGTCCGGGTCCGGATTGCGGGCGATGACCAGCTCAGCCACGCCGCCGACGCTAGCGGGTCTCGGTGCTCCCCCGAACCCTCCACGGTGCACACCGGCTGCGACGCCGTGACCGTCGCCCGGAGACCGGGTCCCGGAGACCCGGTTCTCCCGCAGGTCTCGCGAGCCGCCTCTACGGTGACACGGCCGGGACCGCGACCGTAGGACCGGGGCCGGGGCGTGCACTCGTCGGTCAGTCGACGATCTGTACCTCGTCGCCCGGGTGCAGGGCCGCGAAGAACGTGCGCGCGTCCTCGTCGTCGAGGTGCACGCAGCCGGCGGACTGGCGGCTCAGGCTGCCGCCGTGCAGCGCCCGGCCGTCGTCGTCGAAGAACACCGACCACGGCATCGGCGCGTTGCCGGCCTCCTGGCTCACGTGGTCGCGGTCCTTGCGCTGGACCGTGAACGTCCCGGTCGGCGTCTCGGACCCGCGGGCGCCGCTCGTGATGCGGACCGGGCCCTCGACGACCCGGCCGTTCTCGAGCAGCCAGGCGCGGTGACGGCTGAGGTCGACGCAGACGTCGGCGGTGGCGTCGCACGGCACCGAGCGGGCGCCGGTGGCCGGACCGGCCACGGCGGGCTGGGCCACCACCGCCGGGACCGCGGCCGCCGCCGCGAGCACCGCCGTCGATCGGAGAGCGAGCGCGCTGCGCGTCCGCCGATGTCGAGCACTCATTCCGTCGTCCCCCCGCATACCTCCGACAAGTCCACAGGGCGTGCCCACCCGCCGCGTCGCGCACGCCTTCGACCACGGTCGTGTGCGTGCCCCGGTGCGCGAGGCCATGGGCTGGTGCAGCACGCCGAGAGGGCACGCACGGGGGCGGCGTCAGCCCGGACGCCACCCGTCGGGGACATCCCCGGGGATCACCTCGCCGGGCGCGTAGGGCTCGCGGGTGAACACGAAGCTGCCGAGGTCGAGGTGGCTCACGGCGCCGTCGGGCCCGCGCACCACCCGCAGCGTCTCCCCGGCGTAGTAGCCGTCGAGGCCGACCCAGGTCCCGTCGGGCCGCGGCCGGAACCGCGAGGTCCGGGCGCCGCCGCCGAGCCCGCCGAGGTGCAGCTCGTCGGGGCCGCGCAGCCGCAGCGCCACCGGGCTCGCCCCCCAGTACCAGGGCCCGAGCAGCGCGAGCAGTTCCGGATCGACCGCGGCGGGCGCCCACGGCGCCGGGAGGCGGGGCTCGCGGTCGGCCACCGTGGCGAGCAGGTCGGCGACGAGCGTGGAGATCGCCGGGCCCGAGGTGACGTTCGCGCACGCCACGGCGGCGAGGTCGGCGGCCGGGTCGACCCACAGGGTGGCGACGAAGCCGGGCATCGAGCCGGTGTGCCCGGCGAGGTCGCGGGACTGGTGGCGCATCAGCTGCAGACCGAGGCCCTGCGAGCGCAGCGGCTCCCCCGCCTCCGCGGGCGCCGACGGCACCCGCATCTCCTCGACGACGGCCCGCGGCAGGACGCGGTCGTCGCCCCGGAGCAGGAAGGCGCCGTAGCGGGCGAGGTCGTCGATCGTCGACCACAGCTGCCCGGCGGGTGCCATGAGGCCGTGGTCGTGCTCCGGCTCGGGCAGCAGGACGTCCGCCCACGGGTGCACTGCGAACCCCTCGGCGTGCGGCCCGACCGGGCGGTAGGTCGTGCGCCCCATCCCGAGCGGATCGAGGATCTCGTCCTGCATCGCGACGGTCCAGTCGGTGCCGCGCAGCGTCCCGACGAGCACTCCGAGCAGGCCGAACCCGACGTTGGAGTAGTGGTGGCGCCGGCCGGGCGCGCGCAGCGGCGGGCCCGCGACGAGGCTCGCGAGGTCGGGGCGCACCGAGCCGTCGGACCGCTCCCACCACGGGGCGCCGGTCTCGGCGGCGAGTCCCGACGAGTGCGCGAGCAGCTGCGCGATCGTCGCGTCGGCCGCCGGGGCGTCGGGGAGGTGCCGCCCGAGCTCGTCGTCGAGGGAGAGCAGGCCCTCCTCGCGCAGCCGCAGGACGAGCACCGCGACGAACGTCTTCGTGATCGAGCCGATGCGGTACTGCGTGTCGTCGTGCGGCGGGGCGTTCCCGACGAGGCCGCGGGCCCCCGACCACACGAGGGCGCCGTCGCGGACCACGCCGCCGACCAGCGAGGGCGCGCGGCCCCGCGACTGCTCGACGGCGAGGCGATGGGTCACGGCGTGGGCGGTGGCGTCGAGCAGCACCGCCCCAGTCTCGCCCTCGACGATCAGTTCGCGGGCGCGCCCGTGCCGGAGTCGGTGTCGCCGCGCTCGGCCGGGTGGTCGTTCTCGGTGAGCGAGACCGAGGCGACGACGTCGGAGGCGCTGCCGTACTCGACCGGCGGGATGGCGCGGATCGCGCGGGCGGTCTGGTCGTCGTCGGCGCACACGTCGTTCTCGCCCGGGCCGGCAGCGGGTAGCCGCCCCCCATGACCTCCTACGGGTACTTCCTGTCCTGCGAGCAGTACGGGCCGCACGAGCTGATCGACCAGGCCCGGCGCGCCGAGGACGCGGGCTTCGAGCGGCTCTGGATCTCCGACCACTTCCACCCGTGGAACGACCGCCAGGGCCAGAGCCCGTTCGTCTGGGGCGTGATCGGTGCGCTGTCGCAGGTCACCTCGCTGCCGGTGACCACCGCCGTGACCGCGCCGATCATCCGCATCCACCCCGCGATCCTCGCCCAGGCCACGGCCACCGCCGCGGTGCAGCTCGACGGCCGGTTCGTGTTCGGCGTCGGCACCGGGGAGGCGCTCAACGAGCACGTCCTCGGCGACCAGTGGCCCCCGATCGGCGAGCGCTTCGAGATGCTCGAGGAGGCCCTCGGGATCATCCGGCGGATGCACGAGGGCGGCGTGGTGAACCACCGCGGCAAGCACTACCGGGTCGACGACGCCCGCATCTACACGCTGCCCGAGAACCCGGTCCCGATCTACATCTCGGGCTTCGGCGAGCAGGCCACCGAGCTCGCGGCCCGGCTCGGGGACGGCTACTGCGGCGTGGCGCCCGACGCCTCGCTGCTCGAGACCTACCGGAACGCGGGAGGGAAGGGCCCGACCCAGGGCGGCACCAAGGTGTGCTGGGGCGCCGACCGCGAGGAGATGATCGACCACGCGCACCGGATGTGGCCGAACGACGCCTTCCCCGGGCAGCTCGCCCAGACCCTCCCCCGCCCCGCCGACTTCGAGGCCGCCGCGCAGCTCCTGCAGCGCGACGCGGTGCCCGACCTGTTCGCCTGCGGGTCGGAGGTCGACGAGCACACCTCCCAGCTGCGCTCCTACGCCGACGCCGGCTACGACGAGGTCTACGTCCAGCAGATCGGGCCCGACAAGGAGGGCTTCTTCTCCGCCTACGAGAAGGAGGTCCTGCCGGCCCTGCGCGGCTAGTCTCGCCCGCCGTGGGCGTCTGGTCGGAGCAGGTGGTGCCGCGGGTCACCGACGTGGCGCTGGGCCGGGCCGCGGTCACGCGGCTGCGGGAGCGGGCGCTGGCCCCGGCCACCGGGGTGGTGCTCGACCTCGGGTCGGGCTCGGCGCCCAACCTCCCGCTGATGCCGCCCGCGGTGACCCGGGTGCTCGCCGTCGAGCCGTCGGCGGTGGCCCGGCGGCTGGCGCGGCGGCGGTCGGGTCCGCCGCTCGAGCACGTCGGGCTCGACGGGGCGGCGCTGGAGCTTCCCGACGATGCCGTGGACACCGTCGTCAGCACGTTCACCCTCTGCACGATCCCCGACCTGGACGCCGCGCTCCGCGAGGTGGGACGGGTGCTGCGCCCGGGCGGGGAGTTCCTCTTCCTCGACCACGGGCTCGCGCCCGACCCCCGGGTCCAGCGGTGGCAGCACCGTCTCACCGGGCTTCAGCAGCGGCTGTTCGCGGGCTGCCACCTCGAGCGGGCGATCGACCGCCGGGTGGAGGCGGCCGGGCTGGTGGTCGGGGAGCTGGAGCACGCGGCCATGCCCGGTCCGTCGGTGCTGAACCACCTCTACCTCGGCCGGGCACGTCATTCCGGTCACGCTCCGGATTAGGAGTCCGGCGGCGGAGCCACCCCGGGACCATGAAGGTCACCGTGTTCGGGGCGACCGGCGGCGTCGGCCGGTTCGTCGTCCATCACCTGCTCGCCGACGGGCACGAGGTGACCGCCCTCGTCCGGTCGCCGGAGAAGCTCGGGGACCTGCAGTACGCGGTCGAGCTGATCACCGCGGAGCTCTCCGACACCGACGCGGTCGAGCGGGCCGTCGAGGGCGCCGACGCCGTCATCACCGCCTACGGCCCGCCGATCGACCCGTTCCTGTCGAGCACGCCGCTCACCGACGGCACCCGCACGATCGTCAAGGCGATGCACGCCGCGGGTGTCCGCCGGCTCGTCTCCCTCGCCACCGTCAGCGTCCCCGACCCCCGCGACCGGCCGCGGCTGCTCGACCGGCTCGTGCCGATCGGCATCGGTGTGCTCATCCCGGGTGCGCTGCGCGAGGTGCAGGGCATCCACGAGGTGGTGTCGACCTCCGACCTCGACTGGACGGTCGCGCGCATGTTCGCGCCGATCGACGCCCCGGAGAACCACACGCTGCGCTCGGGCTTCCTCGGCGTCGACCCGATAGGCGTGGAGATGACCCGCGCCGACGTCGCCCGGTTCCTCGTCGACCAGCTCACCAGCACCGAGTACGTGGGTGCGGCGCCGGCGATCAGCAACTAGGTGCTCCGCTCGTGAGCACTTTCCGGGGCTATAGCCCCGGAAAGTGCTCACGAGACGAAGTCACATCCCGTACGCCTCCAGCAGGCGCAGCCACACCTCGGACATCGTCGGGAACGACGGGACCGCGTGCCACAGGCGCGACAGCGGGACCTCCCCGACGACGGCGATCGTCGCGGCGTGGACCATGTCGGCGACGTCCTGCCCGACGAAGGTCGCGCCGACGATCACCTCGCGCTCGGTGTCGACGACGATCGTCGCGAACCCGTCATAGTCGTCGGCCTGCAGCGACCCGCCCGCGACGGAGCCGATCTCGTAGCTCACCGCGCGCACCGACAGCCCGGCGTCGCGGGCCGAGGCCTCGGTGTGCCCGACGGCCGCGATCTGCGGGTCGGTGAAGATCACCTGCGGGACCGCGGTCTGCTCGGCGGTCGCGGCGTGCTTCGAGTACCGCCCGCCCAGCTCCTCGCCGCGGGAGCGCGCGACGACCACGTCGCCGCAGATCCGCGCCTGGTACTTGCCCATGTGGGTCAGCTTCGCGCCGGTCGAGGCGTCACCGACGGCGTAGAGCCAGTCGCCGAGCACCGTGGTGGAGTCGTCGGCCGCGAGGGGCTTCCCGGGCTCGAGCCCCACGGTCTCCAGCCCGAGGTCGTCGGTGGTGGACCGGCGGCCGGCCGCGACGAGCAGCTCGGCGGCGCGCACCTCGGAGCCGTCGCCGAGGGTGGCCACCACCTCGTCCCCGTCGCGACGGACGGCCGTCATCGACGTCCCGAGCCGGATGTCCACGCCGTCGGCCTCGAGGGAGGCCTGCACCCGGCGGCCGGCCTCGGGCTCGGTGCCCGGCACCAGCCGCTCGCCGTGCTGGACGAGCGTGACCCGGGCGCCGAGGCGCTGGTAGGCGGTTGCCATCTCGACGCCGACCACGCCGCCGCCGAGGATCACCAGGGACGAGGGGATCTCCTTGACCTGCGTGGCCTCGCGGTTGGTCCAGGCGCCGACGTCGGCGATGCCGTCGACGGGCGGGGACGCGGGCACCGACCCGGTGGCGACCACGACGTTCCGGGCGGACACGGAGGTCGTCGTGCCGTCGTCGTGGGTGACCTCGACGGCGCGCTCGCCGGTGAGCCGCCCGTGGCCGCGGAGCAGGGTGATCCCGGCGCCGGAGAGCCAGTCGGCCTGACCTGAGTCGTCGGGGTTCGCGAACTGGTCGCGGCGCGCCAGCACCGCGGCGACGTCGATCGGGCCGGCGTCGACGCCCGGCATCCGGTCGACGGCGGCCTTGAGGTCGACGGGCCGCAGCAGCGCCTTCGACGGGATGCAGGCGTAGTACGAGCACTCCCCGCCGACGAGCCCGGCCTCGACCACCGCCGCCGAGAGCCCCTGCTGGTGCGCGCGGTCGGCCACGTTCTCGCCCACCGGGCCCGCGCCGATCACCACGACGTCGACGTCCAGATCAGCCATACGAACTCAGTCCTCTCCCGTCGGGCCGAACCGTTCGACCCGGATGCTCTCGGAGGGCTGCCCGGCCGACAGCAGGTGCGACTCCATCGCGAGGGTGAATCGTGCCGAGCCGCACACGAACGCGGTGGCGCCGGGGTCGGCGATCGCGCCGATCACCGCCGCGTCGAGCCGCGAGCCGCCCTTCTGGCGCGACAGCGCGACCAGCGCCCCGAACTCCTCGAGCTCCTCGCGGTAGGGCAGGTGCTCGGCCGTCCACGCCGACACCGCGAGGGAGAGCAGCTCGGGGCGCCCGATCTCCGTCGCGTGCCGCAGCATCGACACCAGGGGCGCCACCCCGCTCCCGCCGCCGATGCCGAGGGCGGGGGTGCGGCCGTCCCAAGCGAACCAGCGCCCGATCGGCCCGCGGACCTCGAGCTCGTCGCCCGGCTCGACGATCTCGGACAGGTAGCCCGACACCTCGCCGTCGGGGACCTTCTCCACGTAGAGCTCGACGAGGTCGTCCGAGGGGGCCGACACCGTGGAGTACGAGCGGCTCGCGGTGTAGCCGTCCTCGGCGCGCAGGCGCACCACGTAGTGCTGGCCGGGCCGGTGGACCACCCGCTCGGGCACCTTCAGCCGCAGGATCACCGCGAGGTCGCCGTGGTGGCGGACGTCGACGACGCTCGCGTCGCGCCAGATCGCGGCGCGCTGGGGATCAGTCGCCATCGAAGCGCTGCTCCTTCCACGGGTCGCCACGGTGGTGGTAGCCGTTGACCTCCCAGAAGCCCGGCTCGTCGTGGTCGAGCAGGTGGATCTTGGAGATCCACTTCGCGGACTTCCAGAAGTAGAGGTGCGGGACGATCATCCGCACCGGTCCGCCGTGCTCCCGCGAGATCGGCTTGCCCTCGTGCTCCCAGACGATCCACGCCTTGCCGCCGGTGACGTCCTCGATCGGGAGGTTGGTGCGGTACCGGGTGGTCGACTCCTCGACGACGAAGCTCGCTTCCGGCAGCGGCTGCGCGATCTCGAGCAGGGTGTCGAGGCTGATCCCGGTGAACGAGGTGTCGAGCTTCGACCAGGTGGTGACGCAGTGGATGTCGCCCTGATAGGTGTCCGTCCCCAGCGCCTTCAGCTCACGCAGCGACCACGTCGTCGGGTTCGCGACGAGGCCGTCGATCGACAGCGACCACTTCTCGGCGTCCACCCGCGGCGTCGACTCGGCCGTCAGCACCGGCCACGACTTCCCCACGTCGTACTGCCCCGGGGGCAGCCGCGGGTCGCGGTCCGTCTGCTTCCGTCGTCCGAGGAATCCCCGTGTGATCGCCATGTCCGCTCCTCCCAGCGCCGTCCGCCCACCCTAGGGAGGACGGATGCGGTCCGCGTCGGTCGAACGGCGCAGGTCTCCGAGATCATCCCGCCGGGGTGCGCAGCACCGACACCAGCTGGTGGCGGCCGCTGATCCCGAGCTTCGGGTAGGCGTGGTGCAGGTGGGAGCCGACCGTGCGCGGCGAGAGGAAGAGCCGCTCCGCGATCTCCCGGTTCCGCAGGCCCGAGGCGGCCAGACGCACGATCTCGCGCTGCTGCGGGGTGAGCTCCGCGAGCGGGTCGACCTGCGGCTCGACCTCCCGCCGGTCGCCGGACCCGGCGGCGCGCAGCTCGGCGCGCACCCGGTCGGCGGGGGCGGCGGCGCCGAGCGCGTCGAAGGCCTCGAGCGCCGCGACGAGCATCTCGCGGGCCTCGAGGGGACGTCGGCGGCGGCGCAGCCACTCGCCGTAGTGCAGCCGCACCGTGGCCCGCTCCACCGGCCAGTCCTGGCCCGTGGGGTCGGCCAGCGCCAGCCGGAAGTGGTGCTCGGCCTGCTGCTCGTCGCCGAGCAGGGCGTCGGCGTGGTGCAGCAGGATGCGCATGCGGGCCGAGGTCCGCGCCCCGAGGGCGGCACGGACCTTCCCGACGACGAGGGCCGCGTCCCGCCGCTCCTCCGGTCCGGTCGCGGCGGCGGCCAGGGACGCGACGAGGCGGGGGGACAGCCGGGGGTGCACGGGGTCGCCGTCGGGGGTGAAGGCCACCCGCAGGTGCCGGTAGGCGCGTCCCCGGTCGCCGTCGACCATCGCGGCGAGCGCCGTGGCCGCCCCGAGGCGGACCAGCAGGAAGCGGTTGTCGGCGAGGTCGACGCGCCGGCGGGCGGCGGCGACGATCGCGTGGGCCCGGTCGGGGTCGCCGCGCATCGCCGCGAGCACCGCCCGGGGTGCCGCGAGCTCGACCGCGACCCGGGTCATGCCCCGGGCGTCGGCCAGCTCCGTCCAGTGCGCGACGACGGCGTCGGCCTCGGTCCAGCGGCCGTGCTCGACGAGTAGCGTGGCCATGATCGGCACCCCGAAGGCGGCCGGACCCTCGTGGTGCATCCGGTCGTGGGCCCGGGCGAAGAGCTCCAGCGCGCGCCGCACGTCGTCCGCGCGATCGGCCAGGAACCCGAGGTTCTGGAGGTCGTCGGCGGTGGCCGCGGGGCCGGCGCGGCCGCCCTCGAGCATGCGCTCGAGCAGCCGGGCCGCCTCGCCCCGGTCGTAGACGGTGGCGCGGGCCCACATGAGGTCGGCGGGCGAGTCGGCGTCGGCGATCACCCGGCGGACCGCCTCCCGCACCTCGGGCCGGTCGACCACGGCGTCCGCCACGGCCCGGTGCTCGGGGGCGCCGGAGAAGTCGGCGGCCAGACGGAGGAACGACGCGAGCAGGACGCTGCCGGCGGGCGTGGCGCGGCCGATCAGCGGGACGACCTCCTGCATCCGTCGGACCGCCTCGCGCTGGCGGGCGTGGAGCAGGAGCGCCGCCGCGGCGAGCAGCGTGGTGACCACGAGCACCGTCGGGTCGTCGGTCTCCGCGCGGATCGCCTCGCGCTGCTCGGCGACCCCGTCGGCGTCGCCCGCCGCGTAGGACGCCTGCAGCGCGAGGTGGTGGCGCTCCAGACGGGTCCCGGGGTCCGGCGAGCACGCGGCGGCCCGCTGCCAGGCCCGGGCCTGCGCCCGGTGGTCGCCCCGGTCGCCGGCACGCCCCGCGGCGGCGGCGAGGTCGGCGGCGACGGACTCGTCGGGCACGAGGCAGGCGCGGGCGCGCTGCCAGGCGGCGACGTCGGGATCGTCGTCCGCGGCGGCGAGGGCGAGGCGCGCGGTCCGGCGGTCGGCGGCGGGGGTCGTCGCGTAGGCCGCGGCCCGGGCCAGCGGGTGGCGGAACGACACGGCGGCGCCCTCGACCAGGACGATCCCCGCCCGCTCGGCCGGGCCCCACGCCGCGAGGTCGTCCGGGGCGGTGCCGGCCGCGGCCTGGATCGTCGCGACCGGTTCCCCGTCGGCCACCGCGGCGTAGGACAGCAGCCGACGGGTCGGCGCGGGCAGCTCCCGGATGCCGGGGCCGAACAGGCCGTCGACCCGGTGCGAGAGGTCGGCAGGCAGGGCGGTCCCAGCGTCCGCGAACTCCTCGAGGGCGAGGGGGTTGCCGCGCCCGGCCGCGAGGACCTCGCGCCGCACGGCGGCGGGCAGCCCCGGCGACCGGCGGTCGACCACCGCCGCGGCCGCGCGGTCGTCGAGCGGCCCCAGCGCGAGGGTGGGCAGCGAGGCGTCGCCGGGCAGGGGACGCACATCCCCCCGCCCGGCCAGGACCAGCCCGATGCGGTCGACCCCGCTGAGGCGCCGGGTGACGAAGACGATCGCCCGCAGCGACTCGCGGTCGAGCCGGTCGGCGTCGTCCACCACGAGCAGGACCGGGCCCCGGCGGGCCGCGCGGCGCAGGAGCAGCAGCACCCCGAGGTGCAGCGCGCCGGTCGGGGTGCCGTCCGCGTCGCCGGCCAGGGCGGCGGAGACCGCGGCGCGCGGGTGCTCCGGCAGCTCGTCGACGAGGTCGGCCAGCGGGAGCAGCAGCTGGCCGAGGGCGGCGAAGGGGGTCTCGGACTCGTCGTGGCAGCCGTCGGCCGCGAGGACGCGCACCCCGGCGGCGGCGGCGGACCCGGCGCCGTGGGCGAGCAGGGCGGTCTTGCCGATCCCGGCCTCGCCGAGCACCACGACGGCGGGGCGCTCGGCCCCGGGACGGACGGTCGTCGCGAGGACCGCGTCGACGAGGGCGTCGAGGACGGCGAGCTCGGGGCCGCGGCCGACGAGGGCCGTCACCGCACCGTCGAGCGGCCGCTCATCGGCATCTCCTCCCGTCGACGCGGCCAGGATAGATACGACTCCCGTCCTCGCCATCCGTCGAGCGGAGGACGGTCGCGGGCGCGGCGTACGTCATCGCCCCCCGGCATCGGTCGGTCGACCGCTTCCGCCCCGGCGAGATGGTTGCGGACGTGAACGACCGCTACCGTGCGGGACGAGGAGCGGAGATCGTGAGGAGCGGGCCGTGACGGGAGCCGACGACCGGGGCGTGGTCCTCGACCCCGCGTGCGCCCGGCTCCTGCGGGGCCTCGAGGGCCCGCCGCCGCTGCACCGGCTGGGGACCCACGACGGCCGCGAGGCGCTGCGCGAGCTGCAGGACGACCGGCTCGAGGGGCCCGGCGTCGAGGTCGAGCTCCACACCGCCCCGGTGGGGCCCGCCGGCCTCGTCGGCTTCCGCGTCGTCCGCCCCGTCGGCGTCGAGGGGCCGCTGCCCGTGGTGCTCCACCTCCACGGCGGCCGGTGGGTCACCGGGGACGCCGACACGCACGGCTTCCTGATCCGCACGCTCGCGACCGGCGCGCGGGCGGCCGTCGTCGTGCCGGAGTTCACGCTGGTGCCCGAGGCGCGCTACCCGGTGGCCGTCGAGGAGGCCTACGCGACGCTGCTGTGGGTGGTCGGGCACGCGGGCGAGCTCGGGCTCGACCCCGGCCGGGTGGCCGTGGCCGGCGACTGCACCGGCGCGACGACCGCCACGGTGCTCGCGATGCTCGTCCAGCGCCGCGGGGGCCCGCGCCTGGCCGCCCAGCTCCTCTACTACCCCTGGGCCGACCCGCGCTGCGACTCCGACTCCCACCGCGAGTTCGCCGACGTTCCCGTGCTCTCCCGCGACGCCGCGCGCTGGTACTGGCAGCAGTACCCGGGCTCGCCCCGCGACCTCGGCGACGCCGCGTTCGCCCCCGCCCGGGCCACACGCGAGGACCTCGTCGGGCTCCCCCCGACGCTGGTCGTCACCGCCGAGGTCGACGTGGTCCGCGACGAGGCCGAGGCCTACGGGCGCGCCCTGCGCGAGGCCGGCGTGGAGGTGCTGGCCACCCGCTACCTGGGCGTGGTCCACGACTTCGTGACGCTGCGCCCGCTGCGGGACGTCCCCGCCGCGCGGGCGGCCCGGCGGGAGGGCGCCGCCTTCCTCGCGGACGCCCTCGCCACCGCCTGAGCGGCGGTCAGTGGCGCACGACGAAGGTGGTCGCGGGCTCGTCGACGTGCTCGGCGAGCGCGGTGACCCGGTCGAGGGCCTCGCGGTCGTACCCGGTCAGCCGCTCCCGCTGCTGGCGCGTGTACTCGTCCCAGCTCGGGAGCGTGAACTCCTCGACGAAGGCGTCCGCCTCGCCGGCGTCGCGCGCCAGCGACCAGTCCGTGGCGCCCGTCCGGCGCCGCGAGTCGCGCAGCCGGTCGACGGCGGCCAGGAACTCGTCGTGGTGCGCGGTGGCCACGCGGTAGCCGACCCGGACCACCACGGGCGCGGCGACGACGTCGGGCGTGAGCGCGACCTCGGGGGCGCACCAGGCGTCGGTGGTGGTGCGGTCGCCGGGGTCGGCGTCGAGCAGCGGCCACCGCAGCGCCGTGAAAGCCCCGACCAGGAGCAGCACCCCGGCCACCACGAAGGTCGCGCCCACGCCGATCCGCCCGGCCAGCGCGCCCCAGAGCGCGGCACTGATCGCGAACGTGGTGAACAGGACCAGCTGGTAGATCGACAGCGCGCGGGCCCGCACCCAGGCGGGCAGGAACGCCTGCAGGGCCGAGTTCAGCCCGGCGATCACCGCGATCCACGCGACCCCGGCGGGCAGCAGCGCGACGAACACCACGACGGTGGAGCCCGACGTGCCGACCACGAGCATGGACAGCCCGGAGAGGACGCCGGAGCCGAGCAGGATGCGGGTGGCCGACACCCGGTGCTGCACCCGTGGCAGCAGCAACGCCCCGGCCACCGACCCCACGCCCGCGGCGCCGAGCAGCAGCCCGTAGCCGGAGGCGCCGAGCCCGAGCCGGTCGTGCGCGACGAGGGCGAGCAGCGCCCACAGCACGTTCGCGGGCGCGGCGAACACCAGCAGGCGCACCACGAGGCGGCGCACCCGCGGGGCGTGGCGCACGTAGCGACCACCCGCCTCGAGCCCGGCGAGGAACGCCTGGCGGGTCCCGGGTGCCCGTGGGGGCGAGGGCGCCCGCAGCAGCGCCACCGCGAAGACGGTGAAGCTCAGCGCGTTGAGGGCGAAGAGCCCGCCCACCCCGAGCAGGGGGACGAGCGCCCCGGCGACGGCCGGGCCCACGGCCCGCGCGAGGTTGACCGCGATCGAGCCCAGGGCCGCGGCCGGCCCGAGCTGGGCGCGCGGCACCAGGTCGGGGACGAACGCCTGGTAGGCGGGCATCTGCGCGGCCGCCCCGCACCCGAGCAGGAAGGTGAACGCCAGCAGCACCGTCGGGCTCGTCGCCCCGAGGTAGGTCAGCACCGCCAGCGCGACGGCCACGAGCAGCTGGAAGAGCTGGACCACGAGCAGCATCCGGCGCCGGTCGACGAACTCGGCCACCACGCCCGCCGGGAGCGTCAGCAGGAGCACCGGCAGCGACGAGGCGCTCTGCACCAGCGCCACCAGGGCCGACCCGGAGCCGCCGCCGACGAGCAGCCACTGCGCGCCGACGGTCTGCATCCAGGTGCCGAGGTTGCTCACCAGCGAGGCGATCCAGATCGCCCGGAAGGCCGGACGGGCGAGCGGCGCCCAGGCCGACACGGGGGCGGGGGGAGCCGTCGTCGTCACCGGACGAGCGTGTCGTGCCCCGTCCCGCCCCGGCATCGGTCGGTCGACGCAGGCGCCCAGGTTGCGTCGAGCGACCGATGCGGCGGCGGACGCCGCGACGGGAGGGTCGGGGTCCACCCCCGGGAGAAGAGAGCCGACATGCCCTACCTGACCACGTCCGACGGCACCGAGATCTACTACACCGACCAGGGCTCGGGCCGGCCCGTGCTGCTCAGCCACGGCTGGCCCCTGTCGTCGGACGCCTGGCAGGTCGAGGTCAAGCTGCTCGCCGACCACGGCTACCGCGCGATCGCGCACGACCGCCGCGGCCACGGGCGCTCGTCGAAGACCTACACCGGCAACGACATGGACACCTACGCCCGCGACGTCGCCGAGCTCGTCGAGTCGCTCGACCTGCGCGACCTCGTCCTGATCGGCCACTCGACCGGCGGCGGCGAGATGGTGCGCTACGCGGCCCAGCACGGCGTCGGCCGCGTCTCGAAGATCATCACCGCCGGGGCGGTACCGCCGGTCATGGTCAAGAAGGACTCCAACCCCGACGGCCTGCCGATCGAGGTCTTCGACGGCATCCGCGCGGGCGTGCTGCGCGACGCGTCGCAGTTCTGGATCGACCTCGCCGAGTCCTTCTTCGGCGCCAACCGCGAGGGCAGCTCCGTCTCCGAGGGCGCCAAGCGCGACTTCTGGCGCCAGGGGATGAACGTCAACCTCGCGGCCGCCTACGACTGCATCAAGGCCTTCTCGGAGACCGACTTCACCGAGGACCTGAAGGCGCTGCGCGTGCCGATCATGGTGGCCCAGGGCGACGACGACCAGATCGTGCCGATCGGCGACGCCGCGTACAAGACGATCGAGCTCGTCCAGGACGGCACGCTCAAGGTCTACCCGGGGGCGCCGCACGGCGTCTACGGCGACTACCAGGCCGCGCTCGACCAGGACATCCTCGACTTCATCAAGCAGTAGCACCGCCGCCCCGGCGCCCGCGGAGTCGTTCGCGGGCGCCGGCGGCGTCTAGTGCGGGATGTTGCGCAGGTTCTGCCGGGCCATCTCGACGAGGCCCCCGACCCCGCCGGCGAGCACCGTCCTCCCGACCGCCAGGGCGAAGCCGCGGGCCTCGGCCACCGTCACGTGCGTGGGCACCTCGAGGGCGTCCGCCGTGGTCACCACGTGCAGCAGCGCCGGGCCGTCGTGTGCGAAGACCTCCCGGGCCGCCTCCCGCAGGTCGCCGGGCTCGGTCACGCGGCGGGCGAGGAAGCCCATCGCCGCGGCGATGGCGGCGAAGTCGACGTGGTCGTGGTCGGTCTCGAACGGCGGGTCGCCCGCGACGAGCATCTCGAGCCGGACCATGCCGAGGCTCGAGTTGTCGAAGACGACGACCTTGACCGGCAGCGCGTGGGTGCGCACGGTGAGCAGCTCCCCCAGCAGCATCGCGAGCCCGCCGTCCCCGGAGAACGTGACCACCTGCCGGCCGGGGTGCGAGACCTGCGCGCCGACCGCGAGCGGCAGCGCGTCGGCCATCGACCCGTGCACGAACGAGCCCAGGATCCGTCGCCGGCCGTTCGGGGTGATGTAGCGGGCCGCCCAGGTGCAGCACATCCCGGTGTCGACGGTGAACACCGCGTCGTCGGCCGCGACCTCGTCGACGACGCGGGCCAGGTACTCGGGGTGGATCGGCACCCGCTGGTGGTGCTCGCCCGTGTAGGCCTCGACGGCGTGGCTGACGTGCCGCTCGGTGGCGACGAGCATCGCGTCGAGGAACGAGCGGTCGGTGCGCTGCTCCAGCAGCGGCAGCAGGCCCCGCAGCGCCGCGCCGACGTCCCCGACGAGGCCTTGCACCAGCGGGGTGCGCCGACCCAGACGCTCCGGCGCGATGTCGATCTGGACGACGTTCGCGGTCGGCAGGAAGTCGTCGTAGGGGAAGTCGGTGCCGAGCATCAGCACGAGGTCGGCCTCGTGCAGGGCCCGGTAGCAGGCGCCGTAGCCGAGCAGCCCGGTCATCCCGACGTCGTAGGGGTTGTCGTACTGCAGGACGTCCTTGCCGCGCAGCGTGTGCCCGACCGGGGCCTGCAGCCGCCCGGCCAGCTCCAGGACCTCGTCGCGGGCGTCGGCGCACCCGATGCCGGCGAAGATCGCGACGCGCCCCGGCGCCGGCGATCCGGGTCGCGAGCTCCTGCAGGGCGCCCGGGTCGGGCGTGGTCGGCGCGGGCGCGGTGACGGTGGCGCCGATGCGCTCCCCGGTGCCGTGCTCGGCGAGGACGTCGCCGGGAAGCACCAGCGTCGCCGCGCCGCGCCGGCCCACCGCGTTCTGCACCGCGAGCCGGGTCAGCCGGGCGACCTGCGACGGTTGGGAGACGGTCTCGCAGTAGTGCCCGGCCTGCGCGAACAGCGCCTCCGGGCGGGTCTCCTGGAAGAAGCCCGAGCCGATCTGGCGGGAGGTGATGTGGGAGGCGAGGGCGAGAACCGGTGCCCCCGAGCGGTGGGCGTCCATGACGCCCTGGAGCAGGTGGGTGTTGCCGGGGCCGCAGCTGCCGGCGCACACCGCGAGGCGGCCGGTCAGCTGGGCCTCGGCGGAGGCGGCGAACGCGGCCGCCTCCTCGTGGCGGACGTGGACCCAGTCGATGCCGCCGCGGTCCGCGCCGCCGCGGCGGCGGATCGACTCGGTCAGGGCGTTGAGGCTGTCCCCCGCGAGGCCGTAGATGCGGTGCACCCCGGCGTCGAGCAGGGCGTCGACGAGGTCGTCGGCTGCGGTGCGGCTCATACGAGCGACCGTGCCGGGGGCGCCGGGCGGTCCGCATCGGTCGACCGACCGGTCCGGCCGTCCCGGGACCCCGTCGTCAGCTCGCCGTGGCCCGGATCGCCTCCCGGATGACGTCGGCGGACTCCTTCGGGTGGGAGAGCATCACGAGGTGCGAGGAGTCGACCTCGGTGACCCTCGCCCCGGCGCGCTCGTAGCCGAAGCGCTCGACGTCGGGGTTGATCGTCCGGTCGGAGGTCGAGACGATCCCCCAGGACGGCTTCGCCTTCCAGGCCGCGGCGGAGGCGGGCTCGCCGAACGCCGCCGCGGCCAGGGGCCGCTGCGCCACGGCGAGCACCCGGGTGATCGCGGGGTCGACGTCGGCGGCGAACACGTCGTGGACCTTCGCCGGGTCGACCGAGACGTCCACCCCGGTCTCGCCGCCGGGCAGCGGGAACTCCGTCTGCACCAGGGCGGTGGCGAGGTCCGAGTCGGGGAATCGGCCCTGCAGCTCGCCGAGGCTCTCGCCCTCCTCCAGGGCGTAGCCGGCGAGGTAGACCAGGGCGCGGACGTTGTCCTCGATCCCGGCCACGGTGATCACGGCTCCCCCGTAGGAGTGCCCGACGAGCACCACGTCGCCCGGGATCTGCCGGACGACGGAGGCGATGTAGGCGGCGTCGCCGTTCAGCGAGCGGTTGGGCACGGCCGGGGCGACGACGGGGACGTCGGAGTCGAGCAGCTCCGGGATGAGCGCGCGGAAGCTCGAGGCGTCGGCGAAGGCGCCGTGGACGAGGACGACGGTGGGACCGGGCATCGGGGGTTCCTCCTGGGTCGGTGAGGAGTCCGATCGTGCGGGGCACCGGGCCGGTCCGGCATCGGTCGGGCGACCGCTCTCAGCCGTCCCGGCCGTCGGCGAGCAGCTCGCGGCGGTGGGTCACGCCGAGCTTGCGGAACGCGCGGTGCAGGTGGGTGCTCACCGTGCGCGGGGAGATCAGCAGGTGGTCGGCGATCCGGCGGTTCGACAGTCCCCGCCCGGCGAGGACCACCACCTGGCGCTCCTGCGCGGTCAGGGTGTCGAGCTCCCCGTCCCGCCGCCGCCCGGCCGCGTCGAGCTCCCGGTCGACCACCGCGTCCCACCGGGTGCGGCCGATACCCGCGAACAGCTCCCGCGCGTGCTCCAGCAGACGGCGTGCGTCGCGCACCCGGCGGGCGCGCCGCAGCCGGATGCCGTGGGCGAGGGCGAGCCGGGCCCGCAGGAAGGGGCTGGCCAGCGGCGCCGTGTGCAGGGCGCGCTCCACGGCCGCGTCGGCGGGGACGTCGTCGGCGAGCAGGGCGCGGGCGTAGGCGAGCTGGTCGGCGAGGAACGGGGAGGACGTGGTGGTGACGAGGCCCTCGAGGGTCGCCAGGTGCGGGGCGAGCTCGTCGAGCCGGTCGCTGCGCAGGCAGGCCTCGGCGTGGTCGGCGAAGCCCCACCAGGCGACGTGGCTGTCGACGTCGAGCAGCTCCCCCATCACGTCGGCGGCCTCGCCGACGCGGCCCGCGGCCAGGTCGGAGGCCCCCCGGGCCAGGCCGAACATCGCGCGGTGGAACGGCGTCAGGCTCCCGGCGGGCAGCTCCGCGAGGACCCGGTGCAGCCGTGGGTGCGGGTCGCCGGGATCGGGGCGCACCCCGTCGAGCCAGGCGAGGACGATCACCGGGCCGAGCGTCCAGAAGTACTGGTGGGTCTCCCGGGCGAGGGCCTCCGCCCGGTCCGCGGTGCCCTCCGCCTCTGCGAACCGGCCCAGCAGCAGGTGGCACCACGCCAGGGACACGAGGGCCTGCGCGGCGGCGGCGCGGCGGCCCTCGGCCAGCAGGGCGTCCGCGACGGCGGGCAGCTCCGCGGCGCCGAGCGCGAAGTCGAACGCGCGGGTCGCGGCGGTGACGAGCACCCGGCGGCTCTCCGGCTCGAGGTCGTCGCGCGCGAGGGCCCGGGCGACCGTCGCGACGACGACGCCGGCGAGGTCCGGGTCCTGCGCCACGGTCTGGAGACCCACCGGCTCGTCGGGATGGGCGGCGACGATGTCGCGGGCGGCCGCGAGCACCGGGTCCCGCACGTGGGGCCACGGCGAGAAGGAGAGCCGGTGCAGCACGCGCAGCGCGAACCCCGCCCGGCCGTGCTCCGCGGCCCGGCGCACGGTCGCGACGAAGTCGGCCACCCGCTGCGGCGACCACGCGTCCGGCGCCCAGTCGTCCTGGTGCAGCAGCAGGTGCAGGCTCTCGGTCCAGCCGACGACGTCGGTGGAGACCTTCGCGAGCATCCGGTCACCGGTGTCCCGGTCGCCCACCTCGATGGCGAGCTCGGTGGCCCGCGCGGCGCGCCGCGACGCGGCCTCCGGGTCCTCGCCGCGGTCGACGGCGCGCTCGAGCAGGACCAGCGCGACCTGCGGCGCGCCGCGGGCCACCGCCGCCTCGGCGACGGTCTCGAGCTCGGCCGCCACCCGCTCGTCGGCCACCACCACCTCGGAGCGGTGCCACGCCCGGCGCTCCGGGTCGTCGGCCAGCACGTGCGCGAGCGCCCCGTGGGCGGCCCGCAGGGCCGGGGCGCCCGCCTGCCGCAGGACCGCGGACCGGACCAGCGGGTGCCGGAAGCGCACGCGGTCGCCCTCGAGGTCGACGATGTCGCTCGCGACCGCCGGGTGCAGGTCGTCGAGCCCGGGCGGGCGCCCGAGCACCTCCGCGCCCGCCCGCAGCGCCTCGGTCACCGACCCGCCGGTGTTCGCGGCGATCAGCAGGACGAGCGCCGCCGGGATCGGGGGCAGCACCTCGACCTGCCGCGCGAAGGCCCGCTCGAGGCGCCGGGTGAGAGTGATCGATCCCCGGCCCGCGACCGCGGGGTCGAGGGTGTCGGGGAGCTCGACGAGCGCCAGCGGGTTCCCCTGCGCGAGGTCCAGCGCCCGCGTCCGCACCGCGGGGTCGAGCCCGGGGTGCACGCGGTCGAGCAGGGTCGCGGAGGCCGCGGACCCCAGCGCGCCCAGGACGAGCTCGTCGACGTCCTCGAAGGTGGGGCCGACCCCGGCCCGGACCGCCACCACCACGTCGAAGGCCGACGTCCCGGCCCGCCGGGCGAGGAAGCGGACCACGGCCAGCGAGTCGGGGTCGAGCCACTGCGCGTCGTCGACCACCACCACGGGACCGCCCGCGCCGGGGACGCCCAGCAGGGCGAGCGAGGCCACCGAGACGAGGAACGCGGTCCGGGCGGCGTCGCCCGCGGCGTCGGACACCAGCCCGAGGGCCGCGAGCAGGGCGGAGCGCTGCGGCGCGGGCAGGGCGTCGACGCCGTCGAGGACCGGGGAGAGCAGTTCGTGCAGCGCCGCGTAGGGCAGGGCGGTCTCCGACTCCGAGCCGGTCACCCGCAGGACCGGGCGCCCGCGGTCCCCGGCGAGGCGGACCACCCGCCCGAGGAGGCTCGTCTTGCCGATCCCGGGCTCGCCGACGAGGACCACCGCGGGGCCGTCGCCCGCCACGAGGCGCTCCAGGCGACCGAGGACGTCCGCGCGCCCGAGCAGGTCGCCCGTCGGTGCCACCGCCGCCCCACCCCTCCCTGCCCGCGGACAGGGTAGGGGGTCAGCCCGCGGCGACGGCCTCCTCGGCGGGCCGGGGGTCGGCGTGCGGGTGGTTGACGAACAGGACCGCCACGACGTTGGCCGCGAGGTCGATGACGATGCTGTCGGTCGCGAGCATGATGCCGAGGGCGACCACGCCGAGGGCCAGCTCGTGGGGCGGGCGGTCGGGCAGCCCGGCGAGGTTGCGCAGGGCCCGCACGAGCACCGGGTACTGCGCCACGTCCTCCCGCTCCGCCACCGACCCGAGCCCGCGGCCGAGCCGGCGGCCGGCCTCGCGCAGCTGCCCGGCGCCGGCGACGACGACCTGCGACACGGGTTGGATCACGGTGGAGGTCGCCAGGGGGGTCATGCCGGTCAGCCTGGGCGGCCCGGCGCCGCCCCGGCATCGGTCATCCGACCGATACCCGCGGCACCCGCCCGGAGGGCAGGATCGTCGCCGTGACCGAGACCTCCGAGATCGACCCGGCGGCGGCGCCGTCGGGACCGGGCTGCCTCGAGTGCGAGCAGACCGACGGCTGGTGGTTCCACCTGCGGCGCTGCGCCGCGTGCGGCCACGTCGGCTGCTGCGACTCGTCGCCCTCCCAGCACGCGACCGCCCACGCCCGCTCCGCGGGCCACCCGATCCTGACGAGCTACGAGCCCGGCGAGTACTGGTTCTACGACGACCGCACCGGCGACGTGGCCGAGGGACCCGACATCGCGGCGCCGCGCCACCACCCCGAGGACCAGACCACCCCGGGGCCGGAGGACCGTGTCCCCGCCGACTGGGTGAGCCGGCTGCACTGACCCCGTGTCCCGGTGGACCCCCACCGGGCCGCCCACCGATGGAGGAGACCGTGACCGGTCCCGGACTGCCCGAGAGCCCCGACGAGATGCCGGGGGACGACCGCGACTCGATCGACGACACGTCCCACGAGCAGCTCGACGAGGCGGAGGTCCTCGACGGCGACGCCCCCGAGCGCTCCCCGGAGGACCCGCTCGACGAGGGATGGTCGCCGAACGAGCGGCCCCGCGGCACCACGGCGTGGGGCACCACCCCGCTCGAGGAGGAGCGGGGCGAGCCCCTCGACGGCCGGCTGCGCCGCGAGGAGGGCCTTCCCGACGACGACGAGGGCGACGGCCTGGGCGACGAGAGCGACACCGACGGCGAGCTCTACGACGACGAGGTGGGGACGGCGCGCTCGGGTCGGCTGGTGCTGCGCGACGACGCCGACGAGGGCTTCGCCGACGACGTGGGCGTCGACGGGGCCGGCGCGAGCGCCGAGGAGGCTGCGATGCACGTCGTCGGCGACGAGCGGTGAGCGCGCCGGCGCGGTGGGACGGGGCCCTGCTGCGCGGCACGGTCCACGGACCCCTGCCGGCGCTGCTGCTGGTCATGACCACGGTGACGGGCCTCGTCGACGCCGTCAGCGTCCTCGGGCTCGGGCGCGTCTTCGTCGCCAACATGACCGGCAACGTCGTGTTCCTCGGGTTCGCCGTCGCGGGCGCGCCCGGGTTCGCCCTGGCGGCCTCGCTCGCCGCGCTGGCCGGGTTCCTCGTCGGCGCGCTCGGCGGCGGCGCCGTCGTCGCCCGGCGGGGCCACCGTCGCGGGCACCTGCTGCGCGACACGGCCGTCGTCGAGGTGGTCCTCATGCTCGCCGCGGTCGCGCTGCTCGTCGGGGTGACCGGGACGCCCGGCAGCGCCCTCGCCTCGCTGGTCGCCGGGCTCCTCGCCGTCGCGCTGGGGCTGCAGAACGCGGTGGTGCGCCGGATCGCGGTGCCCGACCTGACGACCACCGTCCTGACGATGACCCTCACCGGCATCGCCGCCGACGTCCGCGCCGCGGGCCGCCCGGTGGTCACCCGCCGGGTCCTCGCGGTGGCGACGATGTTCCTCGGCGCGTTCCTCGGCGCCCTGCTGGTCGGCCACGCGCGGCTCGCGTGGGCCCTGCTGCCGGCGCCGGTGCTGCTCGTCGTGGTCCCGGCGGTCCTGCAGCTCGCGCTGCGCCGGCCCGCCCCGTGGCAGGACACGGCGGGATGAGCCCGGCCTGAGACGGCGGTTCGGGTCTTGTTCCTGACAGGACCCCCTGTCAGGATGCGGGTCATGCCGACCCGCGCACTCCACGGCACCAGCGCCGAGGACCGCGTGGCCGACCGACGGCAGCGGCTCGTCGAGGCGGCGCTCGACGTGGTCGGCGAGCGCGGGGTCGCGGACTTCACGATGACGGCCGTGTGCCGGGCGGCCGGACTCACCGAGCGCTACTTCTACGAGAACTTCGCGCGGCGCGAGGACCTCCTCGTGGCCCTGTTCGACCGGAGCGCCGCGGCGTCGCTCGCCGATGCCGCGGCGGCCGCCGATGCCGCTCCCCACGACCTCGAGCGACGGACCCGCGCCGCGATCGCCGCCATCACCGACACGCTCGTCGCCGACCCGCGGGCGGCGCGGCTCTACCGCGAGGCGGTCGGGCACCGCGAGCTGGCGGGCCGCCGCCGGGACACGAGCGCGGCGTTCGCGGAGCTGCTGGCCCGCCTCGTCGTCGACGCGTACCCCGACCTGCCCCGCGACGACCTCCTGCTCACCACCACGGTCCTCACCGCGGGCGTCGTCGAGGCCGTCGGCTCCTGGCTCGACGGCCGGCTCGACACCGACCTGGACCGGCTCCTCACCCGCTGCGCCCGCCTCGTGGCGGCCGCGGTCGACCAGCTCCGCACCGATGCGATCCCTTCCCCGGAGGCACCATGACGGCTCCCCTGCAGCACCGCGTCCAGCAGGCGCTCGCGTCCGTCCTCGGCCGGGTGCCGTCGACGTCCGCGCCGCTCGCGCCCCCGCCGCCCGGCAGCGGCCTGCGGCCGGTGCCGGGCGACCCCGGGGTGCCGTTGGTCGGGCGGTCGCTGGAGTTCGCGGCCGACATGCTCGGCCTCGCGCGGCGGCAGTACGCGGAGTACGGCCCCGTGTCGTGGACGGGCGCCTTCGGTCGGCCCATGGTGGCCGTCCTGGGGCCCGACGCGATCGGCCAGGTGCTCGTCAACAAGGACAAGTACTTCGGCAACGCCGACGGCTGGGGCTTCTTCATCGGGCCGTTCTTCCGCCGCGGGGTGATGCTGCTCGACTTCGAGGAGCACCTCACCCACCGGCGCATCCTGCAGGAGGCCTTCACGCGGCCCCGGCTGGCCGAGTACCTCGAGGTGATGGGGCCGCGCATCGAGCGGAGCCTCGACGACTGGACCACCGGCGACGGTGTCCGCATCTACGACCGCATCAAGCAGATGACCCTCGACATCGGCACCGAGGTGTTCGTCGGGGACCAGCTCGGGCCCCGCGCCGACCGGGTCAACCGCGCCTTCGTCGACACCGTGCACGCGGGCGTCGCGGTGGTCCGCGCCCCCGTGCCCGGCGGCTCGTGGCGCCGGGGCCTCGTCGGGCGCAAGGTACTCGAGGACTACTTCGCCGCGCAGATCCCGGTCAAGCGCGCCGGCGACGGGCGCGACATGTTCAGCGTGCTGTGCCGGGCGCGCAGCGACGAGGGCGAGACGTTCTCCGACGACGACGTCGTCGCGCACATGATCTTCCTGCTGATGGCCGCGCACGACACGTCGACGATCACGCTGTCGATGATGTGCTACCTGCTCGCGAAGAACCCCGCGTGGCAGGAGAAGCTCCGGGAGGAGTCCCTCGCGCTGGGCGACGCCCCGACGATGGCGGAGCTCGACTCGCTGGTCTCGCTCGACCTCGCGATGCGCGAGACCCTGCGCATGTACGCGCCGGTCGGCCAGCTCGCCCGCATCACGGTGCGCGACGCGGAGCTGCAGGGCTTCCACGTCCCGGCCGGGACGCTGATGTCGCTCGGCGTCCACGCCTCGCAGCGCATGGAGCCGTGGTGGGACCGGCCCGACGAGTTCGACCCCGACCGGTTCGCCCCCGAGCGCGCCGAGGACAAGTCGCACCGCTTCGCGTGGATGCCGTTCGGCGGCGGGGTCCACAAGTGCATCGGCCTGCACTTCGGCGGCATGGAGGTGAAGGCGATCATGCACGCGATGCTGCGGCGCTTCCGGTGGAGCGTCCCCGAGGACTACACGATGCCGATCGGGCTCACCACCGGCCCGACGCCGGCCGACCACCTGCCGCTGCGCCTCGAGCGGCTCTGACTCAGCGCACGCAGGCGACGCCGTCGCCGTCCCGGTCCAGCTTCGAGGAGTAGCCCGGATCCCCCGTGTGCAGCGGCGCCGCTCCCGCGGCCTTCGCGGCGGCGCAGTTCTTGTAGTAGGCCGACGAGGGCGCCGGGGCGGGGTCGGGAACGGCCGGCAGTCGGGTGGCGGGGCGGTCGACGTCCGGGTCGGGGTCCGGCACGGGGACCGGTCGGCGGCTGGTGGGCAGGGCGGCGCAGGTCCGGCCGTTCGTGTCGAGCGCGCGCAGCGTCGCCTGACGGGTGGGCGACGCGTCGTTGCGGCCGTCGGTGTAGATCGCGGTGTGGTCGGCCACCACGGCGGCCTCCCCGAAGTCGCGGCCGTCGGCGGTGACGTAGCGCAGGGCGCGTCCGTACCGGTCGTCCTCCACCCCCGGCTCGCGCTCGAGGACCACCGTCGCCCCGACCAGCATCGACCGGGCCGCGTCGGTCGCGCGCCGGCCCCCGGCCGTCGCGGCCTCGCAGGCGTCGATCCCGAGCACCCGCACCTCGAGCCCGTCGGCGGTGCGGAAGGAGTCGCCGTCGATGACCTCCAGCACCGACACCTGCTGCGTCGAGGTCGTGTCCGCCCCGCCGACGCCGACGCCGGCCGCCGGCGCGTACGGCGAGGTGGAGGCGTACGACGACGCCGCGGGGGCGGTGGGCACCGTGGTGGCCGGCGTCGCGAGATCGACACCCGCCACGAGGCAGAACACGCCGGCGGCGATCCCCGACCACACCTTGTGTGCCACCCGCACCGTGCACCCCTTCCCCCGACCCGTCCGGCGGGTTCTCGCTCGCAGCCGCCGGGCCGTTACCGCGCGGACGTCCGGTTCGTAACGGTCGTCGGGCCGTCCGCGACAGGACCGACGACCGACGGGGGAGGACATTCATGACGAGGTCGCAGGCGAACGTGCTGGGCGGTCTGATCGGGCTCGCCCTGCTCGTCCTGGTGATCAAGTGGGTGCTGATCACCGCGGCGATCCTCGTGGTGCCCTACGCGCTCTGGTGGATCGTGGACCGCAACCGCTCCGCCGCGACGCTCGCGGGGGCCCCCGGCGCCCTCGTCCCGTCCGGCCCCGTCGCCGTTCCGGCGCCCGCTCGTGTGCCGATGCCGGCCCGGGCAACCACCCCGACCTGGACGCCGACCGGGACCGTCACCCCGACCCGGATGCCCGTGCCGACGCCGACCCGCGTCCAGGCGCCGTCGACCGGCCGGTACTCGCCGGCCCCGGTCGCCGCGGCCCGCCACCGCGTGAGCACCCTGCCCGCCGAGGTGACGGTGACGGTCACCCGGGAGGAGGACCACCAGGAGGCCCTGGCCACCCGGCACCTCGTGACCGCCTCGGCACCGACGCGGGTGATCGCGGAACTGGCCTCGGGCATCGTCGGGAAGGGGAAGCACCGCGGTGCCTACGCGGTGGAGGTGCGGCTGTCCGGTCTGCGGGTGGGCGAGCTGACCGCGGCCATGAGCGAGCGCTACGGCGACCTGGTCCGCGGCGCCGAGGCCGGGGGGACCTCGCCCGGGCGGAGGGCCACGTCAGCTGGGGTGAGCGCGGCTTCCAGATCGACCTGCGGCTGCCCCGCCGCTCCTGAGACGATCCCGGGCGTGCCCGAGCCCGTGACCGACGCCGACCTCGTCCACCTCCGCCGGTGCGTGGACCTCGCCCGCGAGGCCCTCGAGGCGGGCGACGAACCGTTCGGCTCGGTCCTCGTCGGGGCCGACGGCGTCGCGCTCGCCGAGGACCGCAACCGCGTCAACACCGGCGCCGACGCCACGCTGCACCCGGAGTTCGCCCTCGCCCGGTGGGCCGCGGAGACGCTGCCCGACGCCGACCGGCCGGGCGCGACGGTCTACACCTCGGGTGAGCACTGCCCGATGTGCTCGGCGGCCCACGCGTGGGTGGGCCTCGGGCGGATCGTCTACGCGAGCTCGTCGGCGCAGCTCACCGGGTGGCTGACCGAGTTCGGCGTGGGTCCGGGGCCGGTCGCGCCGCTGCCGGTCGAGCAGGTGGCGCCGGGCGTCGCGGTGGCCGGTCCGGCCCCCGGGCTCGACGACGAGGTCCGCGAGCTGCACCGTCGGCTGCACCGGGCCACGTAGGTCACGTCCGGCGCCGTGACCGAGGTCGCCGTGTAGCGGTACCGCCGAACAGGCATCCTGCGGCGGTCGCCTCAGCGCCGCGGCCTCCTGATCGTTGGACTGGCCGGACGGTGGTGATCACGATGCCGACGACTTCGGTGCCGTGGATGGGCAATCGAGTTGTCATGTGGGACGTCGAGGGGACGGAACTGACCGCCCTCGAGTGGCGTCGCCCGTACAACGGCGCGATGCGCGGATTCCGCGTCCTCGGTGAGGCCGAGTTGGCGCTGGTGTGCCAGGCCGTCGAGGAGGCCACCGCCGAGCTCCGCCCGGCGCCTCGCCTCGAGGGCCTCGCCGGCCGCCCGCTCGACCTCGAGACCTTCATGGACGACCTCCTCGGGCGCTGAGTCCCGTCCGGGCCCGGGCTCACCCCGGACCCGGACGAGCCCGTCAGCCCCCGACCTCGTAGGTCGGCGTGATCGTCGCGCGGCCGATCGAGTGGAAGAACAGGTTGAACCCGAGGAACGCGGGCGACCCGTCCTCCCCGACGCCGAGGTCCTCGACGTCGACGGCGTGCACGACGAAGAAGTAGCGGTGCGGCCCGTGCCCACCGGGGGGTGCGGCGCCGATGTAGCGCCGCGCGCCCGCGTCGTTGGCCAGGGTGACCGCGCCCGAGGGGAGCAGCCCCTTGCCGGGGTCGCCCGCGTCGGTGGGCAGCGACGTCGTCGAGACCGGGATGCCGGTGACGGCCCAGTGCCAGAACCCGCTCGCGGTGGGGGCGTCGGGGTCGTAGCAGGTGACCGCGAAGCTCTTCGTGCCCTCCGGGAAGCCCGACCACTCGAGCTGCGGCGAGACGTCCTCCCCGCCCGCGCCCATGATCCCGCTGACCTGGGCGTTCGGGAGCGGCTGGCCGTCGCTGACGTCGGTGGAGGTCACCGTGAAGGTCGGCACCTCGGGCAGGAAGCTGTACGGGTCGGGCGGCTGCGGCGCCACGGGGTCCTCCTCGGTCGGATGGATCGTGCTCGCCCAGTACTTACCCCCGGTGGTCCCCGCTATGTCCCGGCGGCCTCCCGCGCCGCCGCGACCGACGCCCGGCACCGTGCCGGGTCGTCCCCGGCGTCGGTGAGGATCGCGACGGCCAGGGCGTCGTTCTCGGTCGCCGCGGTCGCGGGATCGAGGATGCCGCCGAGCACCAGCATCGTCACGCCGTGGCCCGCGGCCCAGTAGCGCAGCGCCACCCGGGCCGGCTCGACGTCGGCGCGGAGACGACCCGCCTCGCGCGCCCGCGCCGCGGCGGCGACCAGCAGGGCGAACGAGCCGTCGGCGACGGCCTCGTCCTCCAGGTCGGCCGCGGCGTCGAACATCGCGCGGTAGAGGTCGGGCGCATCCGCGGCGTTCGCCGCGTACGCGGTACCGAGGGCGGCGAGGTCGCGCACCGGGTCGTCCGTCGTCGGCACCTCGGCGAGCCGGCCCGCGAGCCGGGCGAACCCCTCCTGGCGGACCGCCCGCCAGAGTCCCGGCATGCCGTCGAAGTGGGTGTAGACCGCCATCGTCGAGACCCCGGTGCCCGCGACGAGCGCCCGCAGGCTCACCGGCTCGCGCCGGGCCAGCATCCCGGCCGCGCGCTCGATCAGCATCGTCCGGACGGCGGGCGGAGCGGAGCGGGGCACTGGACCAGGATACATAACACTGCTATACCTACGGCAGCCATAACAGCGCTATACCTCCGGAGGTCCTCATGCCCGTCGAGCTGCTCAACCCCGCCGGCCTGCCCGCGCCCGACTTCTACCGCCAGGTCGCCGTGGCGACCGGGACGCGCACCGTCTACCTCGCCGGACAGGTCGCCCGGACCGCCGAGGGGGAACAGGTGGGCCCCGGCGACCTCGCCGCCCAGGTGGAGCAGGCCTTCCTCAACGTCGGGACCGCCCTGGCCGCGGTCGGCGCGACGTTCGACGACGTCGCGAAGCTGACGATCTACGTCGTGGACTGGCAGCCCGAGAAGCTCGCCGCGCTGGGCGAGGGGGTCGCCCGGGCCGGGGCGCGCCTGCAGGTCGACCTGGTCAAGCCCGTCACCCTGATCGGCGTCGTCATGCTCGGCGAGCCCGACCTGTTGATCGAGGTGGAGGCGGTCGCCGTCCTGCCGTGAGGGACCTACGCGCTGACGTCGAGCCACATGGCCGCGGCGAGCTCGGGACCGAGCAGGTGCTCCTCGTCGTCGGAGTCGACCGACACCACGAAGGAGCCGCCGAAGGGGTGCCGCCCCCGCATCCGGACGTCGATCCCGAGGGCGAAGCCGCGCTCCTTCAGGTGTCGCAGCAGGGCGGGGTCGTCATCGTCGACGCGGACGAGGCGACCGCGCTCGTCGGCCTCGAGCGTCGAGAGCTGCCGGGCGCGCTGCTCGACGGTGCGGCCCGACTCGTCGGGGATCGGATCGCCGTGGGGGTCGACCACCGGGTGTCCCATCCGGGCGTCGATGCGCTCGAGGAACGTGGTGGAGACGTAGTGCTCGAGCACCTCGGCCTCGTCCTGCACCTCGTCCCAGCCGTAGCCGAGCTCCTGGACGAGGAAGGTCTCGAGCAGGCGCTGCCGGCGCAGCATCGACAGCGCGTGCCGGCGGCCCTCCTCGGTGAGGGTGACCCCCGCGTAGGGGCGGTGCTCGACGAGGCCCAGGTCGCTGAGCTTGCGCACCATCCCCGACACCGACGACGCGGACACCCCGAGGCGCAGCGCCAGCCGGGACGTCGTCGCCGTCCCGTGCTGCTCGACGAGCTTGTAGACCGACTTCACGTAGTCGTCGATCGCCGTCGAGTGGGTGCCCTCCACGGGGCTCACGATATAGGCGCGGCTCGCCGGACCTCCGTGTCGGAAGTGCCGCTCAGCCGCAGCACCCGCCGCCGCAGCACCCGCCACCGCCGCCGGGGGGCGCCGCCTGGGGCCGGGGCATCGGGGCCCGGCCGGCGGCCGGCTGCGCGGTGCGCGCCTTGCCGCCGAGCCCGACGGCGGAGAGCAGCTTGACGGTGTCCGCGTGCCCGTCGGGGCAGTCGACGGGGTCGCTCGCCTGCTGCATGGGCCGGTTGACCTCGAAGGTCGACCCGCACTCGCGACACCGGAACTCGTACACCGCCATGTCGGGGAGCGTAGGCGGGCGACCCGCCCGCCGGGGACCGTTCGACGAACTCACCGGGGCGCCACCGGGGTGCTCCCTACTCTGGAAGCCATCGTGACGACCCGGTCCCGCCTCGCCCGAGGGCTCACCGTGCTGCTGGTCCTGGCCCTGCTCGCGGCCGGCGCGGTGTGGTTCGTCCAGAGCCGCGGGATCACCGCCTCCGACGTGTGGGAGGTGGTGCAGCCGCCGCCCCCGGAGCCGTGCAGCGAGCCCGACCCCACCACCGACGGCTGCCTCACCCCCACCACGCTGCGCCTGCACGACGCCGCCGTCGCCCGCTTCGGCGAGCCCGGCGGCGACGGCCCGGTCCGGTCGATGGGCTGCTGGTCCGAGCACGCGTGGAACCCGTCGAGCGACCACCCGACCGGCCGGGCGTGCGACCTGTTCCCCACCCGCTCGGGCACGTTCCCCGAGGGCGACGAGCTCGCGGCAGGTTGGGCGATGGCCGGCTGGCTGCGGGAGAACGCCACCGAGCTGCGGGTCCGCTACGTCATCTGGCAGGGCCGGATCTGGTTCCGCGGCGGCAGCGACGACGGCGGCTGGGGCCGCCCCTACACCGGCGGCGGGGTGTACGACCCGCAGGACGCGACGGGCGGGCACTACGACCACGTGCACGTCAGCGTCCGCCCCTGACCCGACGTGATGATCGTCGCCGCCCGCCGAGGTCGTCGGGCCTCCGTGCCATACTCGAGGAGACCGCGCGCCTCCCCGTGACGTCCCCATCGCGACCTTCTCGTCGCCGTCGCAGCGCGCACCCGCCTGGCCCTCGTCGCGCAGCGTGAGTCCCGCCCGGGCGGACCCCCTCGACGCTAGGTGATTCCTCATCTCTGATTCCGTGTCCACCACCTTCACCGGCCTGGGCATCTCGCCCTCGATCGCCGAGCTCCTGATCCCCCGCGGGATCACCGAGCCCACGCCGATCCAGGCCGCCGCGATCCCCGACGCGCTCGCCGGCCGCGACGTCCTCGGCCGCGGCCGCACCGGCAGCGGCAAGACCCTCGCGTTCGGTCTCCCGCTGCTCGCCCGCCTCGCGCGCTGCGAGTCCCCGACGAGGCCGAACCGCCCCCGCGCCCTGATCCTGCTGCCGACGCGCGAGCTCGCCAGCCAGGTCCGCGACGCCCTCGCGCCGCTCACCGAGGCCCTCGGCCTCGACCAGACCGTCGTCTACGGCGGCGTCGGCCAGCGCCCGCAGGAGAACGCGCTCCGGCGCGGCGTCGACCTGCTGATCGCCTGCCCCGGGCGCCTCGAGGACCTCATCGGCCAGGGCATCCTCGACCTCGACCGCGTCGAGGTCACCGTGCTCGACGAGGCCGACCACATGTCCGACCTCGGCTTCCTGCCCGCCGTGCGCCGCCTCCTGCGCCGCACGCCCACCACGTCGCAGCGGCTGCTGTTCTCCGCGACGCTCGACGGCGAGGTGGACAAGGTCGTCAAGGAGTTCCTCCGCTCCCCGGTGACCCACAGCGTCGACCGCGCCTCCGAGCCGGTGCCCGACATGACCCATCACGTGTTCACGGTGCCCGCGGGCGACCGCAACGCCGTGATCCAGGAGCTCGCCGGCGGGCTCGGCCGGGTCATGCTGTTCACCCGCACCAAGCACGCGGCGCGCAAGCTCTCGCGCAAGCTCATCGCGGCCGGCATCCCCGCCGCGGAGCTGCACGGCAACCTCGCCCAGAACGCCCGCGACCGGAACCTCGGCTGGTTCCGCGACGGCGACGTCCGGGTGCTCTGCGCCACCGACATCGCCGCGCGCGGCATCCACGTCGACGACGTCTCCCTCGTCGTGCACGTCGACCCGCCCGCCGAGCACAAGGCCTACCTGCACCGCTCGGGCCGCACGGCGCGCGCGGGCTCGGCCGGCGACGTGGTCACCCTCGTCACGCCCGACCAGCGCGGCGAGGTCGCGAAGCTGACCAAGCAGGCCGGCATCCGCCCGCGCAACGTCTCGGTCACCTCCGGGGCCCGCGAGATCACCGAGCTGGTCGGCGCGCCCGCGCCCTCCGCCTCGATGCCCGAGCCGACCACCCCGGCGCAGCCCGAGGGTTCGCCGGGGACGTCCTCGCGTTCCGGGCGACCGCGTCGTCGCGGCGGCAGCGCCGGCGGCACCGGCGGACAGCCGGCCTCGTCGGGCGGCGGTCGTCGTCGTGGCGGCGCCCAGGGCGGTCGTGGCCAGGGCGGTGGCGGCGGTCAGACCGGCGGCGGTCGCAGTGGTCAGGGCGGACGCAGCGGGGGCGGCGGCTCGACCGCGGTCCACACCACCTCGTCGTCCGGCTCGCACTCGGCGTCGACCTTCAGCGGCTCCTCGCGCGGGCGCCGCACCCGCTAGCCCGGTGGCCTAGCGTCGTCGACCGTGTTCACTGGGTTCGGCGACGCCGCGGTCGACTTCTACGAGGGGCTCGAGGCCGACAACTCGAAGGCCTACTGGAGCGACCACCGGCACCTCTACGACGAGCACGTGCGCGCTCCGATGCAGGACCTGCTGCTGGCGCTCGAGCCGGAGTTCGGCGAGGGGCGCATCTTCCGGCCGTACCGCGACGTGCGGTTCGCCAAGGACAAGAGGCCGTACAAGACGCAGTGCGGGGCCACGGCCGGCCCGCACTACGTCCAGCTCTCCGCCGACGGCGTGATGGTGGCCGTCGGCTACTACGCGATGGTGCCGGCGCAGGTCGCCCGCTACCGCGCCGCGGTCGACGACGAGCGCCACGGGCCGGAGCTCGAGGGCATCGTCGCGGGGCTGCACGACGACGGTTTCACGGTCGCCGGGGACCGGCTGAAGACCCGGCCGCGCGGGACCGACCCCGACCATCCGCGCCTCGACCTCCTGCGCCACCGGTCGCTCTACGCGTGGCAGTCGTGGGAGCCCTCCGACGAGCTGCACACCCCGGCGCTCGTCGAGCGGATCGCGACGACGTGGCGGCGGCTCGACCCGCTGGGCCGCTGGCTCGACGACCACGTCGGGGTGACCCTCGACGACGCCGCGCAGGACGTCCGCCGCCGCCGCTGAGCCCGTCGGCCCCCGCATCTGGCGGTGGAGTGGCAATCTCGACGGGTAACTGGAGACGCATCCGCGGGGAGGTGGGCCATGGGGGTCGTGGGGTCGCTCGACCGGTTCCAGCGCCGGCACCCCGCGGCCGGGTTCCCGATCGCCGTGCTGTGGAAGTTCCTCGACGACGAGGGCACCTACATGGCCGCGCTGATCACCTACTACGGCTTCCTGTCGATCTTCCCGCTGCTGCTGCTCGCGCTCACCGTGCTCGGCTTCGTCCTGCAGCACGACCCGGCGCTGCAGGACGCCCTGGTGAACTCGGCACTGCGCGGCTTCCCGGTGATCGGCGACCAGATCGGCCGCAACGTCCACTCGCTGCAGGGCAGCGTGCCGGCGCTCGTCATCGGCCTGGTGGTCGGCGTGTACGGGGCCCTCGGCGTCATGGTCGCCGTGCAGAACGCGTTCGCGCAGATGTGGGCGGTGCCGAAGGCCGAACGGCCCGCGCTGCACACCACCTACGGGCGCGGGGTGATCGCGGTCGGGCTCCTGGCCGCCGGCGTCGTCGTCGCCACCGCCCTGTCCTACCTCTCCACGTGGGTGTCGGAGCTGCCGGTCCCGTTCGACGGCCTCGCGCGCTTCGTCGTGACGGTGCTCGGGGTCGCGGCGGACGCCGCGCTGATCGTCGTCGCACTCAAGCTGCTCACGGCCCGCCCGCTCACCTACCGCCAGATCGTCCCGGGGGCCGTGGTGGCGGCGATCGCCTGGCAGCTCCTGCAGTCCGTGGGCTCCTACCTGGTGCAGTACCAGCTGCGGGGCATGAGTGCGAGCTACGGCGTCTTCGGGATCGTGCTCGGCCTGCTCGCCTGGATCTACCTCAGCGCGTTCGTCATGCTCTTCTGCGCCGAGATCAACACGGTGCGCACCCTGCACCTCTATCCCCGCAGCCTGATGTCGTCGATGCCCGACGACACGGGGATGACCGCGGCCGACGAGCGCGCCTACACCGCCTACGCCTCCGCCGAGCGCCTCAAGTCGTTCCAGAGCATCGAGGTCGACTTCGGCACGCCCGTGCCGGAGCAGCGCCCGTCGGGCACCTCCTCGCCCGACGGGTCCGAGGCGGGGACGACACCGCCGCCCCCCTGACCGGGGACCACCCTTGCCCCGTTCGGTACATCCGCGTACCGTGCGGTCGACGCGCGCCGGTACGACCACGTACCGCTCCCGCCACCCGGCGGGCGACCGGCGCCCGGTAGGAGGCAGTCGCGATGAGCAGGGTGCGGGACAAGGTCGCCGTGGTGACCGGGGCCGGGTCGGGGATCGGGCGCCAGCTCGCGCTCGAGCTCGCCCGCCGCGGGGCGCGACTCGCGATCTCCGACGTGAACGAGGACGGGCTCGCCGAGACCGCCGACCAGGCGAAGGCGCTGGGCGCCGAAGTCCACACCGCGCGGATCGACGTGGCCGACCGCGAGGCGGTGCTCGCCTACGCCGACCGGGTCGCCGAGCACTACGGCGTGGTGCACCAGATCTACAACAACGCCGGCGTGGCCTCGTCGGGGACGATCCTCGACGGCGAGTGGTCGGAGTACGACCACGTGCTCGGGATCAACCTCTTCGGCGTCATCAACGGGACCAAGGCGTTCCTGCCGCTGCTGGTCGCCTCCGGCGCCGGTCACGTGGTCAACGTGTCCTCGCTCAACGGGATCATGGCCCAGCCCGGCCTCTCCGCCTACTGCACCGCCAAGTTCGGCGTGCGCGGGTTCACCGAGACCCTCCGCGCCGAGATGCTCGCCGGCGGCCACCCCGTGCAGGTCACCGTGGTCCACCCCGGCGGCGTGAAGACGAACATCGCGACCGCCGCGTTCGAGCGCGGCGCCCAGGCCCGGGAGGTCACCGAGGCCGAGCGCCGCCGGGTGCAGACCTACAACGAGAAGCTGCTCAAGCTCCCGGCCGACCAGGCGGCGAAGATCGTCGTCGACGGCGTCGAGGCCGACCGCGCCCGCGTGCTGGTCGGCACCGACGCCAAGGCCGTCGACGCGTTCGTCCGCCTGCTGCCGCGCTTCTACCCGGCGCTGCTCGTCCGCTTCGCCGGCAAGCTCCTGGGTGCGTAGCTCGTGAGCACTAATCCGTGCCCAGGGACGGACTAGTGCTCACAGGGCGGAGCCACCTCCCGAGCCGGACGAAGCCCTCGTCGAGCGGGACCTGCGGGGAGTAGCCGAGGTCGCGGCGCGCCGCGGAGATGTCGAACCAGTGCGCGGTGGCGAGCTGGCGGGCGAGGAAGCGCGTCATGGGCGGGTCGCCGACGTCGACGACCCGTTCCAGCACCCGCCACACCGTCTCGACGACGGCCCCGGCCGCCACCGCCACGCCGAGCGGCACGGTGCCGTGCACCGGCTCCAGGCCGCCCGCGACGACGATGCCGTTGACCAGGTCCTGCACCGGGCGAGGGTCGCCCGAGGTGATGAAGTACGGGCGACCGGCGCACGCCGCGTGCGGGTGGAGCCGGTCGGCGGCGTCGAGGTGGGCCTGCGCGGCGTCGTCGACGTAGGTGGTGTCGATGACCGCCGACCCGTCCCCGACGAAGCGCAGCCGCCCCGCCCGTGCCCGGTCGAGGATCCGCGGGACGAGCTGGGTGTCGCCCGGGCCCCACACCAGGTGCGGGCGCAGCGCGACCGTCGCGAGGTCGGGCCCGTTCGCGGCGAGGACCATGCGCTCCGCCTCGGCCTTCGTCTCGGGGTAGGCCGAGTCGAACTGCGTCGCATACGGCAGCGACTCGTCGCCGCCGACGATGTCCCCGCCGGTGTGCACCACGCTCGGGGTGCTGGTGAGGACGAACCGCCGGACTCGGGCGGCGCGGCAGGCGTCGAGCAGCACCCGCGTGCCGTCGACGTTGCTGCGCCGGAAGTCCGCGTCGGCGCCCCAGATGCCGGCCTTCGCCGCGACGTGGAAGACCACGTCCACGCCCTCGACGGCCGCCTGCGCGCTCGCCGGGTCGGCCAGGTCGCCGCGCATCGTCGTCACCCCGCGCTCCCGCAGGGCCGGGTAGTCGCCACGGGCCAGGCTCGTCACGTCGTCCCCGCGGGCGAGCAGCGCGTCGACCACCGCGCCCCCGAGGAAGCCGCCGCCGCCGGTGACCAGGGCCTTCACGATGCCAGCTCCTCCGCCGCCCAGCGCCCGAGCGCCTCGCGGTCGATCTTCGAGTTGTGCCGCGGGTCGACGGGCAGGCCGGGGTGGGAGAGCACCGTCCGGATCTGCCGCGTCCGCGGGTCGGCCGCCGCGAGGTTCCGCAGCTGCCCCGCCGTCTCACCGGTGAGGTAGGTGCCGGGGACCATCTCGACGACGATCACCGGGGTCCGCTCGCGCTCCGGGCCGACCCCGACGAGCGCCGAGCGCTTGACGTCCGGGTGGCGGTTGAGCACCTCCTCGCACGGCACGCTGTAGAGCGGGCCCTCGACGGTGGGCACCACGTGCGCCACCCGGCCCGCGAACCACAGCCGGCCCTCGTCGTCGAACGACGCGAGGTCGCCCATGCGGTGCGCGAGCCGGCCGTCCCAGAGGAGTTTCGCGGCGGCCGTGGCCTCGGGCCGCTCGGCGTAGGCGGGGCTCACGACGGGGCCGCGCACGACGACCTCGCCGACCTCGCCGGGGGCGACGACGAGGTCGGGGGTCAGCTCGTCGACGGGTCCGTCGGTGACGCGCATGAGCGTGACGTCCACTCCGGGCACCGGGCGCCCGACGCAGATGCCGTCGTCGGGCAGGTCGAGCAGCTCGGCGCTGCCGATCGTCGCGACGGGCAGCGCCTCGGTGGCGCCGTAGGGGGTGTGGACCTGCGCCCCGGGCCCGAGCAGGGCGAGGACCCGCCGCTGCACGTCGCGCGGCACCGGGGCGCCGGCCGAGATCACCTGACGCAGCGTCGGCAGGAACGTGCCGGCGGGGGCGCCGCGGCCGAGCCGGTCGAGCACCGCCGGGGAGCCGAACATCGCCGTCGCGCCGGTGTCGCGCACCGCCCGGACGAGCCGGGCCGGCACCACCTTCGCGGGCTTCGTCGGGTCCATCCGCGGTACGACCGTCGTCATGCCGAGGGCCGGGCCGAACAGCGCGAACGGCGGGAAGGTGGCGACGTCGACGTCGCCGGGACCCAGGCCGTAGAGGTCGCGGACGAGCCCCGCCTGCGCGAGCAGCCCGTCCTCGTGGTGCTCGACGCCCTTGGGCGGGCCGGTGCTGCCGCTGGTGAACAGGATCGCGGCGGGCACGCCCTCCGGGCGCGGGACGGGCGGCCGCGGGCCTCGTCGGGAACCATCGCGCTCGACCCGGCGCAGCCACCGCGTGCCGGGCACCGGCACGGGACCGGCCGTGATCGCGACCCGCGCGTCGGGGCACCAGCCCAGCACCCGGCGGGCGACGTGGGCCGTGGCGATCCCGACGAAGGCCTCGGGCGCCGCCTCGTTCAGGCACGACCGGACGCGGGCGAGCCCGATGCCGGGATCGACGACGACCGGCACGGCCCGCACGCGCAGCAGGGCGTAGGCCAGGACGAAGAAGTCGGCGGTCGGCGGGACCAGCAGCGCCGTCCGCGTGCCCGGCCCGATCCCGAGGGCGAGCAGGCCCGCGGCGGCGTTCTCGACCCGGTCCTGCAGCTCGCCGAAGGTGACCGTGCGGGTGCCGGACAGCGCGGGCAGGACGAGCGCGGCGTCGCCCGGCCGCTCCGCGGCGTGCTCGGCGAGCATGCCGTCGAGCGTGGTCACGGGGGCGGCCGTGCTCATCGGCCCGCCGCCAGGAATGCGCGCACGTCGGGGACGATCCGGTCGGCCGCGTCCTCGAGGACGTAGTGGCCGGCGTCGGGGTAGCGGTGCACGTCGGCGTGCGGCAGCCGGCCCTCGAGGTGGCGCAGGATCGTGCCGTCGAACACCGGGTCCTTCATCCCCCAGTGCACCTGCACCGGGTGGGAGTCGAGCAGCGGCAGCCGCTCGGCGAGGCGGACGAGCACCGGGTGGGCGGGGTCGGCCGGGCCGGTGGGGATGTCCTGGACGAAGGCGTGCACGGCGACGCGGTGCGCCGGGCTGTCGTAGGGCGCGAGCAGCCCGCGGCGGGCCTCCGCGCCGAGCAGCCAGTTGCCGCTGCCCATCGCGAGGGCCCCGAGGGAGAACGCGTTGAACCGGCGCACGGCGACGTCACCGATGACCGGCAGGCGCGCGGCCTGCAGCGACCACGGGATGCGCTTGTCGGCGGGCAGGGGGAAGGCGCCGGTGTTGAGGATGACGACCCGGTCGACCTGGTCGAGGTGCTCGACGGCCCAGGAGAGCCCGATGGGGCCGCCCCAGTCGTGCACGACGAGCGAGAGCGGCTCGTGCAGGTCGAGGGAGTCGACGAACGCGGTGAGGTCGGCGACCCGCCGGGCCAGCGTGTGCGGGTACTCGTCGAGCGCGGGCTTGTCGGAGCGGCCCATCCCGATGTGGTCGGGCGCGATCGCGCGGAACCCGTCGCCGGGCAGCGTGGAGAGCAGCGACCGGAAGTAGAACGACCAGGTCGGGTTGCCGTGGACGTGCAGGACGGGCGGGGCTGAGAGATCCCCTCCGGGCGACTCGTCTATGTAGGCCATCGTGTGGCCGTCGATCTCGACCGACCGTGTCGGGAACCCGAAGCCGGGGAGCACTGCCGCGGTCACCAGATCACCTCGGCCGCCGCGGCGTTGATGCCGCTGCCGACGCCCATGAGCATCACGCGGGTGCCGTCGGTGACGGTCCCGTCCTCGACCGCCTTCGACAGCACCGTCGGCACCCCGGCCGGGCCGATGTTGCCGAAGTACGGGAACTGCGAGGGGAAGCGGTCGGCGTCGAGCCCGAGCTGCGCGGAGACCGCGCGGGTGTGCACCTTGCTGACCTGGTGCAGGCAGTAGACGTCGTAGCTGTCGGTGTCCCAGTCGAACGCGGAGACGGCGTCCTTCCAGGCGCGCCCGGCGAGCTCCATGCCCGCCATCAGCAGGCCCTTGGAGTCGGTGCGCATCTCGTCGGCCTGGCCCACGCAGAGCCCGGCGTTGCCCATCGTGCTCGCGCGGCCGAGACCGCCGAGGTAGCGGTGCCCGCAGGGACCGTCGGCGCGGCTCAGCACCATGGCGACGGCGCCCGACCCGACGGTGAGCGTGGCGAACTGCTCGTGGAACATCGCCCGCGTCGAATCGTCGCGCGCGAGGCGCTCGATCGTCGATTCCATCGCGAATCGACTGGTCTCGCCGGCGACGACGAGACCGTGCTCGATCTCCCCGGCCTGGATCATCGTCGAGACCACGTTCATCCCGTTGAGGAATCCGAGGCACGCATTCCCGAGGTCGAAGTTCGCGGCCTCCGGCGGCAATTCCATGAGCCCGTGCACGATGCTCGCCGTCGAGGGCTCGAGGTGGTCGCGGCTGACCGAGGTGTTGATGAGCGCGCCGATGTCGTCGCGGGACACCCCGCTGCGCGCCAGGGCCGCCTCACCGGCCTGGGCGGCGACCTCGCTGGGCATCGTGCCCTCGTCCCACACCCGCCGCTCGGCGATGCCGGAGAGCTTCTCCAGCAGGCCGGGCGTGATGCGCAGGCGCGCGAGGGTGTCGGCGAGCCGGTCCTCGAGGTGGGTGGAGGTGACCACGTGCGGCGCGTCGACGTGCGCCAGTCCCGTGATCACGACGTCGTCGTACCGCTGTGCCGCTCTCATGACCCGAGAATGCGGGTCGTCGCGTATTCACGCCATGAGCGATATTCGGTACAGCGAGTTCGGGACACGTATTGTTCGTGCTACCCGACTTCGTAGGCAACGCCCGGTAACAGGAAGATCGGGTCTCCTGCTGGGCCGAACGGGGGCGATGCGGGGATCGAAACGGACGAATACCCGTCGACCGCACCGTACGGCACTACTTCCGGGTACGACGCCGAATGCCGTGCGGCATTCCCCGCAGTATCTCCTCAATGCTCGTCGTCACCATCGCCGACGTCCGGAGCTCCGAGCTCGTCGGGCTGGTCGGGCTGCGGTGCGCCCGCGGCGACGAGGTCGGGGTGCAGCGCGACGAGGCGGCGGGCCTCCTCGCCGACCGCGTCCTCGCCGTTCAGGAGCAGGGACGTCCAGAAGTGGGCGCCGTAGGCGTCCCCCTGTGCGATCGCGATCTGCGCGAACCGGAGTTCGTAGCGACGCCCGCGGTCGCCCGGGGCGTTGCGGGCCCGGTCGAAGCACACCTCCGCCGCGTCCAGGGCGCCCCGCCGGAAGTGGATCTCGCCCCGGACGCCGTTCTCCCACGCCTGGAGGTCCGGCTCGCCCGGGCGCTGCGGTTCCGTGGCCAGCCGGGCGACCGCCCGGTCGGCGCCCTCGGCGTCGTCGGCCCGCAGGCGGATCTCGGCCAGGCGGAGGGCGCCCTCGCCCGTCCCGGAGCGCCGGAACAGCTCCGCCGCGGCCTCGTCGTCCCCGTCCGCCTCCACGAGGCGCCCGAGGCGCAGGGAGGCGTCGCCCACCCCCGCGCGGCCGGCCTGCTCCAGCAGCGGGCGGGCCTCGTCGGTGCGTCCGGCCCGCAGGTGCGCCCGCGCCACCCGCCAGGCGCCGAGGGCGGCCAGCTCCGGGTCGGGTCCGGCCACGGCGCGGGTCCACCAGTCGCGGGCGATACGGCCGTCGCTCAGCCAGACGTCGACGTCGCCGAGTGCGAGGAGAGCCCGCTGATCGGGCACGGCCGCCTCGAACAGCGGCCGCAGCGCGGCGCGCACCTCCTCGTCCTCGGCCCAGCGCTCGAGCAGGTGCGCTCCGACGAGGATCCGGACGGAGGCGGGCGAGAGGGGCTCGCGCGTCAGCTCGGATGCGAGGTGGAGCACTCCTCGCCGTGCGTGCTCCCGGACCAGGTCCCCCGTCGCCATGGACTCATCGTGGGCTCGTCGTAGCCGCCCGGCGACGAGTTTTCGTGGCGGCGAGCCACCAGTCCGTGACCTCGCGCTTCGAGAAGCCCCGCCGTTCAGGCCGGTCCGCACGACCTCGGTCCATCGCCTCGCGCAACCCGCGCGCGAGGTCGTCGGGATCGCCCGGGGTCGTGAGGTGGACGTCGGGGTGGGCGCGCAGGTCGTCGGCCAGGCCGGTCTCCGTCGTCGTCACCACCCGGCAGCCGTGCGCGAGGCCCTCCACCAGCGGCAGCCCGATCTGCTCGCGCCAGCCCGGGCGCCGAACCGACGGCATCACGACCACGGCGCTCGTCCGCAGGAGCTCGTGCACCGCCTCGCGGGCGGGCTGCCGCCGGACCTCCGCGCCCGGTGGGAGCTCGGGGGTCTCGTCGCCGGAGGGGTCGGCGACGACCAGCCGCCACCCCTCGGGGGCCGTGCGCCGCCACGCCTCGAGGAGCACGGGGAAGCCCTTGCGCTCGCTGGGCGCGCCCAGGAAGAGCACCACCGGCTCGCGCGGCGCGGCCGTGCTCGGGCCGCACACGGTGCAGGCGTCGAGGCGCGGGGGCAGGACGGCGTGCCTGGTCCGGCGCAGCGCCCACCCGAAGGCCCGCCGGTGGTTCTCGTACGCCCCCGTCGTCCCGAAGGCCACCGCATCGAGGCCGAGCATCGAGACACCCATCGCGGTGCGGCCGGCCCGGGTGGCGAGGCGCTCCCGCGCGTCGAAGTTCTCGATGGCGTAGGTGGCGACCGTGATCCGCGGCCGCACGACCTTCGCGACCGCGACGTAGCGCAGGGCCTTGCGCCACTCCCCCAGCCACAGCGGCTCGGCGACCTCCAGCAGCTCCAGGTCGGGGTCGCGCAGCGCATCGACGAAGGTCCGCCACGAGAACGGGCGCACCATGGAGTCGCCCGTCAGCGAGGCGTCGGAGTCGTCGCGCTCGGAGGTGAAGAGCAGCACCTGGCCCGGGTGCTTCTCCTCGACCACCGAGCTCCGCAGGTCCGGGAGGATTCGCAGCGACTGCACCGCGACAGGGTCCCTGCCCGACGATCAGCCGGCGCCGCCGGGCAGCGCCAGCCGCGCGATCGTCCTCAGGACCCCGGCATACTGCCGGGGCAGCGACCCGCTCGTGTACGGCAGGCCGTAGCGCTCGCACAGCTCCCGCACCTGCGGCGCCACCTGGGCGTAGCGGTTCGACGGCATGTCGGGGAACAGGTGGTGCTCGATCTGGTGCGAGAGGTTGCCGGTCATCAGGTGCATCAGCGGGGAGCCGTCGAGGTTCGCCGAGCCCAGCAGCTGGCGCAGGTACCACTGGCCGCGGGTCTCGCCCTCGAGCTGGTCCTCGGTGAAGGTCTCGGCGCCGGCCGGGAAGTGGCCGCAGAAGATCACCGCGTGCGTCCAGACGTTCCGGACGACGTTGGCGGTCAGGTTGGCGGCCAGCGTCGTCGGGGCCGAGAGCCCGGACAGCAGCGGCCAGCGCAGGTAGTCCTTGCCGATCTGCTGGCGGACCTTCCCCCACAGCCCGCCGAGCTCGGTGCGGGCCTCCGACCAGGGCTTGCGCCCGGCCGCGACCTCCTCGAGCTCGATGTCGTAGATCGCGATGCCGTACTCGAAGCCCAGCGCCAGACCGACGTTGATCAGCGGCTGCAGCAGGTGGTACGGCTTCCAGGGCTGCTCGGGGTCGACCCGCAGCGTCGAGTAGCCGATGTCCCGGTCCTTGCCGAGCACGTTCGTGTACGCGTGGTGCAGGTAGTTGTGGGAGTGCTTCCAGCCCTCGGCCGTCGACGCGGAGTCCCACTCCCAGGTCGTCGAATGGATCTCGGGGTCGTTCATCCAGTCCCACTGGCCGTGCAGGACGTTGTGGCCGATCTCCATGTTCTCGAGGATCTTCGCCACCGACAGGGCCGCCGTCCCCCCGATCCACGCCGGCGGCAGGACCGACACGAGCAGCAGGACGCGCCCACCCGTCTCCAGGCCGCGCTGCACCGCGATGACCCGGCGGATGTAGCGGGCGTCCCCCTCGCCGAGGTCGTCCATCACCCCGCGGCGGATCGCGTCGATCTCCGCGCCGAGCGACTCGACGTCGGCCGCGGAGAGGTGCGCGGTGGTGGGGGTCGACGCCGTGGTGACGCTGTGGAGCGCGACCGGCGGGGCCGGCGCCTCTGTCGGGAGTTCGCGGACGAGGGCGATGCTCATGGGGCCTCCGGGACCTCGTGGCTCGGTGCCCTCCGCGGTCGCGGGAGGGCGGGAGAGGAGCGCGGGTCCGGGGCTCGACGTCCTGGGGTTCCCGGTGCGGCGTCGGAGCCCGCCCGGGAGGCGTGGGGGACCGATCACACCGGGCGGAATGACGACGACGGCGCCCTCCCGGTGGGAGGACGCCGCCGTCGGCGTACGGATCAGCGCTGGTTGTGCGAGGTCCCGGTGCGGGAGTCGGAGGTCTCGTCGACCGTCTCGATCTCCTCCTTGCGGACCTCGTCGGAGACCTGCTCCTCGTCGCGCTGGGTCTCGGTGCTCATCTTGACCCGCTCCTTGGCGACGGTCTCCTTGCCGACCACGGGCCGCTCCTCGTGCAGCACGACCTCGTGCTCCTCCTCGGAGATCGAGGGGCCGTCGTGCGCGGCCGCGGCGTTGGCGTCGGTGATCGGCTCGCGCTCGACGCGGACCTCCTCACGCGACACCGGCACGGTCTGGGTCACGTTCTCGGTCACCACGTACTTGCGTAGCCGGGCGCGCCCACGCTCACGGGTCTCGGTGCCGACGTGCAGCTCCTCCTCGGAGCGCGTCATCGCCTCGTCGGTGTTCGGCCCGGAGGTGTCGTGGCCGACCGCACCCTCGGTGCGGCCGTGGGTCTCGGACCGGTCGTGGGTCTCGCTCCGGTCGTGGGTCTCGCTGTCCCGACGATCCCCGGCGGTGCCGGTGCTGGTGCCGGTGCTGGTGGTCTGCTCGTGGCGGCCCTGGTCGCCACCGGTGACGGTGTCGGTCGTGCGCGCGGTGGCGGTGTCGCCGCCGTACTGGACGCCGTAGTGGTCGAAGAGCTGCTTCTCGTCCTCGACCGACAGGTCCTGGTCGGCGTCGTGGTGCGGCGCGTTCTGCACGTCGGACTTGCTGTAGGGCACCCGCAGGGCGCCGTCCTGGAAGTCGGCCTTCGCCAGCGGGACCAGCGAGACGTGATTGCCGAACATGCCGGTCTTCACGGCCGCCCACTCGGGGCGCTGGGTTTCGTTGTCGAGGAAGACGGTGTCGACCTTGCCGAGCTTCTCGCCGTCGCCGCCGGTGACGGTGGCGCCGTAGAGGTCGCGCGGTTCATCGATGCTGACAGCCATGGTGGAGCAACTCCTCGGGTGAAGAACCCGAACCTCCCGGGGCGAATGCACGCTTTCTGCACACGGATGCCGCAGGGGCCGGGCGGGGTGACGGCGCGGTTCGCCCCTGGGCTGGACGACGGGCGACGGTTCGTGAACTGCCGCTGGGGCAGGAATTGCCCACCCGCGATCCCTACGGATGGTCGATGCCTCCTGTCCCCAACCTCCCGTTTCCGTCGCATTCGGAGCAATCACCGCGGGCATCCGCCCGGAACACTTTCCCTCGTCATCCCGGCGTTTCTCCCGGGCGGCGGACGGCAACCCGATGATCGGAACGAGGTGGACGCGGAGCTGGGGAGCGCCGTCGTCGCCGGGGCCCGGGTCGGACCGTTGGGGCGGTCCACCCGGGCCATTTCTGTCTCCGGGGGACCGTTCTGTCCCGGACACGACAGTGGCCCCGCCGGAGCATCCGGCGGGGCCACTGTCGTGGGTCGATCAGGAGCGGGGCAGCCCCTGGGGCGGGGTGGGCTCGGTGCTCGGGGCCGGGTTGTCGGCCGGGCTGGACCCCGCTCCCGTGGCCGCCGGCTGCAGGGTGTCGGTCCGGGTCTGGGCCGTGCCCTGCTGCTGGCGGTAGGAGTCGACGTCGGCCTCGGCGCGCTGCCGGCCGGTCTGGAGGTCGGCCCGGACCTGGTCGGACTGCTGCTGGGCCTTGCGGTAGCCCGAGTTGATCAGGTCGGCGGCGGCGTCGCGGCCACCGAGCCCGAACGCGAGGGCGGACCCGAGCGCGACGGCGCCGATCAGCGCGATGTAGGTCGCGGTCACGATCGTCTCGGCGATCCCGAGCTGGTTGAGGATCATGAACACGGCGATCGCCATGACGAGCGTCGGCGCGGCGGAGCGCACGACCCGGCCGGTGGGGGTGTCACCCATGGTGCGGTGGACCAGCCCGCCGACGGCGGCGGCCACGGCGGCGGCGACCAGGAAGATCAGCAGCGCCGCGATGACGTTGGGCAGGTAGGCCAGGATCAGGTTCATGAACCCGGTGACCGCCGGGATGTTCAGCGTGCCCACCGCGGAGACGATGACGAACACCATCAGCACGTACTGCACGACCAGCCCGACGAGCTGGGAGGGCTTGCCCTGGGGCGAGAAGCGGGCGACGTACTCCCCGCCCTGGCCGTGGGTCAGGCGCTCGTCGACCCGGGCCTTCTGGAGCAGCCGGCTGATCGCCGACCGGATCAACCGGGCGATGATGTAGCCGATGATCAGGACCAGCAGGGCCCCGATCACCTGCGGGACGTAGCTCAGGAACGTGGTGAACGCACTCTGCAGGCTCTGCAGAATGTTGAACTCGTTGCCGGAGGACTGTTGAGCGACCACGGGATGTCAGTTCCTTTTGTAGGCGACCTCGATCGCGGCTTGTTGCCCCGCTCCGTGCGGCACCGAAACCCCCCGTAGCCGAACGAGCACACATCTGCGGCAGTTCGTTGCACGAGCTTCTCGATATGTCTCACAGTGGCACGGACTGCCGACAATTCGTCCCTGTCGCCGCCGACCGCCCGAGCCGGTACGTCGACGCGGACCGGCCCCCGACGGCAAGAAGGCCGGCCCGGAGACATCCGGACCGGCCCTGACCTGCGGAGCCGCCTTCGGGATTCGAACCCGAGACCTACGCATTACGAGGACTTGCGTCTCCGTCAACGGCAGCCTCCGAGCGCTCGTCGGTGCACCTCAGTGCGCGAACCGTCGCCTCTGGTTGCCGGAGATCGACCGTGGTTCGTTCCACGACTCGTTCCACGTCGCACCGGGCTGGAGCCACCGGTGCCGGTTCGTCAGCCGCTCGGACGAAGGCTCTCCTGCACTCTGGGGAGCACGGTGAGGCGCTGGCCTGATCGGCGTCGCGCGATGTGCCGCTCCTCACCGAACGACGACTTACCATACGTATGGTCGGTAGCTTTGCGTCGTGGCCACACGAGCAGAGCTTCTCGACGGAGCGATCGAGGTATTGAGGCGCGGTGATGCCCTGACCCTCGACGCGGTCGCACGAGAGACCGGACTGACCAAGCCCGGGGTGGTGCATCACTTCAAGACCAAGGAAGGACTCAGCACCGCGGTCGTCGACCGGATAACCCAGCGCTGGGAGAACGAGCTGCACGTCCGTCTCGGGGACACGACCGGGACCGCCCGCACACGCCTGCGCGCCTACGTGGACTTCTGCCTGACCGAGGAGTTCGACGCCAGCGACCTCGCCCTTCTGGCCGATCAACGGCTGCGCGAGGACCTGTCCCGGCAGTGGGTGGACCGAATCGGGCCGTGGTTCGGGGCCGACATCGGCGGAGGTCTGGCGCAGCATCCCCGGCTGCAGGCCGCGCGACTGCTCGCCGACGGCGCCTGGTTCAACCAGGCCCTCGGCGTCGTGGACATGACCGACCACCAGAAGCGAGCCGTGCGAGAGGTCGCACTGCAGCTGATCGACGACGAAGAGGAGGAGAAGTGAGGAAGCAGGCGCTCACCGCGTGGCTGTTCCTGGTCGGGGCGATCCTGTTGGAGGTCACCGCCACCCTGTCGATGAAGGCCGCACTCGAGGTGCCGGCCCTGTACGCGCTGGTAGCCGTGGGCTACCTCGGCTCCTTTGCCTGTCTGACGATGGTGCTGCGCGCCGGGATGGCTCTGGGCGTGGCCTACGGCATCTGGGGCGCAGCGGGCGTCGCCCTCACCGCGCTGCTTTCAACGCTGCTCTTCAGCGAACCGCTGACCGCGCTGATGGGAGTGGGGATCGTGCTGGTCATCGGCGGGGTCCTCTGCGTCGAGCTCGGCACCCACGTCAAGCACGAGAACAAGGCGGTGGCGTGATGGCCTGGCCGTTCCTGATCGTCGCGATCATCTTCGAGGTCATGGGGACTCTGTCGCTGCGCATGGCCGCAACCGGGAAGAAGATCTGGTTCGCCGCGGTGGCCGTCGGCTATCTCGTCGCGTTCGCCATGCTCGTGCTCACGCTCTCCAACGGCATGGCCCTGGGCGTCGCCTACGGCATCTGGGCCGCCTCCGGCGTTGCTCTGACCGCCGTACTGAGCAAGGCGCTGTTCAAGGAACCCCTGACCTGGGTGATGGGTCTGGGCATCGTCCTCATCGTCGGCGGCGTCCTGGCCATCGAGATCGGCGCCGCCCACTGACACCGAGCGCCGGGTGGCCTCGCCATCGTCTCCGAGGTCATCCGGCGCTCGTCGTCAGGCTCCACTCCACCGCGCCTCTGCCCTCGATGTGCGTCGGGGGCGCATCCGTCCTCGCCAGGGGAAGCGGAACCAGACCTTCGAAACCACGACAAGGACGCTGGACACACCGATCATGACAGGTTCGTTCCACGCGACCAGCAAGAAGGCCGGCCCGGATACATCCGGACCGGCCCTGACCTGCAGTAACGGAGCCGCCTTCGGGATTCGAACCCGAGACCTACGCATTACGAGTGCGTTGCTCTGGCCGACTGAGCTAAGGCGGCAGCGTCGTCGAGTGTAGGGCACCCCGCCCACGGCGCGATCGAGCGGGGGCGGTGCCGCGAGCGTGTGCCGATCCTGACGTCGGGTGTCACCGACGTGCCACCGCTGACACCCGGGGAACACGACCCACGACGACGAGGTTGACCGCCACGTGTCCGTCACCGGAGCGATCGTCGTGGTCGCCGTGCTCGCCGCCGCGACCCTCGTCGGCCTCGTCCTCAAGGCCCGCGCGGGCCGGGTCCGCGCGACCACCGACGAGCGCACGGGCGGGTGGGACCTCGCGGGTGTCACCCCGCAGCCCGACGACCGCGTCCTGCTCCTCCAGCTCTCCTCCCCGATCTGCACGCCGTGCCGCCAGACCGCCGCGCAGCTCACCGGGCTCTCCGCCGAGCACCCCGGTCTCGCCCACGTCGAGGTCGACATCGCCGAGCGCCCGGACACCGCACGGGAGCTGAACGTCATGCGCACCCCGACCACGATCGCCTTCGCCCGCGACGGCCGGGAGCTGCTGCGCGTGTCCGGTGTGCCTCGTCGTCGGGACCTGCTGGCGGCGCTGGACACCGAGCTCACCGCACCCCGATGATCTCGGGCGTGCTCACCCGACGACGTGCCGTCGACCACGGCCACCTCGCCGCGAGCCTCTGTCCGGGCCCCTGACCCGCACCCGGCCCGTACCGACAGAGGAACCCCCATGCAGCTCGACCCCCGCGGCGTCCGCTTCGCCGCGTCCGTCACGACCGTCGTCCTCGCGCTCGTCCTGATCACCGGCAACGGGTGGCTCGTCCTCGCCCAGGCGGTCGTCTTCGCCCTGCCGGCGCTGTTCGGGATGCGCCTCTCGCCCTACGGCGCGCTGTTCCGGGTCGCGGTCCGTCCGCGCCTCGGCCCTCCGCGCGAGACCGAGGACGCCGCGCCGGTGCGCTTCTCCCAGACCGTCGGGCTCGTCTTCACGGCGGTCGCCGCGGCCGGCTACCTGAGCGGCGCGACCGCCCTCGGCGTCGTCGCGACCGCCTTCGCGCTCGCCGCGGCCTTCCTCAACGCCGCGTTCGGCTTCTGCCTCGGCTGCGAGATGTACGGCCTGCTCACGCGCTTCCGGACGACGAGGCGGGTCGCGTAACCGTCAGGCCGGCACGTCCCGGAGCCGCTCGACGACCGCGCCGCTCGCCCCGGCGCCACCCTCGACGTCGAGCTCGGTGAGGGTGGCGACGCCGTCGTCGAGCAGGTCCACGTCGTCGTCGGGCCCGTCGGTGGGGACGGTCATCTCCTCGCCGTCGAGCTCGACGACGAGCGGGTCGCGCACCCGCACCTCCGACGCCCGGTCGCCGGCCGGGTAGTTGACGTTCACGACGATGCCCGGCGCGAACAGCTCGGGACCGAGCGCCTGCACGAGCCGGACGACGTAGTCCGCGGTCGCCGCGCAGTCGTCCTCCGACGTGCCCTGGTGGGTCGACGACGCGATCGCCGGCACCCCGGCCAGCGCTGCCGTCGCCGCGGCGCCGACCGTGCCCGACTCGACCACCCCGGTCCCCGAGTTGTGCCCCAGGTTCGTGCCGGAGACGACGAGGTCGGGCGGGTCGGCACGCATCAGCTCCAGTCCGGCGCGCACGGCGTCGACCGGCATGCCCTCGACCGAGTAGACGCCGGGGTCCTTCTCCTCGACCTCGGTCCGTCCGTCCGACGAGGCCCCCACCCCGCTGCGGTTGCCGTCCGGCGCCACCAACGTGACGTCGTACCCGGCGTCCCGGAGTGCCCCGCGCATCGCGGTGATACCGCCCGCGTCCCAGCCGTCGTCGTCGGTCAGGAGCACCCGCAGCGGTCCGGGCGCCGCGGCCGTCGTCGGGGGAGCCGCCGGGGCGGCGGTCTGCGCCCGCGGCTGCGGAGCCGGCGCGGGTGGCGCCGCCGGGGCGGCGCTGCACGCCGCGCAGAAGACCAGGACGGCCGTCCCGACGACGAGGCGTCCGGTCACGTGGGGTCCTCCGGGTAGAGCGGGACCGGCAGCCGGTCGAGGGCGAAGCCGAACAGGTCCCGGTAGGCGGCGAGGGCCTCGCCGTCGGAGAGGTCGTCCTCGACGCGGGTGCCGTCGGGCGCGGTCCGGATCAACCGGTGGTCGGCCAGGGTGACGCGCCCGCCCTCGGGCGTGGGCAGCGTGCAGGTGGGGCCGCGGGTGAACCCGGAGCCGGGGTGCGTGGCCGTCCAGTGGCAGGTGGGCGCGAAGTCGGACCTCGACCGCACCGGCGGCTCGAGCCGGTAGCCCGGCCTGCCGTCGGGACTCCGCACCTCGACGTCGCCGTCGGACTGCGGCTCGACCTGGGTCGAGGGCTCGTCCAGGTCGGTCGGCAGGACGAGGAAGCCGCCGAAGCCGACGTCGACGAGCCGCGGACGGCCGTCGTCGTGAACCCGCAGGGCCATGTGGGCCATCGGCGCGGTGTCCCCGGCCGGGGTGTGGACGCGGCCACCGAGGAAGCCGACCTCGTAGCCGAGCTCGCCGAGCAGCCACCCGAACAGCCCGTTGAGCTCGTAGCAGAAGCCCCCGCGACGACGGCGGATGATCTTGTCGAAGAGCCGCTCCGGGGTCGGGTCGACCGGCTCGCCGAGGTGGATCGACAGGTTCTCGAACGGGACGGAGCGGTAGTGGCGCTCCGCGAGGGTGCGCAGGTCGTCGCTCGCGGTCGCCCCGATGCGGGCGAGGTACGCGGCCGGGTCCATGGGGCCGGTATACACGGGGCATGCGCGTCGCCCTCGCCCAGATCCTGGCCACCGACGACCCCGCGGCGAACCTCGAGCTGGTCCGCGACCACACGGCGCTCGCCGCGCAGCAGGGCGCGACGGTGGTCGTGTTCCCCGAGGCCACGATGTGCCGCTTCGGGGTGTCGCTCAAGCCGGTCGCCGAGCCGCTCGACGGGCCGTGGGCGGACGCCGTGCGGGAGATCGCCGCGACGAACGACGTGCTGGTGGTCGCGGGGATGTTCACCCCCACCGACGACGGCCGGGTGACGAACACGCTGCTCGCCGTCGGGCGGGGCGTCGACACCGCCTACGACAAGATCCACCTCTACGACGCGTTCGGCTTCGCCGAGTCCGACACCGTCATGCCGGGCTCGACCCCGGTGGTGGTGGACGTCGACGGGGAGAACATCGGGCTCGCGACCTGCTACGACATCCGTTTTCCCGAGCTCTTCCGCGCCCTCGCCGACCGCGGCGCCTCGACGGTCCTGCTGCCGGCGTCGTGGGGAGCGGGCGAGGGGAAGGTCGAGCAGTGGGAGCTGCTGGTGCGGGCCCGCGCACTCGACTCGACCACCTTCGTCGTCGCCTGCGACCAGGCCGACCCGCTGGCTCGGGGGATCGACCCGGGCAAGGCCCCGCGCGGGGTGGGGCACTCGCTGGTGGCGTCGCCGTTCGGGACCGTCGTGGAGTCGCTGGGCGACGACCCGGGTCTGCTCGTGGTGGACGTCGACACGGCGTCGGTGGAGAAGACCCGCCAGGTGCTGCCGGTGCTGGCGAACCGCCGGATGTAGGCCGAGGCCAGGATGTCCGGCATGGCGAAGGTGCGCAGTGTCGACCGGGTGGCTTCCGCACTGGAGTTGCTGGGGCTCGAAGGTCGGTCGCGGGAGCTGCCCGACTCGACCCGGACCGCGGCGGAGGCCGGTGCCGCGCTGGGCTGCGAGGTCGGGCAGATCGTGAAGTCGCTGGTGTTCCGGCTGCCCTCGACCGACTCCGCCGTGATGGTCCTCGCGTCGGGCTCGTCGCGGGTGGACGTCGCGAAGCTGTCGGCGCTGATCGGCGAGCCGGTGGAGCAGGCATCGGGCGCGTTCGTGCGGGAGCGGACCGGCTTCGCGATCGGGGGCGTGGCGCCGGTGGGGCTGGTGGCCCCGGTGCGGATGTACGTCGACCGCGGCGTGCTCGCCTTCGACCGGGTGTGGGCGGCCGCCGGCTCCCCACGGACGGTCTTCGACGCGACCCCCGACGAGCTGCTGTCCGCGACCGGCGCGGAGGTCGTCGACGTGGCGGAGGACCCGGCGGGCTGAACGGCACGGTCCGACCGGAATCGGGCCGCGAACGGGCCCCGGACGACCATGATCACCGGAACGAGGCCGATCCGGACGGTGGGCGTCCGGATCCGCTACATCCTGGTGATCATGGGACGTGGGCGGCCGGTCGAGCCCCGAACTCCGGCGTGCTCGTCGCGGCTCGGCCGGGCCCGGGTCGCGCGTGACCCGGCCGGCTGAGAGCTGCGCGGGAACCGTGTCCGATGGACACGGTTGCGACGGGAGTCGTGCCGCCATCGACGCCCGAACGACCATGATCACCGGGACGTGGCCGATCCGGACGGTAGGCGTCCGGATCCGCCACATCCAGGTGATCATGGAACGCGTGACCCGGGTCCGTCGTCGGCCTTTGCGTCGGGCCCGAGGACATCGAGGAAACCGAGTCGTGAGGACCCGGTTCTCCGGTCAGCGCTGCGGCGGGAGCTTCCGGATCACGAGCGCGATCGCCTCCTCGGCCCGCTCGCACGGGTCGGACGTCTGCTGGGACGCGCGCCCCGACCACTCGGTCTCCAGGGCCTGACGGGGACCGAGTCCAGTCGTGACGGTGCACCTGTTGTCATTCGTCGCCATGCGCTGTCGAACCGCCGGTAGCCCCTCCACCGTCGTCGGAACGAAGAGGCGTGCAAGCCTGGTTCGGTAGGTGTCAACGAGTAGGTCCCGGTCCGCATTGACGGCCATCGCCAGTATCTCGTCGGAGCCGTTCGTCCAGGAGCATTCCTGCACGTCGATGGAAGTCCGTTGACGTCCGGGGCGAGTGAATCCGAGTTCCTGGAGTTCGCTGGCCGAGAGCAGCGACGTACACGGCGTCCCAGCCGCGCCTCGTGCATCCCTCGGCGCCACGACTTCCGGAGCGCCGAAACGATCCTGCTCAGGAGCGGACGTCGACGGAGCGGCACCGGGCTCGTGGCCGGTCGAGCACCCGGCCACCATCACTGCCACGAGAATGGCGACGATCCACTTAGGAGAGCGCTCCGAAGGAGCGCCGCGCCTGGTCGTCCGTCGCTCGATACGAGCGGATTTCGTTCTCAATGGCCGAGACGATCCCTTCCAGACGCTCGATACCCGCTGTCACGGCGTCGACGAAGCTGCCGGCGCCGCCGACGGCGACCGCGCCGAGAACGGCTGCCGCGTCCTTACTGACCAGGTCGTTCGTCCCGGGGTCCACCTTTCCCAGCTGGAAGGCGTCGCGACGCAGATCGTTGAGCTGCGCGATGGCATCCCGGAGGTCGCGGAGGACCTGGGGAGCACGCTCGAGGTCGATCGAGAACGAGCCCCCTGCCCCCGACGGCGCCGGCACCAGGTGGCGGGGGATCACCCGGCCGTCGGCGAGCACCGTCGGGTCGGAGGCCTGGGGCGCCGGAGTCGGGAGGAACGCGGGCACGCCGCGGGAGGGCTCGCGGTAGAGCCCGGGAGGCGGGACCGGCGTGCTCACGCCCACCACGCTAGCCAGCCACCGGCATCGTCGGGACCCGTTTGCGACAACTCAGCGCAGGAGCCCCGCGACGTCCCCGGCGGCGAGCAGCATCGTCAGGACGGGGACGACGCCGGTGGCGGGGACGCGGAAGGCGCGGCCGTCCTGCTCGACGACGCGGGCGGCGGTGAGCGCCTTGAGGTGGTGGTAGACCTGCCCGGTCGAGGACAGGCCCGCCGCCTCCTGCAGCTCGGCGGCGGACCCGGGGCCGGTGAGCAGGCGGCGGACGAGCGCCAGGCGCACCGGGTGCCCCAGGGCCGCGAGGACCTCGGCGACGGCAGGCGCCGCGAGGTCGAGGGTGGCCGCCGGCGAGTACTCGATCCGCCACGACACCTCGCCGTACAACCGGACCGAGCCCTCGTAGCGCAGGCTCCCGAAACGGTCGACGGGCGAGGGCTCCGACGGCGCGACCCCGGACTCCAGGGCCGCGACGCGGGCCTCGAGCGCGGCGAGGCGGTCGTCGGAGGTCACCGTCGGATCGTCGCACTCACACGACGCAGAGCAGCCGGTCGAAGGCCCGCGTCGACGTCGCGGCCTCGATGACCATCGACTGCTGACCGGCGGTCTGCTGGGTGGTGAGCGGCAGGACCGGCAGGTCGCGCCCGAGGATGACGGCGTAGGCGGTCGTGCCGTCGGTGCGGCGCACGAACGACCCGAGGGTCAGGACGTTGACGAAGCTGCCCGACTTGAACCCGAGCTTCGGGCTCTGCCAGGTGAGCTGCCGGACCGCGACGTCGGCGCCCGGGACGGAGCCCGCGACCAGGGCGCGGTAGAGCCCGAGGAGCTGCTTGGGGGTGCCCGAGGCGGTGGTGGCGGTCCAGCGCTCCTGGTCGGTGAGGAAGCGCTGGGGGTCGGCGGTGACCTGCTGGGTGTAGCGGCGCACGACCTCGGCGCGGAAGCCGGGATCGTCCGCGAGGCGCTGACCGAGCTGCGCGTCGACCGTGGCGAGCTCGGGCCGGGCCGCGCCGACGGGAGCGAGTTCGGGCATCGCGAAGCGGGCGGTGGACCCGGTGAACGACGGCAGGTCGACGTCGGTCCACCCGCCGGAGGCGGCCGCGGCGCGGAGGGCGCCGTCGCCGAGCCGGGCGCGCACCCAGTCGGCCGCGGCGTTGTCGCTCTCCTGGATCATCGCCGTGACGATCTGGTCGACCGTGTAGTCGGGCGCCGCGCCGAGGCGCTTCAACGCCGCCGGGTGCGCCTGGTCGATGCCCGGCAGGTACCAGCGCTCCCAGTCGGCGAGGGGCACGCGGTCGTCGGGCCGGATCCGCCCCTCGGCCACCGCCGCCCCGTACGCCGTCAGGTGCACCACCTTCACCGACGAGGCCATCGGGAAGGATGTCGACGCCTCGTGGGAGACCACGCGACCACGCCCGTCGTCGACCACGAGCCCGACCGTCGTCGGCGCCGTCGCGACCCGGTTCAGCCAGCCGTCGGGCGTCGTCAGGTCGGTCGAGGTCTCCGGTGCGCAGGTGGCCGGCCGCGGCGGGTTCGCCGGGAGGGCGGCCGGGTCGGACGGCGCGGGCGCCGAGGAACAGGCGACCAGGCCGAGCGCGAGCACCGCGGTTACGGAAATCCGTAATAACGACATGCTGGACAAGCTAGCAGCGTTCGCCCGGCGTTCGCCAGACCGTCCGCGTGACCGGCCCCCGCGCGGGGCACCGACCGGACATGGCGTTCACCTGGATCCGCGGCCGGCTCGTCGTGGTCGGCTACTCCCCCGACGGCGACTCGGTGCGCTTCGTTCCCGACGATGTCGCGACCGTGCGGTCCCTGGAGAACGGCAGCCGGGTGGACCCGAGCGAGCGCGACGGCAGCGTCCAGCTCCGGCTCGACGCGATCGACTCGCCCGAGACCCACTACCAGGGCGAGGCCCAGCCCCTGGGCGACGAGGCCCGGGACACCCTCGTCGCGGCCGTGGGGTTCACCGGGGTCCGGTACGACGACGGCGGCTCGGTCACCGCCGCGTCGCCCGACTCCGTCCCGGCCGCGATCTGCGCCGCGCTCGTGGAGACCAACGGCCGCCCGGTGTCGCTGCTGTTCACCGGCGACGCGGCCGCGGCGCACGCCGACGGCGACGAGGTCGATCCGGCGACGGTGGTCGACGACTCGGTCAACGCGCTGCAGACGAGCAACGGCCGCGCCTACCTGACGCTCTACACCTCGACGCCCGAGACCGTCCGGGCCCGCTTCGTCGAGCTCGCCCGCGCCGCGACCGGACCCGGCAGCGTGTGGGACGCCGACCGCTCGGGCGGGTTCACCCTGACGAGGCAGGCCGACGTGGGGCCGGACGGGCAGCTGGTCCTGCCGAAGCTCTTCCGCCGCGCCACCGACTTCCTGCGCGCCGACACGGGCGGCACCTTCCTCGAGTGGCTCCGCGACCAGGGCGCCGACGACGACCCGGTGGAGGTCGCGGGGCGGCGCACCACCCTCTCGGCGGTGATCACCCAGGACGGCGACCGCGTGTCCCTGACCGCCGCGATCCCCGACCTGGTGTTCGTCGAGGACTGATCCCGACTAGCCCTCGCGCAGCGCCGTCACCATCGCCTCGACCGCGATCTGCGGCTTCACGTTGGTCTCGAGGGCCTCGCGGCAGCGCAGGACCGCCTCGAGGCGGCGCAGCGCCGCGACGGGCGACCCGTCGCGGGCCGCGGCCTCGACCTCGATCGCGCGGTCGGGGTGCGTGGCCGTGACCGCGGCGCCGAACCCGCGGACGAGGACGTCGCGGTAGTAGCCGGCGAGGTCGATGAGCGCGCGGTCGAGCGAGTCGCGCCGCGTGCGGGTCTGGCGCTGCTTCTGGCGGGTGATGAGGTCCTTCTCCGCGGCCTTCGCGGCGCGCTGGGCCTGCGCGACCCCCTTGCCGGTGCCGCCGCCGCCCATCGACACGGCGAGCTCCTCGCGCTCGGCCTCGTCGCGCTCGCCGGTGAGGGCGGAGACCTCGGCCTCGGCGGCGCCGACCAGCCCGTCGGCCGCGGCGAACACCTCGGCCGCGCTGCGCAGCGACCGCGGCACCGCGAGCACGGCCTCCCGGCGGTAGCGGGCGTTCTCGTCGCGGGCGAGCCGGCGCGCGCGGCCGATGTGCCCGCCGCAGACGCTGGCGGCCCAGCTCGCGGTCTGCTCGTCGACGCCGTCGCGGGCGACGAGGACCTCCGCGATGGCGTCGGTGCCGGGGGTGCGCAGCCGCAGCGGGCGACAACGCGACCGGATGGTGATGCTGACGTCGTCGGGATGCTCGCTCGGCGCGCACAGCAGGAACACGGTGCGCTCGTTGGGCTCCTCGACGGCCTTGAGGACCGCGTTCGACGCGTTCTCGGTCATGCGGTCGGCGTCCTCGATCAGGACGATCTGCCACCGCGCGGTGGTGGGCATCCGGGCGGCCCGCTCGATCAGCGCGCGCATCTCCTTGACGCCCAGCGACAGGCCCTCGGTGGCGACCTCGTGCACGTCGGCGTGCGTCCCGGCCATCACCGTGCGGCACACCTGGCAGGCGTCACAGCCGTTCCGCGGGCACTGCAGGGCGGCGGCGAACGCGCGCGCCGCCACCGACCGTCCGGAGCCGGGCGGACCGGTGAACAGCCAGGCGTGGGTCATGGAGCCGCGCCCGCTCTCGTCGGCCCCGGCGTCGGTGGAGAAGTGCACCCGCGCGGCGTGCTCGACCGCGGCCCGCAGCTCCGCGACGGCCTCGGGCTGCCCGACGACCTGGCCCCACACGCTCACCCCCCGATGATGCCCCAGGGGACCGACACCCTCGGCTAGAGGTGCATCGCGATGGCGAACACCGCGATGAGCACCGCGATCAGCACGATCAGCGGGGCCCCGAGGCGGACGCCGCCGAACGCGCCGCGGGACGCCGGGCGCGCGCTCCCGGCCCGCCACTCCCCGAACTGGGCCCGGAACTCCGCCTCCTCGCGCAGCTCCCGCTTCCACGCGGGCTCGTGGACGGGGTCGCCCTCGATTGCGGGCCGGGTCTCCGGGGTCTCGGGCGGGAGGACGCGGTGGCGGCGCTGCGGCGGGATCGGCCGGGGTGGCGGCACGTAGCGGGCCCGGGTGGCGTCCTCGTCCATCCAGCGGGCGACGGCCTCGCGGTCGCCGGGCGGGGGGAGCCGCAGGTCGGTGTCGGCCGCGGGCGCCGTCGTCGGGTCGTCGTGCCGGCGCACGGGCTGCGTGCCGTCCGGCCCGCCCAGCGAGTCGCGTCCGTCCATCCCCCGAGCGTCACACGATCGGGGCGTCCGCGGCCACCCCGGGGCCCGGCGTGGTCGCCCCGCCGAACGGGCAGAGGCACGGCATGGGACTGAACTACCGCAGGAAGCGCCGGCTCGGGCCGCTCCCAATCTGGCGCAACGTCTCCCGCTCGGACGCCGGCAAGACGGTCTCCTACAGCGTGAAGCTGGGCCCGTTCACCTGGAACAGCCGGACGAGGAAGAAGACCGTCGACCTGCCCGGCGGCTACAGCTACACCTCGGAGTAGGTCACTCGCAGGCCACGCCGTCCCCGTCGCGGTCGAGCTTGGCGCTGTAGCCGGCCTGGCCGCGGTGCAGCGGGGTGACGCCGGCCGCGCGGGCGGCGGTGCAGTTCGCGTACCCCATTCCCGACGACGAGGCGGCCGGCCTCGGCCTCGGGGCGGCGGCCACGGCGGCGGGTCGCGGGGCCGGCTTCGGCTTCGGGGTCCCGGCGGCGGCCGGCGCGGGCCTCGTCGTGCCGGGCGTGCCGGTGTTCGTCGTGCCGGTGTCGGTCGTGGTGGTGGTGGTGCCGCACGTGCGGCCGTCGGCGTCGAGGCCGCGCAGGCGGGCCTGGACGGCGGCCGAGGCGTCGTTGCGGCCGCCGGTGTAGATCGCGGTGTGGTCGGCCCGGACCATCATCTCGGCGAGGTCGCCGCCGGTGTAGGACACGTAGCGCAGCTGGCGGCCGTAGCGGTCGCGGTCGACGCCGGGCTCGGCGGTGAGGCGCACCGCCTGGCCGAGGATCGCGTCCTCCGCCGCGCGGGTCGCGCGCGTGCCGCCGGGGGTGCCGGCCTCGCAGGAGTCGATGCCGAGCACCCGGACCTTCGTCCCGCCGGTGACCACGAAGGTGTCGCCGTCGATGACACGGGTGACGGTGGTGGCCGTGCCGGCACCGGCGCTGTTGCCCGCGGCGGCCGGGGAGACCGCCGGGGCGGCGAGGGCGACCGGGCTGTCCGAGGCGGGTGCGGAGAACGACCGCGGCAGCTCCTGCGGCACGCAGCCGGTGAGGAGCAGTGCTCCGGCGACGGCCGAGACGGCCAGCAGAGCGGTACGCGCACCCATCGTGATCCCCCGAATTCGTCCGGGAGCTTCAGTGCGCCCCGGGCATCCGGGCTATCGCCGTACTCCAGTGTGGTGTTTCGTCTCGTAAGCACTTTCCGGGGCTATGACCCCGGAAAGTGCTCACGAGCGGAGCACATCAGGTGGTCGGCGACTTCCGCGTCGTCGGCTTCTTGGCCGGGGCCTTCTTGGCCGTCGACGTGGCCTTCGCCGTGGTCGCCTTCTTCGCCGTGGTCGTCTTCTTCGCGGCCGCCGACTTCGAGGCCGTGGACCGGGTGGTCGTCGCCTTCTTCGGCGCCGGTCCCTTGGCCCGCTTCTCGGCGAGGAGCTCGGAGGCCCGCTCGTCGGTCAGCGTCTCGACGTCGTCGCCCTTGCGCAGCGAGGCGTTGTAGCCGGTGCCGTCGGTGACGTACGGGCCGAAGCGGCCGTCCTTGACCACCATCGGCTCGCCCGACACCGGGTCCTTGCCCAGCTCCTTCAACGGCGGCTTCGCGGCGGCCCGCCCGCGCTGCTTCGGCTGCGCGAAGATCTTCAGGGCCTCGTCGAGGGTGACCGTGAAGAGCTTGTCCTCGCTGTCGAGCGAGCGCGAGTCCTTGTCCTTCTTGATGTAGGGCCCGTAGCGGCCGTTCTGGGCCGTGATCTCCACGCCCGACTCCGGGTCGGTGCCCACCACGCGGGGCAGCGACAGCAGCTTCATCGCGTCGTCGATGGTGATCTCGGAGAGCGTCATCGACGCGAAGAGCGAGCCGGTGCGCGGCTTCTCCTTCGCCCCCTCCGGGAGCACCTCGGTGACGTAGGGCCCGAAGCGGCCCTCCTTGGCGAGGATCTCGTGGCCCGACTCCGGGTCGGTGCCCAGCGAGCGCCCCTCCTGCGGGGTGGAGAAGAGCTCCTCGGCGAGCGCGAGGTCGAGCTCGTCGGGCGGGAGGTCGTCGGGGAGGTTCGCGCGCTGGCTCTTCTCCTCGCCGTCGTCCCCGACGATCATCCGCTCCAGGTAGGGCCCGTAGCGCCCGACCCGGACGACGACGCCGCGCCCCTCGGAGTCGTCGAACATCCGCAGCGAGTTGACCTCGCGGGCGTCGATGCCCTCCAGGTTGTCGCCGACCAGCTTCTTCAGCCCGCCGGCCTGCGTCATCGAGGCCTCGACACCCGTGGCGGCGCCGCCCGTCGCGTTGTTGTCCCCACCGAAGTAGAAGTGCGACAGCCACGTCTGGCGCCGGGCGTTGCCGGAGGCGATCGCGTCGAGCTCGTCCTCGAGCGTCGCGGTGAAGTCGTAGTCGACGAGCCGCCCGAAGTGCTTCTCCATCAGCCCGACGACCGCGAAGGCGATCCAGCTGGGAACGAGCGCGCTGCCCTTCTTCCAGACGTAGCCGCGCTCCTGGACGGTGTTGATGATCGACGCGTAGGTGGAGGGACGGCCGATGCCGCGCTCCTCCAGCGTCTTGACCAGGCTCGCCTCGGTGTAGCGGGCGGGCGGGCTGGTCGAGTGCCCGGACGGGTCGAGCTCGTCGGCCGTCAGCCTCTCGTCCTTCTCGAGGCGCGGCAGCCGGCTCTCGGCGTCGTCGGCCTCGCCGCCGGACTGGTCGTCGACCGTCTCGACGTAGGCCCGCAGGAAGCCCGGGAAGGTGATGGTGCGGCCCGAGGCGGAGAAGGTGCACTCCTCGCCGGTGGCCGCGGGCGCGGTGATGCGCACGGTCATCGTCGTGCCGCGGGCGTCACGCATCTGGCTCGCGATGGTGCGCTGCCAGACCAGCTCGTAGAGCCGGAACTCGTCGCCGGAGAGCTCGCCGGCCACCTGGCCCGGCGTGCGGAACGAGTCGCCCGCGGGGCGGATGGCCTCGTGGGCCTCCTGGGCGTTCTTCACCTTGCGGGTGTACTGCCGCGGCTGCTCGGACACGTTCTCCGCGCCGTAGAGGTCGCGGGCCTGCGTGCGCGCGGCGTTGATCGCCGTCTCCGACAGCGTCGTCGAGTCGGTGCGCATGTACGTGATGTAGCCGTTCTCGTACAGCCGCTGCGCGGTGCGCATCGTCCGCTCGGCCGAGAACCGCAGCTTGCGACCACCCTCCTGCTGGAGCGTGGAGGTCATGAACGGCGCGTAGGGCTTGCGGGTGTACGGCTTGTCCTCGACCGAGGAGACCGTGTACTCGCTGCTCGCCAGCGCCTCGACCAGGCGGCGGGCGTCGGCCTCGTCGAGCCGGCGCACGGAGTCCGAGCGGATCTGCCCGCGCGCGTCGAAGTCGCGCCCCGTCGCCACCCGGGCCCCGTCGATCTCGACGAGCCCGGCCTTGAACGTGGGCGTGTTGCCCGTGCCCGCGGCCTTGTTCGTGTTGAGGACCGCGTCGATGCCCCAGTAGGACGCCGAGATGAACGCCATCCGCTCGCGCTCGCGCTCGACGATCACGCGGGTGGCCACCGACTGCACCCGGCCCGCCGAGAGCTTCGGCATGACCTTCTTCCACAGCACGGGGCTGACCTCGTAGCCGTAGAGCCGGTCGAGGATGCGCCGGGTCTCCTGGGCGTCGACCAGGTCCTGGTCGAGCTCGCGCGGGTTCGCAGCGGCGGCCTGGATGGCCGACTCGGTGATCTCGTGGAACACCATGCGCCGGACCGGCACCTTGGGCTTCAGCGTCTCGAGGAGGTGCCAGGCGATGGCCTCGCCCTCGCGGTCGCCGTCCGTCGCGAGGTAGAGCTCGTCGACCTCCTTGAGGGCGTCCTTGAGCTCGCTGACCGTCGACTTCTTGTCGGGCGTGACGATGTAGAGGGGCTCGAACTCGTGGTCGACGTCGACCCCGAGGCGCGCCCAGCTCTCGCCCTTGTACTTGGCGGGCACGTCGGCCGCGCCGCGCGGCAGGTCGCGGATGTGACCCCGGCTCGACTCCACGATGTAGGAGGAGCCCAGGTAGTCGGCGATCTTGCGGGCCTTCGCGGGCGACTCGACGATCACGAGACGACGCGTGCCGTCACCGGCCGGGGCGGCGCCCCCGCCGGTCTTCTTGCGGCCGCCGCCGGCCGAGGTGCTCTTGCGCGTACTGGTCCTCGGCGCGGGCGCGGCGGTCTCCTCGTCGACCGTCGCGGTCGCGCTCCGTGTCGACGCCGACGTCTTCGCCGTCGCCGTCGAGCCAGCCGCTGCCTCTCGCGCTGCCACCAGTCACGCCTCGTCTCGTCGCGTCGCGGTGACCCGTCCTCGGGTGCCCCACGTGCCGCCAGTGTGCCTCACGGCGACCTCCGTCCTGGCGGGAACGTGTCACGCCCCGCTGCTCTTCCCGCCCCGGCCGTCCCGACGAGGCCCGTCGCCGCAGGTCAGGAACGTCCGTGCGGTCGTCGGGACGCCCTCATCCGGGCCACACCCCGTCGAACAGCGACCGCGGACGGCCCCCCACCAGCTCGGCCAGCCTCCGTTGCCGGCGTTGCCCGACGATCCTGATCACGGGTTCGTCCGGGTCGTCGACGAGAGTGGCCCCGAGGCCCGCCCGCTGACACGCCGTGAGCAGCGGCTCGTGGGTGCCCGGCGCCTGCGGGTCGAGGCCGAGGGTGTACGCGCGGCCGCTCTGCCGGCCCGCGGCCAGCACCCACAGTCGCAGGCGGGGCCCGTCGAGGTCGAGGGGCGCGACGAGGCGCTTCTCCCCCTCGGGGGTGTGCCAGCCCTGCGCGAGCGGCACCAGGTCGGCCCGGAAGGCGCTGCGCACCACCGGCCGCCCGTCGGGCAGCCGCTCCACGTCGGCGGGCACGCCGCGGCCCCGGAAGGCGCAGCAGAGGGCCTGCGCGCGCCACTCCAGGGCCGGGTCCACGACGACGGCCGTCGGGGCCGGGTCGGGCTCCTCGGGCGGCGGCGCGGGCTCGTCGTGCCGGGGCGCGCCCTCGTCGCGGGCCGGGAGGTCGTCGTCGGGGAGCTCGTCGATCCCGTCCTCCCAGACCCGCTGCGGGGCCGGGGGCGGCGGCTCGGGGGCCGCGGGGGGCGGCTCGTCGGGGACGACGGCGGGGGCCGGGGCGGGCTCGTCCTCCTCGTCGGGAGGCGGGGGCGGGGGCGGGCCCAGGACGAGGGTGAGCCGCGCGGCGGCACCGCGGCCGAAGAACGACATCGTCCCGCCGGCGCACAGGACGCCCTCGAGGTCGCTGATGGCGCGCGGCAGGGCGTCCGCCGAGTAGAACGACATCTGCCCCACGCGCGCGCACTCTAGAACATGCGTTCGAAGCCGTGCCGGAGCCGCGCGAGCGTGTGCCGGAACTGACGTCCGGTGTCAGCGATGTGCCACCGCTGACACCCGGACAGCACGAAGGGCACCGCCCGGGAGTCCCGGACGGTGCCCTTCGCGTGGGGTGGAGCTAGACCGACACGGAGGCCGGCGAGTCGGTGTTCGTGTCCGCGATGGACGTCGAACGCCGCTTGGAGATGAAGACCGCGATCGCGATCCCGATGACCGCCACGACGGCGATCAGGATGCGCACCGTCGGGTTGGCGCTCGGGCCGATCGACAGCGTCACCACGGCCGGGGCGATGAGCACCGCGACCAGGTTCATGACCTTGAGCAGCGGGTTGATCGACGGGCCGGCGGTGTCCTTGAACGGGTCACCGACGGTGTCACCGATGATCGTCGCCTCGTGGGCGTCGGAGCCCTTGCCGCCGTGGTTGCCGTCCTCGACCAGCTTCTTGGCGTTGTCCCACGCGCCACCGGAGTTGGCGAGGAAGACGGCCATGAGCGTGCCCGCGGCGATGGCCCCGGCGAGGTAGCCCGCGAGCGGGCCGACGCCGAGACCGAAGCCCACCGCGATCGGGGCGAGGATGGCGAGCAGGCCGGGGGTGGCCAGCTCACGCAGCGAGTCGCGGGTGCAGATGTCGACCACGCGGCCGTACTCCGGGCGCTCCGAGCCGTCCATGATGCCGGGACGGGTGGAGAACTGGCGGCGGACCTCGTAGACCACGGCGCCCGCGGCCCGGGACACCGCGTTGACCGCGAGACCCGAGAACATGAACACCACGGCCGCGCCGAGGATGACGCCGACCAGCAGGTTCGGCGCCGTCACCGCGTTGGTGAACGCCGTGCCGGCGTCCTCCGCGCGGACCCCGACCTCGGACAGCGCCGACTGGATCGCGTCGTTGTACGACCCGAACAGCGCGGTCGCCGCGAGCACGGCGGTCGCGATGGCGATGCCCTTGGTGATGGCCTTCGTCGTGTTCCCCACCGCGTCGAGCTCGGTGAGGATGTCGGCGCCGGGGCCCTCGACGTCCCCGGACATCTCGGCGATGCCCTGGGCGTTGTCGGAGACCGGGCCGAAGGTGTCCATGGCGACGATGACGCCGACCGTGGTCAGCAGGCCGGTGCCGGCCAGCGCCACCGCGAACAGGGCGACGAACACCGAGCCGGAGAGCAGGAACGCCCCGTAGACCGCGGCGCCGATGACGATCGCGGTGTAGACGGCGGACTCGAAGCCGACCGAGATGCCGGCGAGGATGACCGTCGCGGCACCGGTGAGCGAGCTCGTCCCGACGTCCTTGACCGGCTGGGTCTCGGTGCCGGTGTAGTAGCCGGTGAGCGCCAGGATGACGATCGCCAGCACGATGCCGATGATGACCGCGGCGGCCGCGATGACCGCCGGGTTGCCGGCCGCGGCGAGGTCGCCGATGCGGTCGACGTTGACGCCGGGCAGCTCGGCGAAGCTCGAGGGCAGGTAGACGAACGCCGCCACCGTGCACAGCACGATGGAGATGGCCGCCGAGATGTAGAAGCTGCGGTTGATCGCCTTGAGGGCGTTCTCGCCGTCGCGGGTCTTCGTGATGAACACGCCGACGATCGCGGTGAGGACACCGATCGCGGGGACGATCAGCGGGTAGGTCAGGCCCAGCGAGCCGAAGGCCACCGACCCGAGGATCAGCGCCGCGACCAGGGTGACCGCGTAGGACTCGAACAGGTCGGCCGCCATGCCGGCGCAGTCACCGACGTTGTCGCCCACGTTGTCGGCGATGGTGGCCGCGTTGCGCGGGTCGTCCTCGGGGATGTTCTGCTCGACCTTGCCGACGAGGTCGGCGCCGACGTCGGCGGCCTTGGTGAAGATGCCGCCGCCGACACGCATGAACATGGCGAGCAGGGCGGCGCCGAGGCCGAAGCCCTCGAGCACGCGCGGCGCCTCGGCCACGAAGATCAGGACGACGACCGACGCGCCCAGCAGGCCGAGGCCGACGGTGAACATGCCGACGAAGCCGCCGGTGCGGAACGCGATGCGCGCGCCCTTGTCGCGGCCGCCCTCGGTGGTCGAGGCCGCGGCGACGCGGATGTTGGCCTTGGTGGCCAGGTTCATGCCCAGATAGCCGATGGCCATGGAGAACAGGGCACCGAAGACGAACGCGATGGACCGGCCGATGCGCTCGCCCGTGCTGGTCGCCGGCAGGGCGAAGAGCACGAGGAACACGACGATGATGAACGGGGCCAGCGTCTTGAACTGGCGGTTGAGGAACGCCTGGGCGCCCTCCTGCACCGCCCGGCCGATGTCACGCATGTTCTGCGTGCCCTCGTCCGCGGCGAGTACCTGACTACGGAGCACGAAACCGACGACCAGCGCGATGACGGCGATGACCGCCACCCCGATGACCACCGTGTATTCGCTCGAGGAGAACTCGACTCCCTGAGCGAGGACGGACGCTTGCATCCAGCCTCCCGGTTGGAACGGAATGGATCGACGGCGACGGGAGGCCTGGCGGCGTCCTCGGCGCGCAGTGATCGCCACCACGCGTCTTACGCACGGAGCGGCAGGTGTCGGAGTGTATGGGTGCCGTCCGACACCCGCGCCGACCCGGTTCCCGATCAAGCTGTGACGTGGCTTTCTTTCCCGCGGGGAGTGGCTGTCGGGGGCGTGTGCTCCACTCGGGACGTGAGCGGTGTGGGGGCCCTGGAACGGGCGTCGGGGATCCCCGACGAGGGCGGGCGCGGCACCTCCCTGCTGCGCCGCGTGCTCGCGGGCACGCCGCAGGGCGAGGCCCCGCTGACCCACGCCGAGGTGGTCCCGGCGCGGGAGGGCCGCCGCGCGCCGTGGCCGGGATGGGTTCCCGACGATCTCCGTGCCCGGCTGGTGGCGCGCGGCATCCCCTCGCCGTGGTCGCACCAGGCCGACGCCGCGGAGCACGCGTGGGCGGGGCGCCACGTCGTGGTCTCCACCGGCACCGCGTCGGGCAAGTCGCTGGCCTACCAGCTGCCCGTCGTCGCGGCGCTGACCGCCGACGTCCGCGCCACCGCGCTCTACCTCTCCCCCACCAAGGCCCTGGGGGCCGACCAGCTGCGTGCCGCCCGGTCGCTCGACCCGGGCGGGGCCGACGGGCTGCGCGCCTCGTCCTACGACGGGGACACCCCCATCGCCGAGCGCGACGCCGTCCGCCGCTCGGGGCGGTGGGTGTTCACCAACCCCGACATGCTCCACCGCGGGATCCTGCCGCGGCACGGTCGCTGGACCGCGTTCCTGCGCCGCCTGCGCTACGTGGTGATCGACGAGGCGCACGCCTACCGCGGGGTGTTCGGCTCGCACGTCGCCCTCGTCCTGCGGCGGCTGCGGCGCATCTGCGCCCGCTACGGCGCCCACCCGGTGTTCGTCCTGGCCTCGGCCACGATGTCCGACCCGGCGGCCTCGGCGGGCGCGCTCACCGGGCTCGACGTGGTGGGGGTGACCGAGGACGGGTCGCCGCGGGGCGCGCGGGCCGTGGGGCTCTGGGAGCCGCCGCTGCTCGAGGAGATCACCGGGGAGAACGGCGCCCCCGTCCGGCGCTCCGCCGGCGCGGAGACCTCCCGGATCCTCGCCGACCTCGTCGTGGAGGGGGCCCGCTCGTTGGCCTTCGTGCGCTCCCGGCGCGGTGCCGAGCTGACCGCGCTCGGGGCGCGGCGGGTGCTGGCCGAGGTCGACCCCGACCTGGCGGGGCGCGTCGCGGCGTACCGGGCCGGGTTCCTGCCCGAGGAGCGGCGGGCCCTCGAGGAGGCGCTGCTCTCGGGCGAGCTCCGCGGGGTCGCCACCACCAACGCCCTCGAGCTCGGGATCGACATCGCGGGGCTCGACGCGGTGGTCGTCGCGGGCTTCCCCGGCACGCGGGCGTCCTTCTGGCAGCAGGCGGGCCGGGCCGGGCGCTCGGGGGACGACGCGCTGGTGCTGCTGGTGGCGCGGGACGACCCGCTCGACACCTTCCTCGTCCACCACCCCCAGGCCCTGCTCGGCGCGCCCCTCGAGCGCTGCGTGCTCGACCCGGCCAACCCCTACGTGCTGGCCCCGCACCTCGCGTGCGCCGCGGCCGAGATGCCGCTGACCACGGCCGACGTCTCCGAGGTGTTCGGCGGCGAGGCGGCCCGGGCGGTCCTGGACGACCTCGTGGCCGAGGGCCTCGTCCGGCACCGGCGCGGCGGCTGGTTCTGGGCGCTGCCCACCGAGCGGCCGCACGGCGGGGTCGACATCCGCGGCTCGGGCGGCGAGCAGGTGGTGATCGTGGAGACCGACACCGGGCGGATGCTCGGCACGGTCGACCCCGGGGCCGCGCACTCGACGGTGCACGACGGCGCGGTGCACCTGCACCAGGGCGTGAGCTACGTGGTCGACCAGCTCGACCTCGAGGAGAACATCGCGCACGTCCACGCCGAGGAGCCGGAGTGGACCACGCAGTCGCGGTCGGTCACCGACATCGAGATCGTCGAGACCGAGTACTGCTCGTCGTTCGGCGCCGCCACGCCCGACGGCCCGGAGCTGCAGGTCTGCCTCGGGACGGTGGAGGTGACCGAGCAGGTGGTCGGCTACCTGCGGCGGATGCCGTCGGGGCAGATCGTCGAGCAGGTGCCGCTCGACCTCCCCGAGCGCACCCTCGCCACCCGCGCGGTCTGGTACACGCTCACCGAGTCGCTGCTCGACGGGATCGGGGTCGACCCGTCGCGCGTCCCGGGCTCGCTGCACGCCGCCGAGCACGCGGCGATCGGGCTCATGCCGCTGGTCGCGACGTGCGACCGGTGGGACATCGGCGGCGTCTCCACCGCCCTGCACCCCGACACCGGCCGCCCGACGGTCTTCGTCCACGACGGCCACCCGGGTGGCGCGGGCTTCGCCGACCGGGGGCACGAGGCGCTGACGGTGTGGCTGGAGGCGACCCGCGACGCGATCGCGGGCTGCGAGTGCCCGGCGGGGTGCCCCTCGTGCGTGCAGTCGCCGAAATGCGGCAACGGGAACGACCCGCTCGACAAGGCCGGCGCGGTGGCGGTCCTGACGGCGGTGCTGGCCCGGCTGGGGCAGCCGTCCGGTCCGGAGATACCTGCCATGCGGTGACAGGGACTCGACGGTGGGGTCCGCCGCGGGCCGGGGGTTCGGGGCTCCCGGCCCGCGGGGAGGTCTGTCACGCCGCAGGACGGGGAGTCGTCTCCCGCCCTGCGGCGCTGCCTCGGGCGGCGGTGGCGCCGGCGCGCGCACCGGAGCATCGCTCACGGGCGCGTCGGCCGGCGTCCACCGCCGCGGGGTGGTCGGACCGCGCGTCCCTGCGGGCTGCTGCGGGGCACGAGCGCTCCGCGGGGACGTCGGCGATCCGGCCGACCCGAGTCTTCAGTTGTGGTGGTGCGAACTGCCGGTCAGGACCGGATGCCGGTCGCGACCGTGGCCATCCGGTACGTCGAGCTGCCACCGAGACCACGGTGGGGCCGCTCGCGGACGGCCTCGGCCATGGCGTCCTGGACGCTGTAGGGGTCGGGCAGGCGCCAGCCGCAGGCGGCCGGACGGACCCGCCAGTGGATGGAGCCCTGCGGGAAGGTCGAGGGCGGCGCGGCCAGGAAGCTCCCGCGACCGTGCAGGACCATCCCGGGACGACCAGCGAGGTCGGGGCGCAGCGGCTCGCCGGGCAGCACCGGGAAGAGCCACTCACCGGTCGGCGTCGCCGCGATCGGCACCGGCACGCCCACGGCGCGCAGCGCGGCGGTGGCCCGGCGACCGATGCTCGCGGGCACCTCGATCACGTCGAAGGTCATGCCGGTCGGCAGGAGGATCGAGTAGGGCAGCCCCGACCACCACTCGGTGATCTGGGCGACGTCGGTCGTCGCCTTCGCCGCCCAGTCGTCGAGCACGGGCGTCGGGCCGGCCTGCGGGGCGTCGGTGCGCCCCGTCCAGACCTCGCCCTGCGGGAAGGTCCCCGGGACCACCGCCCAGCCGTGGTCGGCGAGAACCATCGCCTCGGCACGGAGCTCGGTGCCGTAGACGGCGCGGTAGCTGTCCCACCACTGCATGCGGGTCCTCCCGGTACTGGTTCCACCACGTGCGGTGTCCCTGCACCAGTAACGGCAGGTTCCCGCGTGATTTCCACCCGTCAGCGCCCATCGGGCGGAGTGGAACGCCGAGCGCCCCTCCGGCGCCGTCGAGCGGGCGAACGCGCGTTCGGTGCGCGGTCGTCGCACCACTCGTCCCGGCTGCACCATTGGTGTCGCCGCTCGACGGGGGTGCCCGTCCGCTCGTCCGCCACGGACACGGTCCGGTGACGATCGGTGACCGGGCCTCGGGCGATTCACCTCATGATGTTCACCACAGGGCCCGCCCGAGCGCGGACGGTGGCCACGTCGGCGATGGGGAGACATCCGCAGCTCAGGGCCACGGTCACCTCCAGATCCCACCCGGACCACCGACAGCCGCGCAGCACTGCGCCGTTCTCCTCGGCGAGCTGCCGGGCCCGGGCGCACCCGGCCTCCTGGCCCCGGACCGCCTCGGCCGCCCCCGCGAGCGCCGCCAGGTCGGCGGAGGTGGCCGCCCGGTGTCGGGTGGCGACCACCGATCCCAGGGCCAGACACGCCCCGAGGAGCAGCACGACGACCCCGACCGCCCCCGCCGCGAGGACCGTCGCGAACCCCCGGTCGTCCCTCACGGCGGGAGCTCCTCGGGCGCTCCCGCGGGTCGCGGGACGGGCTCGTCGGCCTCCGGGGACGTCGGGGGGCCGTCGTCCGGCTCCCCCGTGGGCGCGGCGACGACCGGTTCCCGGGCCGCCACCGCCTCCGCCGAGACGCGGAACCCCGGGAGCGCCCCACCGAGGGGCGGGACCCGGACCAGGACGCGCACCAGGTCACCCGATGGGGTGACGACCACCTCGGCGCCCGCGGGGAGGTCGCGGGCCAGCGCCTGCGCGCCCGCCACGTCGTCCCGCGAGGCCCGACGAGCGCCCTCCCCGGCCGCGTCGACGCACCGGATCCGGGCGACGGCCGCCCCGATCCCGGCGAGGACGACGGCGAGCACCAGGACGAGGCCGCCGAGGGCGATCGCCGCCTCGACGGTGACCATCCCGCGGTCGTCGCTCAACCGCCCGCGGGCGCCAGGGACCGCTGGATCAGGCCGGTGAGCGCGTCCAGCACCGCCGGCCCGTTCACGATCACGATCAGCAGCCCGGCGAACGCCGCCGCCGCCACGAGGCCGACGGCGTACTCGACCGTCGACATCCCCTCGTCGTCCCGCGCCAGCGCCGCAAGACGGGCCATCAGCAGCGCCACCACGGCCGTCGGGTTCTCCATCGTCGTCTCCTCTCCTGCCGGGCCCGGGCTGGGCGCCGGTGGTCACGTCCGCTCCAGGAGCGGTCCCGCGAGCCCGATGACGACCGGGGCGATCCCCAGCGCCAGGAAGGCGGGCAGGAAGCAGAGCCCGAGCGGACCGGCGACCAGCACGCCGGCGCGCTCCGCCCGCGCGGCGACGGCCTCCGTGGCCTCGGCCCGGACGTCGGCCGCGACCGTGACCGCCACGTCGGCGACGGCCGCGCCGCTGCGGGCCGAGCGCCGGGCGGCGCGGGCCAGGCGGGCGGTGGCGGGTTCCTCGAGGGCGGGCACCCAGGCGTCGGCCGGGTCGGCGCCCAGGGCGACCAGGTCGGCCACCCGGGTCAGCGGACCGGCCATGGCGTCGGGCAGGGACACCGCGATCGCCCGCACGGCGTGGTCGAGCGACAGTCCGGCCCGCAGACAGGCCGCCAGCTCGTCCCAGGCGCCGGCCTCGCGCCACGGGTCGGGACGCTCCGTCCGCCGTCGCGCCGGACGTGGCGGGGTCGGCGGACGGTGCAGCGCCAGGAGCCGCCGGGCGGCGTCGACCGGGCCGGGCGCGAAGAGCACCGCCCCGGCGAGCAGCACGAGCGCGGCCGCGATGCCGGTCATCGGACGACCCGCGCCGTCAGGTGTCCGCTCCACTCGAGCCCGGCCGCGACGAACAGTGCCCCGACCACCAGGAGCACCTGGCCGAGCCCCGTCCCGGTCAGGACCGCCCACGGGTGTGCGCCCATGAGTTGCCCGAGCCCGAGCCCGATCAGGGGGAGGCCGGCGAGCACCGCCGACGTCGTGCGCGGACCGGCGAGCTGCGCGGCGAGGCGGCCGGTGAAGCGGCTGCGGGCCCGCAGGTCCTCGGCCAGCGCGGCGGCGAGGGCGGCGAGCCCGATGCCGTGCCGCTCGGCGAGCGACCAGGCGTCTGCGAGCCGGCGCACGTGCGGCCCCGCGGGGAGGTCGGCGGCGTGCTCGCGCAACGCCGCCGGGACGTCGCCCCCGAGCCGGGCCGTCGCCTCGACGAGCGCGAGCGCCCGCGCGCAG
>NZ_JBHSIV010000022.1:0-100907 GCF_042653685.1 Actinomycetospora atypica | reverse complement strand
GGGCGGCGTCGGCGGCGTCCCGGCTGCGCTGCTGCGCGGCCTGCGCCGCCTCGGCCCGGGTGCCCTGCGCGGCCAGGGCCGCGTCGGAGGCCTCGAGCGTGGCGAGGCGGGACTGGGCGGCGTCGCGCTGGACGCTCACGGCGGCGATGCGCTGCTGCTGGCCGGCGAGGGCGGTCTGGGCGGCCGAGAGCTGGTCCTGCGCGGCCCGGGACGCCGTGGCGGCGGCCTGGGCGGCGTCGGCGGCGTCGGCGGCGGCCTTCCGGGCTCGGGAGTCGGCGTTGGCGGCGTCGACCCGGGCCCGCTCGTAGCCGTCGAGGGCGGCCGTCTGCTCGGCGGAGACGAGCCCCTGGAGCTGTAGGCGCTCGGCCACGTCGGTCGGCCCGTTCGTGCCGGCCAGCGCGGCCGTGACGCTCGAGGAGTCGGCCTGCTGGTACTGCGCGGCCACCCACGCGTCGACCCGCGCCCGGGCCTGCTCGGCCTCGGCGGCGATCCGGTCGGCCACCTGCCGGCTGCTTGCCGCCTCCGCCCGGGTGCCCTCGACCCGGGCCTGCGCGCCGGCCTCGTCGGCCACCGCGCGGTTCGCGAGTTCCCGACGATGCCCGGCGCGCGCCGCGAGGTCGTCGAGCTGGGACTGCAGGGTGGAGAGCTGCCCGACGAGGCGCCCGACCTCCGCCGCGGGGCCTCCGGGGGGCGGCGGCGGGGTCTGCGCGAGGGCGGTCGCCGGCAGGAGGGACCCCACCAGGAGCACGGCGGCGAGGACGACCGCTCGCACCACGCGTGACCTCCTATGACCCGGCTGAGGGTGCGTAGTGGATCAGCTGCGTGCGCGGGGGCGGCGGCACCACGCGGCCGTGGGCGTGTCGGCCCTCCCACGTGAGCGGCGGCACCCCCCGGGGGGAGGTGATCGTCGTAACCTGGACACGGGGCCGGGGGGCGAGTGCGCCGTACCGGCGCGTACGCGAGACTTCCGGCGACGGGGATCGGTGCGGTCGCCCCCGACCGCGGGACAGGTCACCACCTGCCCCGATCCTCACCGGACCAGGACTGACCGGCGGCTGCGTCGGGCATCACCACACCCAGCGCAGCACCGGGCCGCAGGAGGAGCGGGCGGACCCCCACCACGGGTCGCGCCCGGACGAGGAGGACACGCGTGAGCGAAGAGGCCAGCAGCAGCGTCGACAGCTTCGGGGCCAAGGGCAGCCTCGAGGTCGGCGGGAACACCTACGAGATCTTCCGTCTGGACGCCGTCGAGGGCTCGCAGCGCCTGCCGTTCAGCCTCAAGGTCCTGCTCGAGAACCTCCTCCGGACCGAGGACGGGCTCGTCACCACCGAGGACTCGATCCGCGCGCTCGCGCAGTGGGACCCGAACGCGGAGCCCGACACCGAGATCCAGTACGTCCCCGGCCGCGTGGTCATGCAGGACTTCACCGGCGTGCCCTGCATCGTCGACCTCGCGACGATGCGCGAGGCCGTCACCGAGCTCGGCGGCGACGCCACCACCGTGAACCCGCTCGCGCCCGCCGAGCTGGTCATCGACCACTCCGTGGTGGCCGACCTGTTCGGCACCCCGGACGCGTTCGAGAAGAACGTCGAGCTGGAGTACCAGCGCAACGAGGAGCGCTACAAGTTCCTGCGCTGGGGCCAGACCGCGTTCAACGAGTTCAAGGTCGTCCCGCCCGGCACCGGCATCGTCCACCAGGTCAACATCGAGCACCTGGCGCGCGTCGTCATGGTCCGCAACGGCCAGGCCTACCCCGACACCCTCGTCGGGACCGACTCGCACACCACGATGGTCAACGGCCTCGGCGTGCTCGGCTGGGGCGTCGGCGGCATCGAGGCCGAGGCCGCGATGCTCGGCCAGCCGGTGTCGATGCTGATCCCGAAGGTCGTCGGCTTCCAGCTCTCCGGCGAGCTGCCCGCGGGCGCCACCGCCACCGACCTCGTCCTGACGATCACCGAGATGCTGCGCGAGCACGGCGTCGTCGGGAAGTTCGTGGAGTTCTACGGCGAGGGCGTCGGCGCGGTGCCGCTGGCCAACCGCGCGACGATCGGCAACATGAGCCCGGAGTTCGGCTCCACCTGCGCGATCTTCCCGATCGACGACGAGACGCTGAACTACCTGCGCTTCACCGGCCGCGACGAGGAGCAGGTCGCGCTCGTCGAGGCCTACACCAAGGAGCAGGGCCTCTGGCACGACCCGTCGCACGAGGCGGACTACTCCGAGACCCTCTCGCTCGACCTCTCGACGGTCGTCCCGTCGATCGCCGGCCCAAAGCGCCCCCAGGACCGCATCCAGCTCGACGCGGCCAAGGAGTCCTTCCGCCAGGCGCTGCCCGACTATGTTGACGACGACGGCGTGGCCAAGAGCCAGTCCGAGGAGTCCGACAGCGAGTCGTTCCCGGCGTCCGACCCGCCCGCCGAGCACCCGAACGGCGACGACGACCGGCCCTCGGTGCACCGCCAGCCCGTCGACCCGGGCGGCCGCGCGTCGCACCCGGTGCCGGTGACGCTGTCCGACGGCACGGAGCTCGAGCTCGACCACGGCGCCGTCACGATCGCCGCGATCACCTCGTGCACGAACACCTCGAACCCCTCCGTGATGATCGGCGCGGCCCTGCTCGCGCGGAACGCCGTCGAGAAGGGCCTCGAGCGCCGGCCGTGGGTGAAGACGTCCCTCGCCCCCGGGTCGAAGGTCGTCATGGACTACTACGAGCGCTCCGGTCTGCTGCCCTACCTGGAGAAGCTCGGCTTCAACCTGGTCGGCTACGGCTGCACCACCTGCATCGGGAACTCCGGGCCGCTGCCCGAGGAGATCTCGAAGGCGATCAACGACGAGGACCTGGCCGTCACCGCGGTGCTCTCGGGCAACCGCAACTTCGAGGGCCGCATCAACCCCGACGTGAAGATGAACTACCTGGCCAGCCCGCCGCTGGTGGTGGCCTACGCGCTCGCCGGGACGATGGACCTCGACATGGCCACCGAGCCGCTCGGGTACGACACCGAGGGCAACCCGGTCATGCTCGACGACATCTGGCCGAGCCCGCAGGAGATCCAGTCGACGATCGAGGAGTCGCTCTCCGCCGAGCAGTTCACCTCGCGGTACGCCGAGGTGTTCGCCGGTGACGAGCGGTGGACCTCGCTGCCCACCCCCGAGGGCGAGACCTTCACGTGGGACGAGGACTCCACCTACGTCCGGAAGCCCCCGTACTTCGAGGGCATGGACCGGGAGCCGTCGGACGTCACCGACCTCGAGGGCGCCCGCGTGCTGCTCATGCTCGGTGACTCGGTGACCACCGACCACATCTCCCCCGCCGGGGCCATCAAGGAGGAGTCGCCCGCCGGGCGCTACCTCAAGGAGAACGGCGTCGAGCGCAAGGACTTCAACTCCTACGGCTCCCGCCGCGGCAACCACGAGGTGATGATCCGCGGCACCTTCGCCAACATCCGGCTCCGCAATGAGCTGAAGGACGGCGACGGCAACGACCTGCCGCAGGGCGGCTGGACCGCCGACTTCACCGACGGCGGCAAGCAGGCCGCGGTGTACGACGCGGCCCAGAACTACGCCGCCGCCGGCACGCCGCTGGTGGTGCTGGCCGGCAAGGAGTACGGCTCGGGCTCGTCGCGCGACTGGGCGGCCAAGGGCACCACGCTGCTCGGCGTCCGCGCCGTCATCGCCGAGTCCTACGAGCGGATCCACCGCTCGAACCTCGTCGGCATGGGCGTGCTGCCGCTGCAGTACCCCGAGGGCCAGGACGCCGAGTCGCTGGGCCTCAAGGGCACGGAGACGTTCTCGATCTCCGGGGTCACGGCCCTCAACGACGGCGGCATCCCCGACACGGTCCACGTGACGGCGCAGCCGGAGTCGGGCGACGCCGTGGAGTTCGACGCGCGCCTGCGCATCGACACCCCCGGGGAGGCGGCCTACTACCGCAACGGCGGCATCCTGCCGTACGTGCTCCGCAAGATGCTGGGCTGACGTACCGCCGAGCCGACGACGGCCCGCCGGCCACCTCCCGAGGTGGCGGGCGGGCCGTTCGTCGTTCCCCGGGGCGGGGTACCTGCGCGGGCATGACGGACACCGAGCAGGCGAGCGGGCAGACCGCGTCCCCCGACGACGAGACCGGTGCCGTCGGCCAGTTCGGCACGGTGTTCTGGGTCTCCGTCGGTCTCTCGGCGGCGTTCGTGGTGGCCTCGTTCGTCGCCGTCGGCCCGGTCGCCGCCGCCCTCGCCGCCGCGGTCACCGCGATCGTGACCTACCTCGGGTGGCTGTACCTGTTCCTGACGACCGGGTTCGTCGTCTTCGCCCTCTACCTCGCCCTGGGACGCTTCGGCGGGGTGCGCCTCGGCGGTCCCGATGCCCGGCCGGAGTTCGGCCGCACCGCCTGGTTCGCGATGCTGTTCCAGGCCGGCATGGGGGTCGGGCTGCTGTTCTGGGGCGTGGCGGAGCCCGTCATGCACGCCCGCGAGCCCGCGCCGGGCACCGCCGTGCCCGGGTCGCCGGAGGCCGCCGAGGTCGGGATGCAGTACGCGTTCTTCCACTGGACGCTGCACCCCTGGGCGATCTACGCGGTCGTCGGCCTCGCGGTCGCCTACACCGGGTTCAACCGCGGCAGCGCGAGCCTGCGGCTCTCGGCCGTGCTGCGCCCGCTGCTCGGCGGGCGGGTCGACGGACCGCTCGGCCGGGCCGTCGACGTGCTGGCCGTCGTCGCGACGCTGTTCGGGGTCGCGGTGTCGCTGGGACTCGGCACGCTCCAGATCACCGCGGGCCTCGGCGACGTCTTCGGCGTGCCCGGCGGGGTGACGCTGTCCCTGGTCGTCATCGCGGTGACCGCGGTGGGTTACCTGCTCTCGGCGTCCACGCCGATCTCGAAGGGCATCAACCGCCTCAGCCAGGCCAGCCTGGCGTTGGCCGTCGTGCTGCTCGCCTATTTCGTGGTCGTCGGGCCGACGACGATGCAGCTCAACCTGATGGCCCAGGAGACCGGGAACTACCTCGCACAGGTCGTCCCGATGAGCCTGCGGACCTACCCGTTCGCCGGGCCGTCCTGGCTCGCCGACTGGACGATCTTCTTCTGGGCGACGTGGATCGCCTGGGCGCCCTACGTCGGCGCGTTCATCGCCCGCATCTCCTACGGGCGGACGGTCCGCGAATTCGTCGTCGGGGTGATCGTGGCGCCCAGCGTGTTCAGCGTCGTCTGGTTCTCGGTGCTCGGCGGCGCCGGGCTCGACACCGACGCGCGCACCGGGGGCGCCGTCGCCGCGGCGGCGAACCAGGACGAGGCCCTCGCGATGTTCCGCTTCCTGCGCGAGTACCCGGGCTTCCTGTTCACCGCGGTGCTCGTGCTGGTCCTGATCTGGATCTTCTTCGTGGCGGGCGCCGACGCCGGGACCGTCGTCCTCGGCAGCATGTCGGGCGGCGGGCTCGACCCGGCCCGGCGCAGCAAGATCACCTGGGGCCTCATCATGGCGGCGTTGGCCGCGGGACTGCTCCTCATCGGCGGGCTCGACGCGCTGCAGAACGCGGAGATCGTCGTCGCGACCCCGTTCGCCCTGCTCATGGTGGCCATCTGCGTGGCCCTGCACCGCGCCCTGGCCGCGGATCACCCGCGGCAGGGGGCCGACGGGTCGCCGCGGTGAGAGCCGTCAGGCCGACTCGTCGAGCTCCTCGTCGTCCTCGGTCTCCTCCTGCGCCTCGAGGGCCGTCGTCAGGACCGCCCCGAGGTCGGCGCCCGCCTCGGCGGCCTGCAGCGGCAGCGCGATCGGGGTCAGGCCCAGCACGATGAAGGGGTAGGCGAGGGTGCTGTCGTCGTCGGGCAGCCAGCGCGCCGCGTCCCGGGCCTCGACGATGCGCCGGCCCAGCAGCAGACCCACGTCGAGCACGAGCGACGGGGTGGCCGCGTCGGTAGGGCGGTCGCGCAGCCACTCCCCCACGGTCGTCCAGTCGGCGGCGCCGTGGTGGGCCAGCCCGAGACGGTCGAGCAGCGCGGCGGCCTCGGCGGTCCGCTCGGGCTCGGCGGCGAGGATGCGGGTGCACACCTTCCGGGCGCGGATGTCGTCGACCGTGGTGCCGGGGAGCTCGTGGTCGGCGACGTAGGGGCGGTAGCCGGGGAGGTCAGCGGGGGCGTCGACGGGGCCGTAGACGGGGGCGCCCGGCACGCGGACCCAGGGCAGGAACGTCGACCACAGCAGCTGGCGCACGGCGGTCACTGTAGGTTCCCGGTCAAGCCTCCGGTTCCTCGCCCCGCCGGCGGGTGGGAGGCTCCGGCGGGTGGACCGGTTCGACGAGCGCTTCCCTCCCCCGACGCTCGACCTCGCCGTGTGGACCCCGGCCTATCTCCCGGCCTGGAGTTCGAGAGCCGCGGCGGCGGCCGAGTACCGCCTGGACGACGAGGGCCTGCGGCTGTCGATCCCGGACGACCACCCCGTGTGGTGCGCCGATCGGCACGAGCCGCCGCTGCGGGTGTCGGCCGTGCAGTCGGGGAACTGGTCGGGGGCGGTCGGCAGCACGCGGGGCCAGCAACCGTTCCGGGAGGGGCTCGTGGTGCGCGAGGAACAGCCCGAGCAGCGGGGCTTCACCCCGCACCACGGCGTCGTCGAGGTGGAGTGTCGGGCTCGGCTGGGTCCCCGGTCGATGTTCTCGGCGTGGCTGATCGGGATGGAGGACCGCCCCGAGCGGTGCGGCGAGATCTGCCTGGTCGAGGTGTTCGGCGACTCGGTGTCGCCGTCGTCGGCGGCGGTCGGTGCCGGTCTGCACCCGTTCCGCGACCCGTCGCTGCGCGAGGAGTTCTCCGCCGACCGCCGGAGCATCGACGTCAGCACGTTCCACCGGTACGCCGTCGACTGGACGTCCGAGGGCGTCGAGTTCCTGATCGACGACGAAGTCGTCCGGCGCTCCGACCAGTCCCCCGACTACCCGATGCTGCTGATCCTCGGGCTCTTCGACTTCCCCGGCCGGGCCGTGCCCGGTCGCGTCGAGGAGCCCCCGGAGCTCGTGGTCCGCCGGGTCAGCGGTCGGCGATCACCACACTGATCTCGTCGACGGCCCGCCGGAGCTCGTCGGCGCGCCGCGTCGAGGAACCGGGCGACGGCGGTGTGGGCGTCGGGGGCACGGCGTCGCCCCCGGCGCGGAGGCGGCCGTGCGGCCCGGGCCGGACGACGTCGCGCAGCACCGTGGCCCCGTCGGCGCGCAGGTCGGCGCGGGCCCGGTCGACGACCTCGCGCCAGACGGCGCCCCCGGGATCGTCGAGGGGGTAGCGGTCGGTGCCCACGACCGTGCTCACGTCGGGCCCCCTCCGTCCCGGGACGAGCAGGCGAGGGGACCGACAGCGACGCCCGGACGAGCGGGTGCGCCGTGCCCGACCGGCACGGCGCACCCGGGTCCCGTCAGGCCTCGCGGCGGATGAAGTCGGCGCAGCGCTCGCCGATCATCATCGTCGTGATGCAGGGGTTGACGGTGATCAGGTCGGGCATGATCGACCCGTCGGCCACCCGGAGGCCGTCGACCCCGCGGACGCGCAGCTGGGGGTCGACCGGCGCCAGCGGGTCGGAGTCCGGGCCCATCTTCACCGTGCAGGACGGGTGGTAGACGGTGTTGTGGGTGTTCCTGATGTAGTCGAACAGCTCCTCGTCGGTCTGCGCCGACTCCCCCGGCGCGAGCTCGCGGCCCACCCACTCCTTGAGCGCGGGTGACGCGGCGATCTCCCGGGCCACCCGGATGCCCCGGATCATGACCTCGCGGTCGTGCTCGTGGCTGAAGTAGCGCGGGTCGACCTTGGGCTTGTCGTGGAAGTCCCGGCTCGAGAGCCGCACCGTCCCCTTCGACTGCGCCCCGGTGACGTTCGGGGTGAGGCAGAAGGTGTTGTCGGCGGTCGGGTAGCCGTACCGCACGATGTTCATGTCGAACGGCACCGAGCCGTAGTGGTACATGAGGTCGGGGGTCTCGCGGCCCTCGGAGCCGGCGAAGATCCCGATCTGCCACCACTGGGTGGAGACCACCGGCATCTCCTGCAGGGCCTCCCACTGGACGAGGCCCTCGGGGTGGTCCTGGAGGTTCTCCCCCACCCCGGGCGAGTCGACGAGCACGTCGATGCCCACCTCGCGCAGGTGCTCGGCCGGCCCGATGCCCGAGAGCATCAGCAGCTTCGGGCCGTCGATCGCGCCCGCGGACAGGATCGTCTCGCGGGTCGCGGTGATGTCGACCGAGCGGCGCTGGTCGGGCGTGCGCAGGCGGACGCCGGTGGCGCGGGGCTTCTCGCCGGAGGTGTCGAAGGTCAGCTTCTCCGCCCGGTACCCCGTCCACACCGAGAGGTTCGGCCGGTCGAGGTTCGGGTGGATGTAGGCCGTGGACGCCGACGAGCGGGTGCCGTCGGGGTTGGCGTTGACCTGGAACCAGTTCGCGCCGCGGATCACGGTGCGCCCGGTGTTGAACGGCGTGGTCGGGAGGCCGACCTCCTCGCAGGCCTCGAGCAGGGCCTCCCCGCAGGGGTCCTGGTCGCCGACCGTGCGGATGGTGACCGGGCCGTCGGTGCCGCGCCCGGGGGCGTCGGCCTGCTCGGCGCCGTCCAGCGCGGTCTCGAGCTTCTTGTAGAACGGGTAGCACTCGTCGGCGGTCCAGCCGTCGCAGCCCTGCGCGGCCCAGGCGTCGAGGTTCTCCCGCGGCGCCCAGAACGCGATCGCCGAGTTGTGCGACGAGCACCCGCCGAGCACCTTGGCGCGGGCGTGGCGCATCCACGAGTTGCCCGACTCCTGGGGCTCGATGGGGTAGTCCCAGTCGTAGCCCGACTCGAGCAGCTCCATCCAGCGGCTGAGGTCGAGGATCGCGTCGTCCCCGACGTCGGACGGCCCCGCCTCGACGAGGCAGACCGTCACGTCGGGGTCCTCGGACAGCCGGGCGGCCACGGCACAGCCGGCCGTGCCGCCGCCGACGACGACGTAGTCGAATTCCTGGTCCATGCTCAGGCCTCCCCGACGGGCGCGGTGGTGTCGGTGGTCTCGCGCGCGTGGGCGGCGACGACCCCGGTCTTGTGACGCTGGACGAGCCAGTAGTAGGCGAACCCGACGCCCAGGATCACCCCGGGCAGCAGGACCCCGCCCCACTGCAGGTACCAGTGGAAGGGCTCGGTGGCGTTGTAGACCTCGTTGCGGGGCCAGGCGAGGTTCACGGTCATGAACCCGCCCCAGAGCACCGCGAGGATGTTGACCGGGAGCCCCCAGCGGCCGAGGGAGAAGGAGCCCTCGCGCGGCTGCCACTGCCCCTTCAGGCGCTTGAGCAGCAGCGGGACGGTCACCAGCAGGTACGCCGTGTAGATCATGATGATCGCGATCGAGGTGACCACGGTGTAGATCTGCGGGCTGAAGGTGACGAAGAGCAGGACGATCGCGACGACGCCGATGGCCACCGACGCGACGACCGGGGTCCCGAACCGCGGGTTGATGGTGCACAGGGTGGAGCCCGCGGGGAGGTTGTTGTCCCGGCTCATCGCGAAGGCCAGGCGGATCGCCGCGGCGTGCACCGCGAGCGCGCACACCACGACGGCGATGACGACGGCGACGAGGATGATCGACCCGCCGATCGGGCCGAGCACCTGCAGGATCAGCGTCTGCAGCCCGCCGAGCGACGAGAGCGCCGGGTCGGAGAGGTCCGGCGCCGACATGATCGCGAACAGCAGGATCAGCCCGCCGAGCAGGAACGAGAAGAACAGCGCCCGCAGGATCGCCTTCGGGGCGTTCTTCCGGGGGTCGTGCGACTCCTCGGCCAGCGAGGACGCGGTGTCGAAGCCGTACATGACGTAGAGCGAGGCGAACATCGCGACGAGGAAGGCCCCGGCGTAGCCGAAGGGCCGCCCGGAGGCGTCGATGCTGCCGGTGTCGAGCACGATCTGCGGTCCGCGCACGATGTTCACGGCGAGCAGGACGATCAGCAGGACGGCCGCGACCAGCTCGATGAACACGCCCGCCGCGTTGATCTGCGCCATCAGCTTCGTGCCGAACGCATTGATCGCGGTGGTGAACACGATCAGCAGCGCCGCGAGGATGACGCCGTTGAGCGCCTGGGCGCCGGTGTCGTCGGCGTTCTCCATCGGGATGAACTGGAAGCCCGACCACAGCTCGGGCAGCGTCGCCTGCAGCGCGAGCGCGACGGCCGCGATCGAGACGATCGACGCGGTGAGCATCGTCCAGCCGGCGAGCCACGCGGTGTGCGGGCTGGTCAGGCGCTTGGTCCAGTTGTAGATCGACCCCGCGACCGGGAACCGCGCCGCGAGCTCGCAGAAGCACAGGGCGACCATGAGCTGCCCGACGAAGACCAGCGGCCAGGACCACCAGTACGCCGGGCCGCCCGACCCGAGCCCGAAGTAGAAGAGCTGGAACGTGCCGGTGAGGATCGAGATGTAGCTGATGCCCGCGGCGAACGTGTGGAAGCTGCCGAGCGAACGGACGAGGCTCGGCTTGTAGCCGAACTCGTCGATGTCCGAGCTGTCGCTGGTCGTCCGGTCTGTCGTGCTCACGAACCACTCCCTTGCGTGGAAGAGGGGAACCACCCGGTCGGCCCTGGCCGGGTGTTGGTCCAGATGTGCTTCGGTTCCTGGTACTCGGCGAAGCCCGCGCGCCCGAGCTCGCGGCCGACGCCGGAGTGGCCGAAACCGCCCCACTCCGCCGCCGGCACGTACGGGCCGAAGTCGTTGATCCAGATGGTGCCGTGGCGCAGCCGGGCGGCGACCTCCTCGCACGTCCCCTGGTCGGCGGAGAACACCGCCCCGGCCAGGCCGTACTCGGTGTCGTTGGCGATCCGGACGGCGTCGTCGAGGTCGGTGAACGTCTCGACCGTCAGCACGGGGCCGAACGACTCCTCGTGCACCACGTCCATGTCCTGGGTGCAGCCGTCGAGGATCGTCGGGGGGTAGAAGTAGCCGTCCGCGAGCGCGCCCTCGGTCGGCCGGTAGCCGCCGCAGCGCAGGACGGCGCCCTCGGCGATCCCCTTGGCCACGTAGGCCTCGACCTTCTCCCGGTGCGCCGCGGAGATCAGCGGGCCGGTCTCGGTGCCGGGGTCGTCGGGCCCGCCCATGACGATGCGCTGGGCCCGCTCGACGAGTTCGTCGACGATCCGGTCGTGCGCCGACTCCTCGACCACGAGCCGCGCGCCGGCGGAGCACACCTGCCCCGAGTGCAGGAAGATCCCGGTGAGGACGTTGTCGACCGCGGTCTCGTGGTCGGCGTCGGCGAAGAGCACGAACGGGTTCTTGCCGCCGAGCTCGAGGGCGACCTTCTTCACCGTCGCGGCCGCGTTGGCCATGAGGATCCTCCCGGTGGCGAGGCCGCCGGTGAAGCTGACCATGTCGACGCGCGGGTCGGTCGACAGCGGTCCGCCGGCCGTGGCGCCCGCCCCGAGGACGAGGTTGGCCACCCCGGCGGGCAGCCCGGCCTCGGCGAGCAGCTCCATGAGGATGATCGCGGTGTGCGGGGTCAGCTCGCTGGGCTTGAGGACGAAGGTGCAGCCCGCCCCGATCGCCGGCGCGACCTTCCAGGCCGTCTGCAGGAGCGGGTAGTTCCACGGCGTGATCAGGGCGCAGACGCCGACCGGGTCGTGCACCACCTTGCTGCGGGCGTTCGCGATCCCGGTCTCGACCAGCCGGCCGTCGTCGGTGGCGGCGAGGTGCCCGAACCACCGGAAGCAGTTCGTGATGTCGTCCATGTCGATCTCGGACTCGGCGACCCGCTTGCCGGTGTCGCGCGTCTCGGCGAGGGCGAGCCGGCTCCGGTCGCGCTGCAGCAGGTCCGCCACGCGCAGCAGCAGGGCGCCGCGTTCCGGCGCGGGGACGGTCGACCACCGTCCGTCGTCGAACGCCGCTCGGGCCGCGGCGATCGCGCGCTCGGCGTCGACCGCCGTGGCCTCGCTGACCTCCGCGACCAGCTGCCCGTCCGCGGGGCTCCGGATCTCCCGGGTGCCACCCTCCGCGGCGTCCGTCCACGCTCCGTCGATGTAGAGCTGCCCCACGCGGTTCGTCCCTTCCGAAGTGCTCACCCGGATGCTGCAGTCCGGGCGCCGACAGCTCACGATGATGTCACCTCCGGGCGACATGGGAAGGCCTTCCCGGGTTCGGCGGGGCTCCGGCCGGGGGATGCGTCGGACGTGGGTACTGCGGTGGTGGTCGGCGGGGGCATCGGCGGGCTCGCCGCGGCGTGCGGTCTCGTCGCGGCCGGCTGGGACGTCGAGGTGCACGAACGCGCCCCGGGCCGCGAGGAGCGCGGGGGCATCTCGATCTGGCCGAACGCGCTGCGGGCCCTCGACGCCCTCGGGGTGGGCGACGCCGTCCGTGAGGTCGGGCTCGTGCAGGCCGCGGGCGGGATCCGCGACCGGCGGGGCCGCTGGATCGTCCGCACCGACCAGGACCGGATGATCTCCCGGCACGGCGACGGCGTGACCGTGCTGCCCCGCGCCCGGCTGCTCGACGCCCTGGGCAGCGGTCTGCCGCCGGGCACCGTGCGCTACGGCTCCCCCGTCGACGACCCGGGCGCCCTCGACGCCGACCTCGTCGTCGGCGCCGACGGCATCGGATCGGCCGTGCGTCGGCTCGTCGCCCCGGGGGCGCGCCCGCGGTCGACGGGCACGGTGGCCTGGCGGCTCGCCGCCACCGTCGCCGACCCGCCGACCGAGGGCGGCGAGACCTGGGGCGACGGCTGCTACGCGGGGGTCGCCCCGCTCGCGGACGGCCGGGTGAACCTCTGGGCGGTGGTGCGGGACGACGAGCCGGCCGCGCACGACCTCGACGCCCTGCGCCGGCGGTTCGCGGGCTTCCACGCCCCGATCCCCGAGCTGCTCGGGGTCGCCGACCCGGACTCGGCGTACGTCACCGACCTGTCCTGGCTCCCGCCGCTGCGCTCGCTGGTGGCCGGCCGGGTCGTGCTGGTCGGCGACGCCGCCCACGCCATGACCCCGAACCTCGGGCAGGGCGGCTGCCTCGCCCTCGAGGACGCCGTCGTGCTCGGCCGGTGCTCGACCGACCTCCCCCGCTACGACGCCCTCCGCCGCCCGCGGGCGGCCCGCCTCACCCGGCGCTCGCGGCTCGCCGGCCTCGTCGCCGGGCTCTCCGGCCGGTTCCCGACGACGGCCCGCGACGGCCTGGGCCGTCTGCTCCCGACCGCGGTGACCCTGCGCGGCCTCGACGGCGTCCTCGGCTGGCGTCCCCCGCCGGTGTGACCCGGCGGACCGCCCCGATCAGCCCGGCCCTACAGTGCCCGCGTGACGTGGGCCGCAGGGCGTAGCAGATGGGTCCGGGCGGGGGGCGCCCTGGCGGCGGTGCTGCTCGCGGGAGTGGCGTGCTCACAGGAGCCGCAGGCCCCGCCGGCCCGGCAGCGGACCGTGGAGCTCTCGGTCTCCGGGACCCCCGGCGCGGTGTTCGGGCAGTACACCCTCATCGGCGAGCTCGGGCAGCCCGGCTCCCGGACGATCCAGCAGGTCCCCTTCAGCACGACGTTCACCGTGCCCTTCGACCCCTCGCCGAAGATCGACGTGTCGGTGGTCGGGGTCCGGCCGGGGTCGCGGCTGTCGTGCCGCGTGGTGGTCGACGGGCGGACGGTGGCGGCGCAGACGGTCACCGTGCCCGGCCCGAACGCCGCCTGCATCGCGCCGCCGAGCACGAGCTAGGGCGCGGGCGCCGGGTCCGCGCGGACCACGGGGCGCCGCGAGCGCTCGCGCACCCCGAGCAGCGTCACCGACAGGGCCACGACGACCAGGCCCACCACCTGTGTGGGCGTCAGCGACCCGCCGAGCAGGGTCACCCCGAGCACCGTCGCCGTCACGGGGAAGGCGAGCTCGGCGAGGGTCGCCCGCGCCGCCGGGGTGCTCCGCAGGCCCGGGTAGTACAGGGTGAGCCCGAGCAGACCCGGCACCAGGGCCAGCGCGACCAGGGGCGGCAGCTGCCCGACCGTCACCGCGACCGGGCCGCCGGTCGCGAGCAGCACGACGAGCGCGGCGGGCAGCCCGATCGCGAACCGCAGGACCGTGATCTCCCACGGTGTCGCCCCCGAGCGGGAGCCCACGTAGCGGCCGAGGACGGTGCCGGCCGCCCAGAGCACCGCGGCCCCGGCGGCGAGCAGGGCCGCGACGACCGCCTGCACGCGCACGTCGAGGGGGTCGGCGAAGGCGAGCAGCCACGCCCCGACGAGTGCGGGCACGGCGTAGGCCCAGTAGCCGCGCCGCAGCTGCTCCCCCAGCAGCCACGCGGCCCCGACCGCCGCCACCAGCGGCTGGATCTTCTGCAGCACCAGCGGGGTGACCGGGTCGCCGAGGGTGAGGGCCTCGGTGAACAGGACGGTCGCGAGCGCCGACGACCCGGCGCCGATCACCGTCATGGCGACGCGCGAGCGGACCGGCATCGCGGTCAGGGCCCGCCACGCCCGCGGCAGCCACGGGACGAGCACCACGACGATGACCAGGTGCTCCCAGAACACGATGCTCGCCGCCGGGAGGGCGCCCGCGAGCGGGGCGCGCAGGAGCGCGTCGGTCCCCCACAGTGCCGCGCCGAGCGCGACCAGCCAGGTCCCGTCAGCCCCGGCGCGCGACGAGATGAGCCTCACCGCCACCCTCCTCGTCGACGATCACGTCGAGGTGCCCGAAGGCCCCCGCCAGCTCCCCCGGTCCGGCCCGGAACCGCCCACCCGTGTCGCCGACCGACGAGAGCACCGTGATCACCAACAGCCCGCCGGGTGCCAGTACTCCCGCGAGCGTCGGGTAGAGCAGCGGGTCGCGGAACCGCTGGCAGACGACCACGTCGTAGCGGGGCGCGTGGAGCGACGGGGGGTGGTGCAGTGCGGTGAACGGCAACCCGGAGTCGAGGTCGGCCTCGTGCCACGCGACCTCGACCCCCTCCTCCGCGGCGAGCTCCCGGCCGAGCGCGAGCCCGGCGGGGGCGGCGTCCACCGCGTCGACGGCGAGCCCGCGCCGCGCGAGCCACACCGCGACGGTCCCGCGCCCGCAGGCCACGTCGAGGGCACGGCCGGTCGTCGGGACGAGGTCCTCGCGCCCGACGAGGACCGAGGGCGGGCCGGGCCGCCCGATCCCCGACCGCGCGTAGCGCTCGTCCCAGTCCACCCCGGTCAGCGGCGGCGGGCCAGGGTGATTCCGAACCGCCCCGCCGGGTCGGTCACCCAGTGCACGGCGTCGAACTGCGCCGCGTCGAGCTCGGCGGCGATCGTCTCGCGCGTGAACTTGGTGGAGATCTCGGTGCGCATCTCCTCGCCCTCGGCGAACTCGACGACGAGGTCGAGCGCCGGGACGTGCACCGTCATCGCCCGCCGGGCCCGCACCCGCATCTCGATGCGGCTCGACTGCGGCACCCAGACCGCGAGGTACTCGAAGCCGTCGACGTCGAAGTCGGCGCCGAGCCCGCGGTTGAGGACGGTCAGGGCGTTGAGCTCGAAGGCGGCGGTGACCCCGGCGGCGTCGTCGTAGGCCGCGACGAGGGTGGCCTCGTCCTTGATCAGATCGGTCCCCACCAGGAAGTGCTCCCCCGGGTCGAGGGTGTCGGCCAGGGCGGCGAGGAAGTCTCGGCGCTGCTCGGGCTCGAAGTTGCCGATGGTGCCGCCGAGCAGCACGACGAGGCGCTTGCCGACCTTCGGAATGCTGCGCAGGTCGGCGGTGAAGTCGCCGACGACGCCGTGGACATCGAGGTCGGGGTAGCCCTCGACCAGCCCGGGCACCGCGTCCTCGAGGGCGGCGGCGGAGACGTCGACCGGGACGTAGTGGCGCAGCCGGCCGGTGCGCGAGAGCGCGTCGAGCAGCAGGGTCGACTTGGTCGAGGAGCCCGAGCCGAGCTCGACGAAGGTGTCGGCGCCGGAGAGCCGGGCGACGTCGTCGGCCCCCGCCACCAGGGCCTCCCGCTCGGCGGTGAAGGGGTAGTACTCGGGCTGCGCCGTGATCTGCTCGAACAGCTCCGAGCCGCGGGCGTCGTAGAGCCACTGCGGGCGCAGCACCTTCGGGGTCGCGGTCAGGCCGCTGCGGGCGTCCTCGCGGAGCGCGGCGTCGGCGTCCGCCTCCGAGAGGTGCACGTCGATCGTCGGCAGGGTGGAGCGGGGGGCCATCGGGAAGGTCACGTCCGATCGGTCGCGGCACACCCCGGACGGGGACGCACCTGGTTCACGTCAGTGGGAACGAGGGTGGGACGGATCTACAACGGCTCGACCTCGACCGTGCCGTCGCGCACGACGACGAGGCGGAGGTCGTCGACCGCGGTCCAGGCCGGGTCGGGGTCGAGGGGCTCGGAGGCGACGGTCACGCCGTCGTCGCCGCAGCGGTAGGACAGGGCGTGGTCGACGGCGGTGGCCGCCAGAGTCGGGTGCCCGGTGGCCGGGTCGCGAGTGAGGAGCAGCAGGTTGAGCCGCGAGCCGGGGGCGGCGGCGAGGACCCGGGAGGCGACGTCGGCGACGGCGTCGGCCGGGTCCTTGCCCGCGTCGAGGTGCCGGCGCACCAGGGCCCAGAGCACCGCGGAGTCGGTGGGGGCCTCGAGGGTCATCAGCGTCTCGGTCGGCAGGTCGGCGGCGAGGTCGGCGAGGCTGTCGGGCCATCCCCGGACGACGCCGTTGTGGCTGAAGATCCGGGTGCCGTCGCGGAAGGGGGCGCAGGCGCCGGTGGAGACCGGCATGCCGACGGTGGCCGACCGCACGGCGGCGACGAAGGCCGTCGCCGTGACGGCCGTGGCGAGGTCGAGGAACGAGCCGTCGGTCCACATCGGCACCGGCTGCCGGTAGGAGTGGGCCGTGAGCGCCCCGGCGTCTCCGCTGCCGGAGTACCAGCCGACCCCGAACCCGTCGGCGTTCACCGTCCCGCCGCCGCGCATGTCGGCCGGGGCGTAGGACTGCACGAGCAGCGAGTGCTCCGGCTCGGTCACCCGCGAGGCGAGGGTGACCGGCCGCGGGCCCACGTGGCCCAGATGTCGGCACATGGGCTCAGGCGTCCCCGGCCGACCGCGCGCAGCGGAAGCCGGAGAAGATCTGCCGGCGGATCGGCAGGTCCCAGTTCCGGAAGGTGGTGCGGGCGGCGACGGTCCCCACCCCGAACGACGAGCCGCGCAGCATGCGGAAGTCGCCGCCGAAGAACACCTCGGAGTACTCCTTGTACGGGAACGGGGCGAACCCCGGGTAGCCCTCGAAGCCGGAGTCGCACCACTCCCAGACGTCGCCGATCAGCTGGTGGACCCCGAGCGGCGACGCGCCCTTCGGGTAGGCGCCCACGGGCGCCGGCTGCAGGTGGCGCTGGTCGAGGTTGGCGAGCTCGGCGGTCGGCTCCTCGTCGCCCCACGGGAAGCGGCGCGTGCGCCCGCTCTCCGGGTCGACCCGCGCGGCGTACTCCCACTCGACCTCGGTGGGCAGCCGCTTCCCGGCCCACCGGGCGTAGGCGGCGGCCTCGTGGAAGCACACGTGCAGGACCGGCTGGTCGGCGACCGCGGCGATCGGCTCGCGCTCCCCGAAGCTCGTCCGGTGCCAGGCGCCGTCGACGAGCTCCCACGTCATCGGCGCGGTCCAGCCCTCGGCGGTGACGTGCTCCCAGCCGGCGTCGGACCACAGCTCGCGCCGCGTGTAGCCGCCGTCGTCGATGAACCGGGCGTACTCGCCGTTGGTGGTGGGGACGGCGTCGAGGTGGAAGGGGGCCACGTCGACCTCGTGCGCGGGCCGCTCGTTGTCCAGCGCGAACACGTCCGGGCCGACCGCGTCGACCCCCATCGTGAACCGGCCGCCGGGGTGGAACACCTCGGTCCCGACGAGCTCGGCCGCGAGCCCGGAGGCGGGCGGCGGGTCGGCGTGCAGCACGCGCGGCCCGGTCCGCAGCTGGTGGGTGGCCAGCATGGTCTCGACGTGCTGCTGCTCGTGCTGGGCGATCATCCCGTAGACGAAGCCCTCCTCGAGCAGCGGCCGCCCGTCGGCGCCGGCCGCGTCGAGGATCTCCAGCGAGCGCTCGCGCACGGTCGCCTGGTACGCCCTCGCCTCCGCCGGGTCGAGCAGCGGCAGCGCGGGCCGGTCGGCCCGCGGGTTGATGAAGGCGTCGTAGAGGTGGTCGATGTCCTCGCGCACGCCGGGGGCCGGCTCGTCGCCGGGGCTCGCCCGGCGGACGAGCCAGAGGTCCTCCATGTTGGCGATGTGCGCGACGTCCCAGTGCAGGGGCGACATCAGCGGCGAGTGCTGGCGGGTGAGCTCGGCGTCGTCGACGGCGTCGGCGAGGACCTGGGTGCGGCGCCGCGCGGCGGCCAGCTCGTCGGCCAGGCGGGTGCGGAGCTCGTCGGGGTAGCGGGTCACGCGGGATCGCCTCCGGTGGCGAACGGGTCGACGGTCAGGTCGGGGTAGGGGCTCTCGGCGGCGGGCCCGAGCTCGTTCTCCCCGGGTTCGCCGACCGAGACGTCGGCCGGGCACAGGCCGCGGAGCACGCGGCGCTCGGCGACGTCGCCGACGAGGCCGGCGAGGTGGGGGTCGGTGGTCAGCAGCCGCTGGTGGGCCAGCTCGACCAGGCGTCCGGCGGCGCGGGCCAGCACGCCGTCGGCCAGGCCGTGCCGGGCAGCCGCGGCCCACCGGTCGGTGGCGGGGGCGACGGCCTCGCGGGCCCGGTCGAGGGTGGCGGGGTCGGAGAGCAGGGCGGTGACCACGGCGATCGGCACGGCCCACTCGTCGCCCGCCTGCTGGTCGATGTAGCGGACCTCGACGTGCCCCTGGGGCCGGACGGGCGGGAACAGCGTGGTCAGGTGGTAGGCGAGGTCGTCCCACGTCGGGGGCGCCTCGAGCCCGCCGCGCCCGTCGAGCCAGTCACCGAAGGTGACCGCGGGCGGGGCGTTCCAGTGGCCGTGGCGGCGCACGCACAGCAGCGGCGTGGCGAGCGCCCGCTCGGCCCACTCCACCCCCGGGTCGTCGCTCAGGACCTGCGGCGGGCGGGTGCGGGCCGGGTCGAGCGCGAGCCAGCTCGCCATCCGCGAGGACTTCCAGCCGGTGCGCCGCCCGTGCACGGCCGGGGAGTTGGCGAACGTCGCGACGAGGGTGGGGCCCATCTCGTGCAGGGCGCGCCAGCGCTGCGCCACGTCGGCTCCGTCGCCGGCGTCGAGGCTGACCTGGACGGCCGAGGTGGAGCACATCATGGTGCGGCCGTGCGGGCCGACGCGGTCGAACGCCGCCTCCATCGCCGCGTAGCGCGGCACGCGCAGGATGCGGCGGGGCGGACGCAGCGGGTCGGCGGCGCGGCCGACGAGGACGAGGCCCTCGGTCGCGAGGCGGGCGCGGATCGCGGCGGTGTCGGTGCGCACGGCGTCGACCAGCGCGGAGGTGCTGGTCAGCGGGGGCGTGGCGATCTCGACCTGCCCCCCGGGCTCGACGGTCACCGTGCTCCCGGCGGGGAGCGGGTCCGGAGCGGAGGGGGTGAGCGGGGCGGGCGGGGCGCCGGTCACGGTGGACACCGAGGTGCGCAGCGTGCCGGGGGCGTGCGGCCCGAGGACCCGCAACAGGACCGCGGGGTCGAGGCGTTCGTCGGGACGGTAGGCCGAGCGGACCAGCCACTCGAGCTCGGCGCCCACCAGTCTCGGCGGCCCGTGCTTGAAGCAGACGGACGCGACGTACGCCGTGGCGGCCTCCCGGTCGGGGACCGGGGCCGCCGGGTCGAGGTCGATCGCCGGAGCTGCCATCTCCACCCCACTCTCGGTGTCAGCAGTGTTCGCAGTGTCGACGGCGCACGAGCCGGCCGTGTCCGACGACCACCGCACCCCGTGCGCCCCGTGGGTCACGGGAGGCACGGCGATCGACGCTACACGCGCGTGGGGCCCCTGGCAGAGGTTCTCGGTCATGCTGTTCGGCGTATCACGTACCTCCGACAACGTGACCGAGCGTGATCAGGCCGCCGGCGCGAACTGGGTGTGGTGGAGGTCGGCGTAGCGCCCGCCCCGCGCGAGCAGGAGCTGGTGCGGCCCCTGCTCGACGACCCGGCCGTCCTCGACCACCGCGATGGTGTCGGCGCTGCGGATCGTCGAGAGCCGGTGGGCGATGACGATCGCGGTGCGCCCGACGAGGGCCTCGGCCAGCGCCTCCTGCACCGCGACCTCCGACTCGGAGTCGAGGTGCGCGGTGGCCTCGTCGAGGATGACCACCCGGGGTGCGGCCAGCAGCAGCCGCGCGATCGTGAGGCGCTGCCGCTCCCCGCCCGAGAGGCGGTACCCGCGCTCCCCGATCACCGTCTCGAGCCCCTCGGGCAGCTGCGCGAGCAGCGGGCCGAGCCGGGCGCGCTGCAGGGCCGTCACGAGGTCGGCGTCGGTGGCCTCCGGGCGGGCGTAGCGCAGGTTGCCCGCGACGGTGTCGTGGAAGAGGTGGCCGTCCTGGGTCACCACCCCCACGGCGTCGCGCAGGTCGTCGAAGGTGAGGTCGCGGATGTCGGTCCAGGCGCCCGGCCCCCCGAGCTCGACCGCCCCGGAGTCGACGTCGTAGAGCCGCGGCACCAGCGAGGCGATCGTCGACTTCCCCGCGCCCGACGGCCCGACGAGCGCGAGCATCTGCCCCGGCGCCACCTCCAGGTCGACCCCGTGGAGGACCTCCTGGTTCACCGTGTGGTCGAGGGTCGCGACCTCCTCGAGGCTCGCGAGGCTGACGTCCTCGGCGTTCGGGTAGGTGAAGTGCACGTCGCGCAGCCGCACGCCCACCGCGGTCGAGGGCAGCGGGGTGGGGTCGGGCCGCTCGACGATCGTCGGGCGCAGGTCGAGCACCTCGAAGACCCGCTCGAAGCTCACGAGGGCGCTCATCACGTCGACCCGGGCGTTGGCGAGCTGGGTGAGCGGCCCGTAGAGCCGGGTCAGCAGCAGGGCGAGGCTGACGACGGTGCCGGCCTCGAGCCGGCCGGTGAAGGCGAGCCAGCCGCCGACGCCGTAGACCATGGCCTGCGCCAGCGCGCTGACCAGCGTCAGGCTCGTCATGAACACGCGGTTGGCCATCGCGGTGCGGACCCCGATGTCGCGCACCCGGTCGGCGCGCTCGCCGAACTCGGCCGCCTCGACCCGCGGGCGGCCGAACAGCTTCACCAGCGTCGCGCCGCCGGCGGAGAACCGCTCGGTCATCTGGCCGGTCATGGCCGCGTTGAGGTTCGACGACTCGCGCTGCAGGCTCGCGATGGTCCGGCCCATCCGCCGCGCGGGCAGGATGAAGATCGGCAGCAGGATCAGCGCGAGGAAGGTGATCTGCCAGGCGAGCGTGACCATCACGGCCACCGTGAGCACCAGCTGGATGACGTTGGTGACCAGCCCGGACAGCGTGGAGGTGAAGGCCCGCTGCGCGCCGATGACGTCGTTGTTCAGGCGGCTGACCAGCGAGCCGGTGCGGGTGCGGGTGAAGAACGCGACCGGCATCGACTGGACGTGGCCGAACACCGCCCGGCGCAGGTCGTAGATCAGGCCCTCGCCGATGCGCGAGCTCATCCAGCGCTCGGCCAGCCCGAGCAGCGCGTCGGCCACCGCGAGGCCGGCGATGCCCACCGCGATCCAGACGACGGTGGAGAGCCCGGTGCGGTTGACGATCGCGTCGACCACCCGGCCGGCGAGCACCGGCACGCCGACCGCGATCACCGCCGACACGGTGGTCAGCGCGAGGAAGCCGTAGAGCATCCGGTGGTGGCGCGAGGCGAAGCGCCAGATGCGTGGCAGCGTCCCCTTCGGCACCGATCTCGGGAGCTTGTCGCTCTGCGACATCGACATCATCAGCATCCAGGCGTTCTCCACGCCGTTCACCCCTACTCGCTCGGTCCTGGCCCCGAGCGTGCGACCTCGACAATGCTTGAGGTCAAGCGGACGACTCGAACGGCCACGGCGGGTGGTGGTCCGCCGGTCCGATCTCCGAGTATCCGCCGAGGTGGGCGGCCACGCACGGTGTTCGCCCTCGGCGTCATCCGTGCGGCGGGCGCGCGTCCACGACGCGCGAGCGGCACGCCCGACCCCACGAGACGAGGCTCGCCGGACCCCGACGTGTCGCCCGGGCGCCGCGGGCGTCCGTCAGGCGGTCTTCTTGGTGCGCGTGGCGCCACCGCGCCCGCGGAGGGTGACCCCCGACTCGGAGAGCACCCGGTGCACGAAGCCGTAGGAGCGTCCCGTCGACTCCGCCAGCGACCGGATGCTGGCACCCTTCTCGTACTTCTTCTTGAGGTCCGTCGCGAGCTTGTCGCGCTGGTCGCCCGTGATGCGGGCGCCCTTCTTCAGATCGGCCATGGTTCATCCACCCCTCTCCCGGACGGTGCCCGGTCGACCCATGATGATCGCCGGAGGCGGTGTGCGCCACGGCACACTTCACATGATCGGTGAGCGGTTGCGCCGATCGGCGCGAGATCGTCCGTGCGGCCCAGCGTCGTGTCGTCCCAGCTCACGAAGGCCCTACGCCGCCTGCCCCCCGATCACGCGAGTTCGACGAGCTCCAGGTGGTCGGCCGAGAAGTGGTCCTCGGTGCCGTCGGGCAGCAGGATGACGCGCTCGGGCTCGAGGGCCTCGACCGCGCCCGGGTCGTGCGTCACGAGCACGACCGCGCCCTCGTAGTGGCGCAGCGCGTCGAGCACCTTCTCCCGCGAGGCCGGGTCGAGGTTGTTCGTCGGCTCGTCGAGCAGGAGGACGTTCGCCGCGCTCGACACCAGCCCGGCGAGCGCCAGCCGCGTCCGCTCGCCGCCCGAGAGCGTCCCCGCGGGCTGCTCGAGCTGCTCGCCGGTGAACTGGAACGCGCCCAGCAGGGTGCGCAGTTGCTGCTCCGGGGTGTCGGGCGCTGCCGAGCGGGCGTTCTGCCAGACCGTGCGGCCCATGTCGAGGGTGTCGTGCTCCTGCGCGAAGTAGCCCCGGCGCAGGCCGTGGCCGGGGGTGACCCCGCCGGTGTCGGGGTTCTCCACCCCGGCCATGATCCGCAGCAGGGTCGTCTTGCCGGCGCCGTTGAGCCCCAGGATGACCACCCGGGACCCGCGGTCGACCGCGAGGTCGACCCCGGTGAACACCTCGAGCGAGCCGTAGCTCTTCGAGAGGCCGGAGGCGGTCAGGGGCGTGCGCCCGCAGGGCTGCGGGGTGGGGAACCGGATCGCGGCCACCCGGTCGGACACCCGCTGCTCGTCGAGGCCCTCGAGCAGCGCGGTCGCCCGGCGCTGCATCTGCTTCGCGGCGACCGCCTTCGTCGCCTTCGCACCCATCTTCGCGGCCTGGGTCTGCAGGGCCGACGCCTTCTTCTCGGCGTTGGCGCGCTCCCGGCGGCGGCGGGCCTCGTCGTCGGCCCGGGCCTGCAGGTAGTTCTTCCAGTTCATGTTGTAGATGTCGAGCTCGCCGCGCATCGCGTCGAGGAACCACACCTTGTTGACGACGTCGGCGAGCAGGTCGGTGTCGTGGCTGATGACCACGACCCCGCCCTCGTGGCCGCGCAGGAACGAGCGCAGCCAGGTGATCGAGTCGGCGTCGAGGTGGTTGGTGGGCTCGTCGAGCAGGAGCGTGGTGCCCGAGTTCCCGCCCTCGCCGGAGGCGGCGAACAGGATGCGGGCGAGCTCCACCCGGCGGCGCTGGCCGCCGGAGAGCGTCTCGAGCGGCTGGGTGAGCACGCGGTCGGCCAGGCCGAGGTTCGAGCAGATGCGCCCGGCCTCGCTCTCCGCGGCGTAGCCCCCGAGGTCGGCGAACCGCTCCTCGAGCCGGCCGAAGCGGGCGATCGCCTTGTCGCGCTCCCGGTCGTCGGCGAGCTCGGCCATGGCGGTCTGGGCCTTCTCCATGTCGCGCAGGATCTGGTCGAGACCGCGGGCGGAGAGCACCCGGTCGCGCGCGAGCACCGACAGGTCGCCCTCGCGCGGGTCCTGCGGCAGGTAGCCGATGGGCCCGGTGGAGCGGATGGTGCCGCCGTAGGGCTCGGACTCCCCCGCGATCGCGCGCAGCGAGGTGGTCTTCCCGGCCCCGTTGCGGCCCACCAGCCCGATGCGGTCCCCCGGCTGCACGCGGAGGGTGACCCCCGACAGCAGGACGCGGGAGCCGGCGCGCAGCTCGAGATCGGACGCGGTGATCACTTCAGGGCCTCATCCCGGGTCGGGGCAGCGGTGCGCAGGACGGCGGGCACCGGGCGGCGAGACCTCCAGTGTAGGTGAGGCCGGTGGGCCGCCGACCGTGTGCACGGACACGGCGGACACCCGTCCTTCACGCCGGGCCGGGGATACTGGGGCCATGGGCCTGTTCAGCTGGTTCCGCCGCGGCGGGGGTGCGTCCGGTGTCGGGGGCGACGGGCGCCGCCAGGTCCTCGACCGCGAGGGCGGCCCCGCCGACCTCGAGCACCTGCGGATGTTCGCCCGGTCACGCACCGGCGTGGAGTTCTACGTCGAGCCGGAGACCACGGCGACCGACACCACGGTCGTCGCCGTGGCCGCCGACGGCGAGTGGACGCGGCGGCGCGTCGGCACGCCCCGCAACGCCGAGCGGCTGGCACGCCGCTGCAAGGTGCCGGTCTTCGACGTGCAGGTGACCGGCTACCCCCAGGCGATGCGGGACTGGAACGCGCGGGCCAAGGCCGACCGCGAAAGACTCGCCGCATGGGAACGGGAGATCGGGGACCGCTGACGGCCGCGCCCGGCGCCGACCTCGTCGTCGCGGGCGGTGGTCCCGCCGGGTGGGCGCTGGCCCGGGCCTGCGCCCGGCGCGGGATGGCGGTGACGCTCGTCGAGCCCCGCCCCGACCGGGTCTGGACGAACACCTACGGCACCTGGTGCGCCGACCTGCCGCTCGCGGGGCCGGACGCGCTGCCGCGGGCGGTCGTCGCCGCGTCCGACGTCGGCTGGGCCGTGGCCCGCACCGCCCGTGTGCTCGACGGCGAGTACGCCGTCCTCGACACCCCCGCGCTGCAGGACGCGCTGCGCGACGACCGGGTGCGCGTGGTGCGGGGCAAGGTCCGGGGCGTTCCCGACGAGGGTCCCGGGGTCGTCCTCGACGACGGCCGCGAGCTGCGGGCCGGTCTGGTGGTCGACGCCTCCGGCGCGGCCCGGGTGCTCTCGATCCCGACGGGACGCCGCGCGCCCCGGTCCGCCGAGCAGACGGCCGTGGGCGTCGTCGTGCCGGCCGACGTGGCCGCGACCGTCACCGACGGCCGGCTGCTGTTCATGGACTGGCGCCCGCTGCACGGCATGCCGGGCTGGCCGACGTTCCTCTACGCGATCCCGCTCGGCGGCGGTCGCGTCCTGCTCGAGGAGACCTCGCTCGCGCGGCGGCCGGGGCTGCCGCTGCCCGAGCTCGCCGACCGGCTCCGCCGCCGGCTGGTGGCGGCCGGCCTCGCGGAGGCCGACATCCCGCTCGACGACCCCGGACGCGTCGAGTACGTGCGCTTCGCCGTCGACACCCCGGCGCACCGCTCCCCCGCGGGCGTCGTCCCCTTCGGGGTCGCGGGCCGCTTCGTCCACCCGGCCACCGGTTACTCCGTGGCGCGCTCCTTGTACGCGGCCACTCGACTCGCCGATCAACTCGTCACTCGACCGGACCATGATTCCATGGTCGACGCGGCTGATCGAGTCGTCCGCGGGCCGAGCGCGCGGGCGGTCCACGCGATGCGCCGCCGCGGCCTCGACGTGCTCCTGCGGATGCCGCCGGCCGACGTCCCGGAGTTCTTCGAGCGCTTCTTCTCCTCCCCGCCGGAGCGCCAGCGGGCCTACCTGGGCGCCCACGACGACGTCCAGGCGTCGCTCGGCGCGATGCTCGCGGTGTTCGAGCACCTCTCCCCGCGCCTGCGCGCCCACCTGTTGGCCGGAGCACTTCTGGGTGCCGGACGCGATCAAGGCCGCTGAACAGGGGTACAAGCCGACCGAACGGAGCATTGCGTTACCATCCGCGACCCCTGCTCGTTCCCCCGACAGGCGGGGTGTACCGCCAGAAACCGGAGCAGCCAACCATGGGCGCCTACCAGCTCGTCGCCGTCGGCACCGACGGATCCGACTCCTCCTACCGGGCCGTCGACCGGGCCGCCGTCGTCGCCGCCGACGCCGGCGCCGCGCTGCTGATCGTCAGCGCGTACCACCCGGCCCGGAACACCGGCCAGGCCGAGCAGCAGCTCGGCGAGGACGCCGCCTACCACGTCGTCGGCTCCACCCCCGCCGAGGAGGCCCTGCGCGACGCGAAGGAGCGCGCGGCCGCCAAGGGCGTGGGCGAGATCGAGACCGTGGCGCAGGAGGGCGACCCCATCGAGGTCGTCACGAAGATCGTCAACGAGCGCAAGGCCGACCTGCTCGTCATCGGCAACCGCGGGCTCAACAGCCTCTCGGGTCGCCTGCTCGGCTCGGTCCCGCAGGGCATCTCGCGCAAGGCGCCGACGGACGTCCTCATCGTCCACACCACGTGAGCCCGACCCCCGACGGGTCGGGGCGCTGGTCGGAGGCCCGGCAGGAGGTCGAGGAGCTCCTGCTGGGCGGGGAGCGGACGCTGCGCCGCGGGGACGTCGCCGAGCGCGCCGGCGTGTCCCTCGAGCAGTCGGCCCGGCTCTGGAGCGCCCTGGGCTTCCCCCGGGTCCCCGACGACGTCGAGGCGTTCTCCGAGTCCGACGTCGAGGCCCTCGGCCTGGTCGACGAGCTCCTCGCCCAGGACGCGTTCGACGAGGCCGAGGCGCTGGCGATCGCCCGCACCCTCGGCCAGAGCATGGCGCGCCTCGCGGAGTGGCAGGCCAACCTCCTGCGCCGTGTCGTCGCCGAGCGCGGCGCGGCCGACGACCCCGAGACGGTCACCGACTCGGTCCGCACCCTCGTCCCGCTGATCGAGAAGCTGCAGGCCTACACCTGGCGCCGCCACCTGCTCGTCACCTCCGGGCGGATGCTGTCCTCCCTCGCGGGCGAGCAGGGCGATGTGGACCCGTCGGCCACGACCACCGTCGTGGGGTTCGCCGACGTCGTCGGCTTCACCGCCCTGTCCCGCCAGGTCGACCCCGACGAGCTGCGCGCCCTGCTCGAGCGCTTCGAGGGCGTCTCGACCGACGTCGTCGCCCGCCACGGCGGGCGCATCGTCAAGACCCTCGGCGACGAGGTCCTCTTCGTCTGCCCCGACGTGGCGCAGGCCCTGGAGATCGCGTTCGCCCTGCACGACGAGGTCCCCGACGACTCCGAGCGCCTGTCCCTGCGCATCGGCCTCGCCCACGGGGAGGTCCTCCCCCGCTACGGCGACGTCTACGGCCCCACCGTGAACATCGCGAGCCGGCTCACCTCGCACGCCCGCCCGGGCACCACCCTGCTCGACGACGGCATGACCGAGGCGGTCCGGGCCGCGGACCTGAACGTCGAGGTCCGCACCGTCCCGCCGCTGCACGTCCGCGGCTACCGGCACCTGAAGCCGCACGTGGTGCGCCGGTCGGGCTGACGCCCCCGTGCGTGCGTGTCCGCCCCCCAGCACGGAAACGCACGCACGAGCGCGAAGCGCGAAGTCAGTCGTGGAACGTCGTGTAGCTCCCGACGGGTTCGCGCTCGGTCGTGAGGCCGCCGAGGCAGTGACCGTCGTCGGCGTAACCCAGGGCCACCCCGCACACGAGCATCTGTTCCGCCGGTATCCGCAGGTGGCGCCGGACGACGGGGTGGAAGTCGAGGAACGAGGCCTGGGGGCAGGTGTCGAGCCCCCGGGCCCGGGCCAGCAGGATGATGGCCTGCAGGAAGGCGCCTGCGTCGATGAGGCCTCCGCCGAGGGACTGCCGGTCGACGGTGAGGATCAGCCCGACCGGGGCGCCGAAGAACTCGTAGTTCCGGCGGTGGTGGGCCAGCCGTCCCTCGGTGTCGTCGTGCTCGACGCCGAGGGTGCAGCGGTAGAGCTCGTCGCCGAACTGCCGACGCCGGGACAGCAACGGTTCGCTCCAGTCGTCGGGGTCGGGCTGGTAGCGGTACTCCGGAGTTGTCCGGTCGTCGTTCTCGAGCGCCTCCCACAGCGACTCCGCGAGGTCGCGCTTCGTCCGGCCCGTGACGACGTGGACGTGCCACGGCTGGGTGTTGGAGTTGCTCGCGGTGCGCGCCGCCAGGGTGAGGATCTCCTCGACGTCCCGCGGCGGGACGGGTCGGGGCAGGTAGGCCCGGACGCTGCGCCGGGTGGCGACGGCCTCGTCGACCGAGAGGGACCCGACCACGTCCGGCGCGACGGTGCTCACGACGCGGCGACCGCCGGCTCCTGGTCGGGAGCGGTGATGTCGTAGGAGATGCGCCCGGCCGGGAGGAAGAACAGGGCGATCAGCGCGCCACCCCGGGCCTCCGGGTAGTGGTGGCTGGCCGGCGCGGGCGCGGTCCACCCGGCGTGGCACCACCCGTTGGGACCGCGCAGCTCGGCTCCGGGGTCGAGCGGGACGACGAGGTTCAGCTCGCCGTAGGGGTGCTGGTGGTACTGCCCGCGGAAGGCCTCCTGGCTCTCCATGTAGACCGCGGTGATGCTGAACCACTCGAGGCGCTCCTGGGGCTCGGCGATGCGGCTGCGCCGGTAGTGCCGCCCGTCGACCTCGACGGTGGCCGCCCAGCCCTCCCGGACGCCCTCGGTGATCATCGCCGCGAGGTCGTCGTAGACCGGCGTCCCCGGGCCGTGGGTCTCGTTGAGCCAGGTCTCGAGGTCGGTCCCGGCCGTGCGGTTCTTCACCTCCGTGACGAACGGGATGCTGCGCACGATCAGGTCCTCGGCCGTGTGGCCCATCGCTGCCTCCTGCAGGTCGTGCCGTGGGATGTAGACGACGATAGGGCGACGTTAGGTTACGTGCAAGACCTGTAACGCAACTCGCGCACACGTAGGCAGCCGGCGCTGGGGGATGATGTCGGGATGACCGAGGACCCGGGCCACGACCAGGGGGACGCCCCGTCGGGCGGCTCGCGGGGCGGGCGCCCCCGGGACCCCGCGCTCGACGAGTCGATCATCGAGGCCACCCGCCGGCGCCTGGTGCTCGACGGGTACTCCGCGATGTCGCTGGCCGAGGTGGCCGCCGACGCCGGGGTGTCCCGGCCCACGATCTACCGGCGGTGGGCAAACAAGCTCGAACTCACCATCGACGCCCTCGACTGGGGCTTCCGCCGCCAGCAGGACAGCTACCCGGCCGAGCCGCTGGAGACGATGCCCCCGCGGGACGCGTTGACCGAGGCCGTCCGCCGGGTCGACCCCTGCTACTACAACCCCGACGCGATGGTCCTCATGGGGAACTTCATGGGCGAGACCATCCGCACGCCGGAGCTGCTCGCCCACGTCAAGGCCCACGCGGTCGAGCCCCGGGTGCGCCTGGTCGAGAACACCCTGGCCGCCCTGCAGGAGCGCGGCGCGATCCACGCCGACGTCGACCGGCACACGGTCGCCACCCTCTGCTTCGGCGCTTTCTACGCGGCGCTGCTGCGCGACGAGCACGATCCCAAGCAGCTCGCCGAGGACGTCGTCGCGACCCTGTGGCCGGCCCTCGAGGTGCAGACACGCGTGTGAGCACTACTCCGTGCCGGGACACGGAATAGTGCTCACGAGGGCGCAGCCCACCTACACGGTGAAGCCCAGCGCCCGCAGCTGCTCGCGGCCGTCGTCGGTGATCTTGTCGGGGCCCCACGGCGGGATCCACACCCAGTTGATCCGCACGTCGTCGACCAGGCCGCCGCCGGGACCCTGGGTCAGGGCGGCGCGGGACTGGTCCTCGATGACGTCGGTCAGCGGGCAGGCCGCGGACGTCAGCGTCAGGTCGAGCGTGGCGACGGTGCCGGCGGTCTCGTCCTGGTGGACGTCGATGCCGTAGAGCAGGCCCAGGTCGACGACGTTGATCCCCAGTTCGGGGTCGACGACGTCGCGCATGGCCTCCTCGAGGTCGTCCATCGAGGGCGTGTCGGCCTTCGGCGCGGGCGCCTGGGGCATCCCCTCGGCGCCCCTCTCGAGGGCACCCTCGGGCGTCTCGGTGTCGGTCATGCCTGTCCCTCCAGCTCGGGAGCGTTCGCGTCAGCCTGGGCCACCGCGTCCTTGAACGCCATCCAGCCCAGCAGTGCGCACTTCACGCGCGCGGGGTACGAGGCGACCCCGGCGAACGCGACGGCGTCGTCGAGCACGTCCTCGTCGGGCTCCACCTTGCCGCGGCCCTGCACCATCTCCTGGTAGGCCGCGATCACCTCGAACGACTCGCCGACGGTGTGGCCGACCACGAGGTCGTTGAGCACCGAGGTGGCGGCCTGGCTGATGGAGCAGCCGAGGGCGTCGTAGGAGACGTCCAGGACCTTCGCCTCGGGCCCGGAGCCCTCGAGGTGCACCCGGAGGGTGACCTCGTCGCCGCACGTCGGGTTCACGTGGTGGACCTCGGCGTCGAACGGGTCGCGCAGACCGCGGCCGTGCGGCTTGCGGTAGTGGTCCAGGATGATCTCCTGGTACATCGTCTCGAGCTTCACGGTGTCGACCTCCTCTACAGGGCAACGCCGTCGGAGGCGAAAAAGTCCTGCACGCGGCGGACGCCGTCGAGCAGGGCCTGCACCTCGTCGAGCGTGTTGTAGACGTGGAAACTCGCGCGGATCGAGCTCTGCACGCCGAAGGCGCGGTGCAGCGGCCACGCGCAGTGGTGGCCGACGCGGACCGCGATGCCGGAGTCGTCGAGCACCTGCGACGCGTCGTGGGGGTGGACGCCCTCGATCTCGAAGGACACCGCTCCCCCGCGGGACTCGGTGTTCCGCGGTCCCATGACGGTCACGCCGTCGATGGCCTGCAGTCCCTCGAGCGCGGCCCCGGTCAGGAGGTTCTCGTGCGCGTGCACGTTCTCCATGCCGATGTCGTTCAGGTAGTCGACGGCCGCGCCGAGCCCGACGGCCTGCGAGGTCATCGGCACGCCGGCCTCGAAGCGCGCGGGCGGGGCCGCGTACGTCGAGCCCTGCATGCGGACCAGCTCGATCATCGACCCGCCGGTGAGGAACGGCGGCAGCGCCTCGAGCAGCTCGCGCCGCCCGTAGAGCACGCCGATCCCCGAGGGGCCGAGCATCTTGTGGCCGGAGAACGCGGCGAAGTCGACGCCGAGGGCGTGCATGTCGACCGGCGTGTGCGGGACCGACTGGCAGGCGTCGAGCACCGTGTAGGCGCCGACCGCCCTCGCCCGCGCCACGAGCTCCGCCACTGGCGGCACCGTGCCCAGCACGTTGGACTGGTGGGTGAACGCGACGACCTTCGTGCGCTCGTTGATCACGTCCTGCGCCTCGGGCGAGTCGAGGTCGAGCCGGCCGTCGCGGGTCACCGCGAACCACCGCAGCGTGGCCCCGGTGCGGCGGCAGAACTCCTGCCACGGCACGAGGTTCGCGTGGTGCTCCATCTCGGTGACGACGACCTCGTCGCCGGGGCCCACCCGGAAGCGCTGCGCCGCCGGGTCGTCGCTCGTGAGCGCGTTCGACATCCCGTACGCGACGAGGTTCAGCGCCTCGGTCGCGTTCTTGGTGAACACGATCTCGGAGGTCTCGATGCCGGGGGCGGCGCCGATGAACGCCGCGACCTTGGAGCGCGCCGACTCGTAGGCGTCGGTCGCCTCCTCGGAGAGCGCGTGGGCTCCGCGGTGGACCGCGGCGTTGGACGTCTCGAGGAACGTCCGCTCGGCGTCGAGCACCTGACGCGGGCGCTGGCTGGTGGCGCCCGAGTCGAGGTAGATCAGCGGCTTCCCGTCCCGGACGGTGCGGCTCAGGATGGGGAAGTCCGCTCGGATCTTCGCGACATCCAGGGTCGCACCCGCCGTCGTGGGAGCGGATGCGAGTGCGGTCATGCCGGCTGCTCCTCCTTGTCGGCGCCGAAGGCCCCGACGAACCGCTCGTAGCCGTTCGCCTCGAGCTCGTCGGCGAGCTCGGGCCCGCCCGACTGGGCGACCCGGCCGTTGACGAACACGTGCACCTTGTCCGGCGCGATGTAGCGCAGGATCCGGGTGTAGTGCGTGATGAGCAGGACGCCGACGTCGGACTGCGCCTTGTAGTCGTTCACGCCCTTCGAGACGACGCGCAGGGCGTCGACGTCGAGGCCGGAGTCGGTCTCGTCGAGCACCGCGAACTTCGGCTTGAGCAGCGAGAGCTGCAGCACCTCGTGGCGCTTCTTCTCACCGCCGGAGAAGCCCTCGTTGACGCTGCGCTCGGCGAACGCCGGGTCGATCTCGAGGTCGGTCATGGCGGTCTTGACCTCCTTGACCCAGTGCCGGACCTTCGGGGCCTCGCCCCGGGTGGCGGTCGCGGCGCTGCGCAGGAAGTTCGACATCGAGACGCCGGGCACCTCGACGGGGTACTGCATCGCGAGGAACAGGCCGGCGCGGGCGCGCTCGTCGACGGCCATCTCCAGCACGTTCTCGCCGTCGAGCAGGACCTCGCCCTGCGTCACGGTGTACTTCGGGTGGCCCGCGATGGAGTAGGCGAGCGTCGACTTGCCGGAACCGTTCGGACCCATGATCGCGTGGGTCTCGTTCGAGTTCACCGTCAGGTCGACGCCGCGCAGGATCTCCTTCGGGCCCGACTCGGTCTCGACCTCGACGTGCAGGTCGCGGATCTCGAGGGTGGACATCAATCCTCTTTCACTTACGGAAACGTGGTGGGAGTTCTTCTAGCTGCCGATGGCCTCGAGCTCGGCCTCGATGGCCGCCTCGAGCCGGTCGCGCAGCGCGGGCACGCCGATCTTGTGGATGACCTCGCCGAAGAACCCGCGCACGACGAGCCGTCGGGCCTGGTCCTCGGGGATCCCGCGCGCCATCAGGTAGAACAGCTGCTCGTCGTCGAACCGGCCGGTCGCGCTGGCGTGGCCGGCGCCGACGATCTCGCCCGTCTCGATCTCGAGGTTGGGCACCGAGTCGGCGCGAGCGTTGTCGGTGAGCAGCAGGTTGCGGTTGAGCTCGTAGGTGTCGGTGCCCTCCGCGGCCTTGCGGATCAGCACGTCGCCGATCCACACGGTGTGCGCGGGCGAGCTGCCCTCGACGCCCTGCAACGCGCCCTTGTAGATGACCCGCGACCGACAATTCGGGATCGCGTGGTCGACGAACAGGCGCTGCTCGAAGTGCTGGCCGCCGTCGGCGAAGTAGAGCCCGTCGAGCTCGACGTCGCCTCCGGGCGCGCGGTAGTTCACCGTCGGCGAGAGCCGGACCAGGTCGCCGCCCAGGGTCACCGAGGTGTGCCGCAGGGTGGCGTCGCGGCCGATCCCGAGGTGCGAGGCGCCCACGAACACGGCGTCGTCGGCCCAGTCGTGCACCTCGACGAGGGTCAGGCGGGCGGCGTCGCCCACCACGACCTCGACGTTGGCGCCGATGGTGCCCGAGCCGCGGTGGTCGAGGACCACGACGGCCTCGGTCTGCGGCTCCAGGCGGACCTGCAGGTGCAACCAGGCGACGTTCCCCGCGCCGGGACCGGTGGTGGTCACGGTGAGGGGGCGGTCGGCCGGGCGAGCCCCGGTCACCGTCAGGACGGTGGCCTCGGTCGCCGAGGCCCAGGCCTGGGCGGCCACGCGGTCGGCGGGGATGCCACCGTCGCCGAGCCGCGGGTCGTCGAGACCCACGGTCTCGACGCGGGCGTCGTCCCCGAGGTCCTCGGTCATGGCGTCCTGGTCGGCGCCGCTGCCGAAGCCCTCGGTGATCTCCACCGAGGCGGTCGCGGTGGCGGTCGCCGTGCCGTCGTGCAGGCCGCGGAGGCGGCGCAGCGGCGTGAACCGCCACTGCTCCTCGCGGCCGCGGGGCACCTCGAAGGACTCCACGTCGTAGGAGAGGTGGCGCTCCTCCCACGGAGCGAGGGCGGGCGAGCCCGGGGTCGCGGCCGGCGGGGAGGCCGCCGCGATACCCGGGTCGTAGGACTCCGGCGAGTCGGCGGGGGCGCTGATGACGCCCCCGCCGATCTGCGCGGCGGGGCCGTCGGGGGTCTCGGCGGCACTCACTAGCCCACCGCTCCTTCCATCTGCAGCTCGATCAGGCGGTTGAGCTCGAGCGCGTACTCCATGGGCAGCTCACGCGCGATGGGCTCGACGAACCCGCGCACGATCATCGCCATGGCCTCGTCCTCGGTGAGGCCGCGGGACATCAGGTAGAAGAGCTGGTCCTCGCTGACCTTCGAGACGGTCGCCTCGTGGCCCATCGTCACGTCGTCCTCGCGGACGTCGACGTAGGGATAGGTGTCCGAGCGGCTGATCGTGTCGACCAGCAGCGCGTCGCACTTCACCGTGGACCGCGAGTGGTGCGCGCCCTTGTTCACGCGGACCAGGCCGCGGTAGGAGGTCCGGCCGCCACCGCGCGCCACCGACTTCGAGATGATCGTCGACGACGTGTGCGGAGCCAGGTGCACCATCTTGGCGCCGGCGTCCTGGTGCTGGCCCTCGCCGGAGAAGGCGACCGAGAGCACCTCGCCCTTGGCGTGGGGGCCCATCAGCCAGACGGCCGGGTACTTCATCGTCACCTTGGAGCCGATGTTGCCGTCGACCCACTCCATCGTCGCGCCCTCTTCGGCCTTGGCGCGCTTGGTGACCAGGTTGTAGACGTTGTTCGACCAGTTCTGGATGGTCGTGTAGCGGCAGCGGCCGCCCTTCTTGACGACGATCTCGACGACCGCGGAGTGCAGCGAGTCGGACGAGTAGATCGGTGCCGTGCAGCCCTCGACGTAGTGGACGTAGGCGTCCTCGTCGACGATGATCAGCGTCCGCTCGAACTGGCCCATGTTCTCGGTGTTGATCCGGAAGTAGGCCTGCAGCGGGATGTCGACGTGGACACCCTTCGGCACGTAGATGAACGAGCCGCCCGACCACACCGCGGAGTTCAGCGCGGAGAACTTGTTGTCGCCGGCCGGGATCACCGAGCCGAAGTACTCCTCGAACAGCTCCGGGTGCTCGCGCAGCCCGGTGTCGGTGTCCATGAAGATGACACCCTGCTCCTCGAGGTCCTCGCGGATCGCGTGGTAGACGACCTCGGACTCGTACTGCGCCGCGACACCGGACACCAGGCGGGCCTTCTCGGCCTCGGGGATGCCGAGCTTGTCGTAGGTGTTCTTGATGTCGTCGGGCAGGTCGTCCCAGGTGGCCGCCTGCTTCTCCGTCGAGCGCACGAAGTACTTGATGTTGTCGAAGTGGATGCCCGACAGGTCGGAGCCCCAGTTCGGCATCGGCTTCTTGTCGAACATGCCCAGGGCCTTGAGGCGCAGCTGGAGCATCCAGTCGGGCTCGTCCTTCTTGGCCGAGATGTCCCGGACGACGGCCTCGGACAGGCCGCGCTGGGCGCTGGCGCCCGCGCTGTCGCTGTCGTGCCACCCGAACTGGTAGCTGCCCAGGGAGGCGAGGGTCTCCTCCTGGGTCAGCGTCTCCTTCTCCGGTGCGGTGGTCATACGACCTGCCTTCCCTTGACGTCGGGGTCTCCGCCGGTGGTGACGGCGGTGGTGGTGCCCGAGGATCGATCGACCGGCGACTGCTGTGCCGGGACGTGTGTGGTGCACGCGGCGTCGCCGCGCGCGATGGTGGCCAACCGCTGGACGTGGGTGCCCAGGAGCTCGGCGAAGACCTCGGCCTCCGCCTCGCACAGCTGGGGGAACTCCGCGGCCACGTCGGCGACCGGGCAGTGGTGCTGGCACAGCTGCTCGCCGGCCACCCGGGCGTCGCCGCTGCCGCTGCTGCTCGCCGCGTAGCCCTCGGCGGTCAGGGCCTCGGCGAGGCGCCCCGTCCGCTCCGCGCGGTCGGCACCGGCCTCGACGTGCTCGCGGTGGGACCCGACCATCGTCAGGACCCGTTCGCGCGCAAACGCCTTCACGGCCTCCTCGCCCGCCGCCTCGCCGAGACGGCGCAGGGCGGCCACGGCGAGCTCGGCCGAACCGTGCTCCCCGCGGCCCGCGCGGGCACGGCCGCTCGCCGTGAGGAGGAACTGCCGGGCCGGACGACCGCGCTTGCCGGAGGCCGGGGCGTCCCGCGTGAGGACGCTGCCCTCGGCGACCAGCGCGTCGAGGTGCCGGCGGACGCCGGGACCCGAGAGGTGCAGCCGGTCGGCGAGCGTGGCCGCCGTGGTGGGGCCACGCTCGAGGAGCAGGCGGACCACCGCGTCGCGGGTCCGGCCGTCGGCCACGGAGCGTGCGTGCTCCGCGTGGTCGATCCGGATCATGCGCTCACCTCCGGGGCTGGATGGGAACCCGTCTCACGATCATGACACAGGGCTACCCGCTTTAGACAACACCACTCTTGCCTATATGCGTCCCGGCTGCACGGGTCGTGGCCCCCGGGTGGTGCGGGTCACCCGCGCCGCGGCCCCGGGTCGGGGCTCACCGGGAGGTGTCGGGGGCCCTCGGTATCGTCCCCCGGGTGACGGCGACGGCCCCGACGGCTCCCCCGGAGCCCGACGAGGGCTCGTCGGGCGGTCCCCAGCGGTCGGCGCCCGAGGCGCCCGCGACCCCCGACGAGCGCCGGCGGCTGCGCTTCTGCCGCCGGTTCGGGTTCACCGGCGCGCTCCTCATGGCGGTCGGTGCCCTCGGGTGCGGCGCCACCCCGGCATCGGCCTACAACCCGCTGCTGGGCGTCCGGGTGCTCGGTCTCCCCGGGCGCCTGCCCACCGTGTCGATCGCGCTCGCCTACGTCGGCATGGGCATGGTCGTCCTCGCCTGGCTGTGGCTGGGCCGGCTCGCCTGGCCCGGGCGGGTGCGGCTGACCGTCCGCCAGCTCTCCCGCATCCTCGTCACCTGGTGCGCGCCCCTCGCCGTGGCGCCGCCGCTGTTCTCCACCGACGTCTACGGCTACCTCTCGCAAGCCGAGGTGGTCTCGCGCGGCTTCGACCCCTACGTCTTCGGCGCCGCCCAGGCCCTCGGCCTCGACGACCCGCTGGTCGCCTCGATCCCCACGATCTGGCGCACCACGCCCTCCCCCTACGGCCCGGGGTTCCTCACCTTCGGGCGTCTGGTGACCGCGATCGCCGGGGACGACATCGTGCTCGGGGTCTACCTGCACCGGGTGCTCGCCCTGGTCGGGCTCGGCCTGGTCATCTGGGCGGCCCCCCACCTCGCGCGGCGCGCGGGCGTGGAGCCGGTGGCCGCCCTGTGGCTCGCCGTGAGCCCGCTGGTGCTCTTCCACCTCGTCTCCGGCATCCACAACGACGCGATCATGATGGGCGTCGTCCTGGCCGGCCTCGAGATCGGTTTCCGTTCCTCCTGGTTCCTCGGCGCCGCCCTCATCGGGCTCGGCGCCTCCGGGAAGATCCCGGCGGTGCTCGCGCTGGGCTTCCTCGCCGCGCACGTGGCCCGGGAGCACTGCCTCGCGGCCGGGAAGGACCCCCGCGGCCGCGACGGGCTGATCGCCCTGCTGCGGTGGGGTGCGGCGGTCTCGGCGACCGGGCTCGGCGTGGTGGTGGCCGTGTCGCTCGGGTCGGGGCTCGGCTTCGGGTGGATCACGGCGCTGTCGGTGCCGAACCTGCTCCGCTCCTGGCTCTCGATCACCACCGACCTCGGGGTGCTCGGCGGGCAGATCGGCATCTGGCTCGGCCTGGGCGACCACACCGACGCCGTCCTCTCCCTCACCCGGTCGGCCGGGCTCGGGGTGGCGGCGCTGGTCTGCGTGCTGCTGCTGCTGATGGTGCTGCGCGGGCGGCTGCACCCCGTGGCCGGCGTGGCCTACGGGTTCGGCGCGGTGTTCCTCGCCGGCCCCGTGCTGCACCCCTGGTACCTGCTCTGGCTGATGGTCCCGCTCGCGTGCTCGGTCACCGCCCCGCGGGTCCGGGGCTGCGCCGTCGCGGTGTGCGCCACGGTGGCCCTGCTCGTCCCGCCGACGGGCAACGACTTCACCTTCCGGGCCTACCAGCTGCCGATGGCCATCACCGCCGCGCTGGTCGTCGCGATCCTCCCGCTGCTCATCGCCCGCCGGAACACGCCGCGGATCCCGCCCCGGCCGGCGGGGCCCGACGACGAGGCCCGTACGGGGACCACCGCCCCGGCGACCTAGGCTGGGCCACGTGGGTGCAGAACCGGCGGCCGTCGAGGTCCGCGACCTCGTCGTGCGCTACGGCGACACGGCCGCCGTCGACGGTCTCGACCTCGACCTGCACCACGGCCGCGTCCTGGCGCTCCTCGGGCCCAACGGCGCCGGCAAGACCACCACCGTCGAGGTGTGCGAGGGCTTCCGCACCCGCACCTCGGGCAGCGTGCGGGTGCTCGGCGCCGACCCCGCGGGCGCCCCCGAGGCGCTGCGGGCCCGGATGGGCGTCATGCCCCAGGGCGGCGGCGCCTACCCGATGGTGCGGGTCCGCGAGATGCTCGACCTCGTCGCGGCCTGCTCGTCGCGCCCGCTCGACACCGAGTGGCTCGTGCACACCCTCGGCCTCGAGTCGTGCGCGAAGCTGCCCTACAAGCGGCTCTCCGGCGGGCAGCAGCAGCGCCTGAGCCTCGCCTGCGCGGTCGTCGGGCGCCCGGAGCTCGTCTTCCTCGACGAGCCCACCTCGAGCCTCGACCCGCAGGGCCGCCACCTCGTGTGGGACCTCGTGCGGGCCCTGCGCGCCGACGGGGTCGCGGTGCTGCTGACCACGCACCTCATGCAGGAGGCGGAGACCCTCGCCGACGACGTCGTCATCGTCGACCACGGCCGCGTCGTCGCCGCGGGCTCGCCCGACGAGCTGACCACGGCGGGCTCCGAGGACATGATGCGGTTCCGCGCCGTCCCGGGGATGGACCTCGCCCTGCTCGACGACGTGCTGCCCGAGGGCCACCTCAGTAAGGAGGGCCCGCCCGGGCACTACACCGTCGTGGGCTCGATCGACCCCCAGGTCCTCGCCGCGGTGACGGCCTGGTGCGCGCGCCAGGGCGTGCTCGCCGACGACGTCCGGATGGGACGGCGCAGCCTCGAGGACGTCTTCCTCGACCTCACCGGACGGGAACTGCGCTCGTGACCCCCTTCGAGGCCGGCACCTTCACCCCCGACCCGGGCATCGGCTCGCGGGCCCGGATGCTCGCCGTGCACACCCGCACCGAGACGGTCCTCGCGCTGCGCCACTCCGAGCAGCTGCTGCTCACGCTCGTCATCCCGCTGGCGCTGCTCGTCGGGCTCACCCTGCTGCAGGGCCTCGTCGAGCTGCCCGAGCCGCGGGTGAACGCCGCGCTGGGCACCGTCCTCGCCCTGGCCATGATGTCGACCGGCTTCACCAGCCAGGCGATCGCGCTCGGCTTCGACCGCCGCTACGGGCTGATGCGCCGGCTCGCCGCCACCGCGATCCCCCGCTGGCTCGTCGTCACGGGTCGCCTCGGCGGGATGGCGGCGGTGGTCGTCCTCCAGGTGGTCGTCCTCGGCGGGGTGGGCCTCGCGCTGGGGTGGCGTCCCGACGGTGCGTCGCTCGGCTGGGCGCTGCTGCTGATCGTCCTCGGGGCGGCGGCGTTCGGGGCCTGCGGGCTGCTGCTCGGCGGCTCCGTGCGCGCCGACCTCGTGCTCGTCATCGCCAACGTGGTCTGGTTCGTGCTGCTCTTCGTCGGCGGCATCGTGGTGCCGGCCGACCAGCTGCCCGGCCCGCTCGGCGCCGTCGTCGAGCTGCTCCCCAGCGGGGCGCTCGCCGAGGGGCTGCGCTCGGTGCTGCTCGGCGGCGGCCCCGGGGTCGGCCACCTCGTCGTGCTGCTGGTCTGGGCCGTGGTGGCCGGGGCCGTCGCCGTCCGGACGCTCAAGTGGGACTGAGACTCACTACAGGGTGTCGTAGGCTGGCCCGGTGAGGACTCCCCCGGCCCTGATGCGTGGGCTCGCCGTCGCCGCGGTCGTCGGGCAGGGCGGGATCGCCGTGACCGGCGCGGCCGTGCGCGTCACCGGCTCGGGCCTCGGCTGCCCGACCTGGCCGCAGTGCTTCCCCGGCAGCATGGTCCCCGTGGCCCACGCCGAGGTGGCCGCGCTGCACCAGTGGATCGAGTTCGGCAACCGGCTGCTCGGCATCGCCCTCGTGCTCGTCACCGGCGCCTGCGTGATCGCGGCGCTGTTCGTGCGCCCGCGCCGCCGTCGCCTGCTCCTGCTGGCCTGCACGATGCCGCTCGGCGTGGTCGCCCAGGCCGTCATCGGCGGCGTCACGGTCCTCACGGGGCTCGCCTGGTACACCGTGGCGCCCCACTTCATCGTCTCGGTGCCCCTGGTGTGGCTCGCGGTGCTGCTGGCCCGCGACGCGTGGGCGCTCGAGTCGGGGACCGAGGCCCGCGAGGTCGTCGTGCCCCGGGCCGTCCGCGGCCTCACCGCGGTGGGCGCGGCCGTGCTGACGGTGCTGATCGTCGTCGGGACGCTCGTGACTGCGGCCGGCCCGCACGCCGGCGACCCGACGACGCCCCGCCTGACCGCCTTCTCCGTGCCCGACCTCGCCATGGCGCACGCCCACCTGCTGTTCGCCTTCCTCGGGCTGCTCGTCGGCCTGGGCTTCCTGCTGCACGCGGTCTCCGCGCCCCGGGCCGTCGTCCGGCGATTCCGGGTGCTGGTGCTCGTCACCCTCGCCCAGGGCCTGCTCGGCGGCGCCCAGTACGCGCTCGGCGTCCCCGAGGTGCTCGTGGCGCTGCACGTGCTCGGCGCGATGCTCGTGACGGCGGCGATCGCGTGGCTCTGGGCCGCGACCACCGACCCGGCCGGCACCGCGCCGTCGTCGGGAACGCCGCAGGCCCGCACGCTCGAGGCGACCTCCCTCTAGGCCCCGTCCGATCTAGGCTGCCGCGCCATGCGTGCCGTCCGCGTGGAGGCCCACGGCGGGCCCGAGGTCCTCGTGCCCACCGAGGTGCCGGAACCGGCCCTCGGCGAGGTCGACGTGCTCGTCGGGATCGAGTCCGCGGGCGTCAACTACATCGACACCTACCGGCGCAGCGGGCTCTACCCGACGCCGCTGCCGACGACGCCCGGGCTCGAGGGCGCGGGGGTGGTGCGGGCCGTCGGCCGGGCGGTGACCGACCTCGTCGTCGGCGACCGCGTGGCGTTCTGCGACGGGCCCGGGGCCTACGCCGAGGTCGCGGCGGTCCCGGCGGCGCGGTGCGTCCCCGTCCCCGAGGGCCTGGCCACCGAGCTCGCGGCGGCGGTCCTGCTGCAGGGCATGACGGCGCACGTCCTGGTCCACGACACGCACCCCGTGGCCCGCGGCGAGACGGTGCTCGTCCACGCGGGGGCCGGCGGCATGGGCCTGCTGCTGTGCCGGATGGCGTCGGCGCTCGGGGCGACGGTGATCGCGACGACCTCGACGGAGGAGAAGGCGGCCCTCGCGCGCGACGCCGGCGCGGCCCACGTCCTCGGCTACGAGGGATTCGCCGACGAGGTAAGGGCGCTCACCGAAGGCGAGGGGGTGGCCGCGGTGTACGACGGCGTCGGGGCGACGACGTTCGACGGCTCGCTGGCGTCGCTTCGGGTGCGCGGGGTGCTCGCGCTCTACGGGGCGGCCTCGGGACCGGTCCCGCCGGTCGACCCGCAGCGCCTCAACACGGCGGGCTCGGTGTACCTGACCCGCCCGTCGCTGGGCTGGCACGTCCGCACCACCGCGGAGCTGCGGGACCGGGCGGCCGCGGTGCTGGGGGCGGTCGCCGACGGAGCGCTGCCGGTGCGGATCGGCGGGCGCTACCCGCTCGCCTCCGCCGCCGAGGCGCACCGCGACCTCGAGGGCCGCGCGACGACGGGGAAGCTCCTCCTGGTCCCGTGATCATCAGCACGTGAGGCAGGATTCCCGGGTCCGGAACCTGCCTTGTGTGCCTCTCGGCGACGGGGGTGGAACCCATCCGGTCCGTCTCGACTCCGAGCCGACATGGAATCCATCCGGGGCCCCTTCCGGGCCGACGAGGCCCTCGCCCGCGGCGGGATCACGCGAGGTCGGCTGGCCGGACCGACCGTGACCCGCCTCCTCCCCAACGTCCACGCCCCCGCCGACCAGGTGCCCACGACGCTCGCGGAGCGGGCCCGGGCCGCGGTGCTCTACGTGCGCGGTACTCCCCCGGTGGTCGGCGGCTTCGCAGCGGCGGAGCTCCTCGGCGCGAGTTGCGGCCCTCGGGACGCGCCGGTCGATCTGGTCGTCGGGCCGCGCCGTGTCCGCCCCCGTTCCGGGCTGGTGATCCGGCAGGACGTGCTCGATCCCGACGACGTGGTGGACGTCGAGGGCGTGCTCGTCACCTCCGCGGAGCGCACCGCGTGGGACCTCGCGCGCCGGCTGCGGTTCGACGACGCGGTGGTGGCGGTCGACGCCCTGGCACGCGTCGGCCGGTTCCCGCCCGCCGTCCTGCTCGAGCGCCCCGTCGGTCGGCGTGGGTGCCTGGGCCTCGCGGACGTCGTGGCCGGCTCCGACCCACGGTCCGCGTCGCCGCCCGAGACCCGGATGCGGCTGATCATGGCCCGCCGCGACGTCCCGCCGCCGATCCCCCAGTACGTGGTGTTCGACGACGGTGGCCTCTTCGTCGCCCGGGTCGACTTCGGGTGGAAGGAGGTCAGGGTCGCCGGCGAGCATCACCGGACGGACCGGGCGCAGTGGCGCCGGGACCAGCGCCGGACCGCCGAGCTGGCGGCCTGCGACTGGGTCACCGTGCCGTGGACCGGCGACGACGTCGTGGCACCCCGGGAGTTCGTCCAACGACTTCTCGCGACCCTGGCGCACCGGGGCCTCGGGACGAGACGCACGTGAGGCAGGCGGAAGGACCCCGCGAGGTGCCTCACGTACTGATGATCACCCAGAGGCCCTAGAACGGCCAGCCGAAGACGGGCCAGCCGAACGCCGAGTCGACCGCCACCGCCACGAACAGGGCGGTCAGGTAGGTGTTCGACAGGTGGAACAGCCGCATCGTGTTGACGACCTCGTCGCGGTGCACCGCGCGGTCGAGCCGGTGGGCGGCGACGAGGAACCACGCGCCCCCGACGGCGGCCGTGACCAGGTAGATCCAGGACGTGGCCGGGACCAGCAGCGCCGACCAGACGACCATCGCCCACGAGTAGAGGACGATCTGGCGCGAGACCCGCTGCGGGGACGCGACCACGGGGAGCATGGGCACGCCCGCGGCGGCGTACTCGTCGCGGTAGCGCATCGCGAGGGCCCAGAAGTGCGGCGGCGTCCAGAAGAAGATGATCCCGAACAGCACGAGGGCGGGCCAGCCCACGCCGCCGGTGACGGCGGCCCAGCCGATGACCACCGGCATGCAGCCGGCGGCCCCGCCCCAGACGATGTTCTGGGCCGTGCGGCGCTTGAGCACGAGGGTGTAGACGACGATGTAGAAGGCGATCGCGGCCACCGAGAGGCCCGCGGCCACCCAGTTCGCGGTCAGGCCGAGCCACACCGCGGACAGCGCGCCCAGCACGAGGCCGAAGACCAGGGCGTGCGAGCGGGGCACCGCGTCGCGCGCCAACGGGCGCTTGCGGGTGCGGGCCATCTTCGCGTCGATGTCCGCGTCGATCACGCAGTTCAGGGCGTGCGCGCTGGCCGCCGCGGCCGCGCCGCCGACGAGCACCGCGAGGACGAGCCAGAGCGAGGGCACCGCGCGCTGCGCGAGCATCATGGCCGGCACCGTGACCACGAGCAGCTGCTCGATGATCCGGGCCTTCGTCAGCGCGAGGTACGCGCGGACGGTCGCCATGGAGCGGGCCCAGTACCCGCCGAGCCTGGACCGCGCCCCCGTCGGCGACGGACCGACCGCCGTGCTCACCCGATCACCCGGTCCTCTCACGGCGCCCGGCGGCCCCGGCGGGCCGCCTCCTACACGCTGTCGTCGATGCAGTCTGCACCCCGGGCGACCCTCGCGCTCGCCCGCCCCCGGGCCGGGAGCGCTGGATGCGGGGCACGTCACCCGCCGTCCGGTGGGGAGCCGACGGCGATCCTAGGCGCGGCGTGTCCTCGCGCGCGGGAGCGGGTAGTACCGGCCCAGGGTTCCGTCGGGCTCCAGGGTGTCGATGCATCGTGACAACATGGGCACCCAGGAGGTTCTCGGGATCGATCCAGTCGTCGTCGACGGGACCGGGTCCGCAGGACACGAGGGAACCGGAACCGGGTCGTGGCCGACGCTGCCGCGATCCACGACGTCAGACACAGGGAGAGCGAGTTCGTGACCACGACCGACGCGAGTACCCGACCGGCGAGTGAATCGCCCGACGAGATCGCCGCCCTCACCACCCCGCACCGGCCCGACGACTGGTCGGACCTCGACCAGCGCGCGGTCGACACGGTCCGCGTCCTCGCGGCCGACGCGGTGCAGAAGGTCGGCAACGGCCACCCGGGCACCGCGATGGCGCTCGCGCCACTGGCGTACACCCTGTTCCAGCACACGATGAGCCACGACCCGGCCGACGCCGACTGGCCGGGCCGCGACCGGTTCGTGCTCTCCGCCGGGCACTCGAGCCTCACGCTCTACATCCAGCTCTTCCTCTCGGGCTACGGCCTGGAGCTCTCCGACCTCGAGGCGCTCCGCACGTGGGGCTCCGCCACGCCGGGCCACCCCGAGCACGGCTACACCACGGGCGTCGAGATCACCACGGGCCCGCTCGGCCAGGGCCTGGCCTCGAGCGTCGGCATGGCGATGGCGGCCCGCCGCGAGCGCGGTCTCTGGGACCCGGACGCCGCGCCGGGCGAGAGCCCGTTCGACCACTACGTCTACGTGATCGCCTCCGACGGCGACATCGAGGAGGGCGTGACGGCCGAGGCGAGCTCGATCGCCGGCCGTCAGCAGCTCGGCAACCTCGTCGTCTTCTACGACGACAACCACATCTCCATCGAGGACGACACGTCGGTGGCGCTCGACGAGGACGTCGTCGCCCGCTACGAGGCCTACGGCTGGCACACGCAGGTGGTGCGCGGCGGCGAGAACGTCGTCGGCATCCGCGAGGCGATCGAGAACGCCAAGGCGGAGACCGGCCGCCCCAGCTTCATCGCGCTGCGCACCGTCATCGGCTATCCCGCGCCGGAGAAGATGAACAAGGGCGCGGCGCACGGCGCGGCGCTCGGCGACGACGAGGTCGCGGCGGTCAAGAAGATCCTCGGGTTCGACCCCGACAAGAGCTTCCAGGTCGACGACGAGGTCCTCGCGCACGCCCGCAAGGTGAAGGACCGCGGGCGCGAGGCGCACGAGGCCTGGACCACGAAGTTCGACACGTGGGCCGAGCAGAACCCCGAGCGTCGCGAGCTGTTCGACCGGATGGCCAAGCGCGAGCTGCCCGCCGGCTGGGAGGACTCGCTGCCCACGTGGGGCCTCGACGACAAGCCCCTGGCCACCCGCAAGGCGCTCCAGTCGATCCTGACCGCCGTCGGGCCGGTGCTGCCCGAGCTCTGGGGCGGGTCGGCCGATCTCGCGGAGAGCAACAACACGACGATCCCCGACTCGCCGTCCTTCGGTCCCTCGACCGTGGAGACGAACAACTGGGGGCAGATGAGCCCCTACGGCCGGGTCCTGCACTTCGGGGTCCGCGAGCACGCCATGGGCTCGATCCTCAACGGGATCGCGCTGCACGGCGGCACCCGCGTCTTCGGCGGCACCTTCCTCATCTTCTCCGACTACATGCGGCCCCCGGTCCGCCTGGCGGCGCTGATGAACCTCAACACCACCTACATCTGGACCCACGACTCGATCGGCCTCGGCGAGGACGGACCCACCCACCAGCCGATCGAGCAGCTCGCCAGCCTCCGGGCGATCCCCCGCATGTCGGTGCTCCGCCCGGCCGACCCCAACGAGACCGCGCACGCCTTCCGCGCGGTCCTCGACAACCCGCACGGCCCGGCGGGCCTCGCGCTGACGCGGCAGAACGTGCCGGTGCTCGAGGGGACGTCCTACGAGGGCGTCGCGAAGGGCGGCTACGTCCTCGAGGACGCCTCGAACGGCGACCCGCAGGTCGTGCTCATCGCCACCGGCTCCGAGGTCCAGCTGGCCGTCGCGGCCCGCGAGACCCTCGAGGCCGACGGCGTCCCCGCCCGGGTCGTCTCCATGCCGTGCCTCGACTGGTTCGAGAACCAGGACGAGGCCTACCGCGAGAGCGTGATCCCGGCCGCCGTGACGGCCCGGGTCTCGGTCGAGGCCGGGGTGGCCCAGCCCTGGTACCGGCTGCTCGGCACCACCGGCGAGCCCGTCTCGATCGAGCACTTCGGCGCCAGTGCCGACGCCGCCACCCTGTTCGAGAAGTTCGGTTTCACCGCCGAGGCCGTCGTCGACGCCGCCCGCCGCTCGCTGGCGCGCGTCGCGAAGTGACCCGCGAACCAACCCGTGTGAGGACATCATGACGAACCCCCTGGCCGACCTCTCGGCCGCCGGAGTCTCCATCTGGCTCGACGACCTCTCCCGCCAGCGCATCATGAGCGGCAACCTGGCCTCGCTCATCGACGAGAAGCACGTCGTCGGCGTCACCTCCAACCCGTCGATCTTCCAGGCGGCCCTCGCCGACGCCGACCACTACGCCGAGCAGCTCGACGACCTCGCCGGTCGCGGCGCCTCGGTCGAGGACGCCGTCCGCGAGATCACCACCGACGACGTGCGGCACGCCTGCGACATCTTCCGCGGCGTGTACTCCTCGACCGACCAGAAGGACGGCCTGGTCTCGCTCGAGGTCGACCCGCGCAGCGCGCACGACACCGAGAAGACGGTCGTCGAGGCGCTCGACCTCTGGAAGACCGTCGACCGGCCCAACCTGATGATCAAGATCCCGGCGACGCCCGAGGGCCTGCCGGCCATCACCCGCGTGCTCGCCGAGGGCGTCAGCGTCAACGTCACGCTGATCTTCTCCGTCGAGCGCTACCGCGCCGTCATCGACGCGTTCCTCGCCGGGATGGAGCAGGCCCGCGCCAACGGGCACGACGTCTCGACGATCGCCTCGGTCGCCTCGTTCTTCGTCTCGCGCGTCGACTCCGAGGTCGACAAGCGCCTCGACGAGATCGGGACCGACGCCGCGCTCGCGCTGCGCGGCACCGCCGCGATCGCGAACGCCCGGCTGGCCTACCAGGCCTGGCAGGACGCCTTCGGCAACGAGCGCTGGGCGACCCTCAAGGGCGCCGGGGCCAAGGTCCAGCGCCCGCTGTGGGCCTCCACCGGGGTCAAGAACAAGGCCTACCCCGACACGCTCTACGTCACCGAGCTGGCCGCGCCCGACACCGTGAACACGATGCCCGAGGCCACGCTCGACGCCTTCGCCGACCACGGCGAGCTGCACGGCGACGCCGTGTCGGGCACCGCCGACGCCGCCGGCGAGGTCTTCGCCGCCCTGGCGAGCGTCGGCATCGACGTCAGCGACGTCTTCCGGGTCATCGAGGACGAGGGCGTCGAGAAGTTCGAGAAGGCGTGGACCGAGCTCCTCGAGACCCTCGGTGAGCAGCTCACCCGGCGCAGCCCGGAGCAGTCGTGAGCGCGCCCGTCGAGGCGCCGCTGAGCGTCTCCCTCGTCGACCCGCAGCTCGCCGACGCCGCCTCGGCGCTCGTCGAGAAGCTGGTCGGCGACCAGGTGGCCTCCAAGCTCGCCGCGAAGGACGCCTCGCTCTGGGGCCCCGACGCGCAGGACGAGGCCTCGCGGCGGCTGTCGTGGGTGACGCTGTACGAGTCGTCGAAGCCCCTGGTGGAGCGGCTCACCGCGCTGCGCGGTGAGCTGCACGCCGACGGCGTCGACCGGGTGGTGCTCGCGGGCATGGGCGGCTCCTCGCTCGCCCCCGAGGTCATCTGCCACACCCGCTCGGGCTCGGCCGTCGGTGGCGCGCACCCGATCACGGTGCTCGACACCACCGACCCGGGCCAGGTCTCCGACGCGCTCGCGGGCGACCTCTCCCGCACGGTGCTGGTCGTCAGCTCCAAGTCCGGCGGCACCGTCGAGACCGACAGCCAGCGACGCGTGTTCACCCAGGTGTTCGAGGCGAACGGCATCGACGCGGCGACCCGCATGGTCGTCGTGACCGACCCGGGCACCAAGCTCGCCGACCTCGCGGCCGACAAGGGCTACCGCGCGATCATCGAGGCCGATCCCGAGGTCGGCGGGCGCTACTCGGCGCTCACCGCCTTCGGGCTGGTGCCCTCGGCGCTGGCCGGGGTCGACGTCGACGGCCTGCTCGACGAGGCCGCCGCGGCCGCGCCCGAGCTGCAGCGCGACTCGGCCGACAACCCCGCGATCCTGCTCGGCGCCGCCCTGGCGGCGGCGCACAACGCGGGCGCGGAGAAGGTCGTGCTGGCCGACTCCGGCTCCGGACTGATCGGCTTCGGCGACTGGGCCGAGCAGCTGATCGCGGAGTCGACCGGCAAGCAGGGCATCGGCCTGCTCCCGGTGGTCGTCGAGTCCCCCGACGCCCCCGGCTTCGCCGACCACGGCGCCGACGCGACGGTCGTGACCCTCGGGCCGGCCGTCGGGGGCGCCCAGATCGCGACCGAGGGGTCGCTCGGGGCGCAGTTCCTGCTCTGGGAGACCGCGGTGGCCCTGGCGGGGCGCCTCATCGGGATCGACCCGTTCGACCAGCCCGACGTCGAGTCGGCCAAGCAGGCCACCCGCGAGCTGCTCGACGGCTCCGGGTCCGACTCGGACTCGGCCGCCGAGGTGGAGCCGGCGCTCGTCGACGGCCCCGTCGAGGTCCGCAGCCTGGGCGGCGACTGGCTCGGGTCGCCCTCGACCCTCGCCGACGCCCTCCGTGCGCTGATCGCCCAGGCCCCCGACCACGGCTACGTCGCGGTCCAGGCCTACCTCGACCGGCTCGACGACGCCTCGGCCGAGGTGCTGCGCCCCGAGATCGCGAAGCGCACCGGACTGCAGACCACCTTCGGGTGGGGCCCGCGGTTCCTGCACTCCACCGGGCAGTACCACAAGGGCGGGCACCAGAACGGGGTGTTCCTGCAGATCACGGGGTCCGTCGCCGACGACCTCGCGATCCCCGACCAGCCCTTCACCTTCGGCCAGCTCCAGCACGCGCAGGCCGACGGCGACGCCCAGGTCATCGCGGCGCACGGCCGGCCCGTCCTGCGGCTGCACCTGGCCGACCGGGCGGCGGGTCTGGTGGCGCTGACCAACGCCGTCAGCGAGGCGAGCGCAGCGACGGGCCGGGATACCGAGGTCACGCGATGAGCCCAGCCGGACCCGCGGCCGACCAGGACTGGCTGAACCCCCTCCGCGACGCGCGTGACAAGCGCCTGCCGCGGATCGCCGGTCCGAGCGGCCTCGTGCTGTTCGGCGTCACCGGCGACCTCGCGCGCAAGAAGCTGATGCCCGCGATCTACGACCTGGCGAACCGGGGGCTCCTGCCCCCGGGCTTCGCCCTGGTCGGGTTCGCCCGGCGCGACTGGGAGCACCAGGACTTCGCCGAGGTCGTGCACGACGCGGTCCAGCAGCACTCGAGGACGCCGTTCCGGTCCGAGGTGTGGGACCGGCTCGCGGAGGGCCTGCGGTTCGTCCAGGGCTCCTTCGACGACGACGACGCCTTCGACCGGCTCGCCGAGACGGTGCACGAGCTCGACACCGAGCGCGGCACCAACGGCAACCACGCGTTCTACCTCTCGGTCCCGCCCGACGCGTTCCCGACGGTGTGCAAGCAGCTCTCGCGCTCCGGCCTGGCCGACTCGGACGAGGACTCCTGGCGCCGCGTGGTGATCGAGAAGCCGTTCGGCCACGACCTGCGCTCCGCCAAGGAGCTCAACGCGATCGTCAACGACGTCTTCCCCGAGGAGTCGGTGTTCCGCATCGACCACTACCTCGGCAAGGAGACGGTGCAGAACCTGCTGGCGCTGCGCTTCGCGAACGAGCTGTTCGAGCCGATCTGGAACGCCCACCACGTCGACCACGTGCAGATCACGATGGCCGAGGACATCGGGGTGGGCGGGCGCGCGGGCTACTACGACGGCATCGGCGCCGCCCGCGACGTCATCCAGAACCACCTGCTGCAGCTCCTCGCGCTCACCGCGATGGAGGAGCCCCTCTCGTTCTCCCCCGACGACCTGCGCGAGGAGAAGATCAAGGTCCTCTCCGCGACGAAGCTCGCCGAGCCCCTGGGCGAGACCACCGCGCGCGGCCAGTACACGGCCGGGTGGCAGGGCAGCCGCGAGGTCCGCGGCCTGCAGCAGGAGGAGGGCTTCCCCACCGACTCGGTCACCGAGACCTACGCCGCGATCACCTGTTCTGTGAACACGCGGCGCTGGGCCGGGGTGCCGTTCTACCTGCGCACGGGCAAGCGCCTCGGGCGCCGGGTCACCGAGATCGCGGTGGTGTTCAAGCGGGCGCCGCACCTGCCGTTCGACCAGACGATGACCGAGGAGCTCGGTCAGAACGCCCTGGTGGTGCGGGTCCAGCCCGACGAGGGCGTCACGCTCCGGTTCGGGTCCAAGGTGCCCGGGTCGGGCATGGAGGTCCGCGACGTGACCATGGACTTCGGGTACGGCACGGCGTTCACCGAGGCCTCCCCCGAGGCCTACGAGCGCCTGCTGCTCGACGTCCTGCTCGGTGAGCCGTCGCTGTTCCCCACCAACGCCGAGGTCGAGCTCTCCTGGAGGATCCTCGACCCGGTCATCGAGCAGTGGCACCGGGAGGGCTCCCCCGACGCGTACGCCGCCGGCACCTGGGGCCCCCCCTCGGCCGACGAGCTGCTCTCCCGCACCGGCCGCGTCTGGAGACGTCCATGATCGTCGACCTGCCGTCGACCGACACCTCGGCGGTCAACCGCAAGATGGTGGAGCTGCGCGAGTCCGCGGGGGCCGTCGCCCTCGGGCGCGTCCTCACGCTCGTGATCTCCACCGAGGACGGCCCCGAGGCCGAGCAGGCCATCCAGGCCGCGAACGACGCCTCGCGCGAGCACCCGTGCCGCGTCCTGGTGCTCGCCCGCGGCATCCGGCGGGCGGCCTCCCGGCTCGACGCCCAGATCCGCATCGGCGGCGACGCCGGGGCGAGCGAGGTCATCGTCCTGCGGATGTACGGGCCCCTGGCCGACCAGGGCGGCTCGATCATCGTGCCGCTGCTGCTGCCCGACGCCCCGATCGTCACCTGGTGGCCCGGCGAGCCGCCGGTCTCGCCGTCGGAGGACCCGGTGGGCTCCGTGGCCGGCCGTCGCATCACCGACGTCTCGACCACGAAGTCGCCCTCGCGCACCCTGGTGCGCCTCGGCAACCACTACCGGCCCGGTGACACCGACATCGCCTGGAGCCGGATCACCTCCTGGCGTGCCCTGCTCACCGCGGCGCTCGACGAGCCGCCGTACGAGGACATCACGCGCGCCGAGGTCGACGGGGTCGCCGAGTCGGCCTCGGCCGACCTGCTGGCCGGGTGGCTCTCCTCCCGGCTCGACGTGCCGGTCACCCGCTCCACCGTCGAGGTCCCCGGGGGCCACGTCGGCGCGGTCCGGCTGATCCGGCCCTCGGGCAACGTCGAGCTCCGGCGGCTCGACTCCAAGACGGCCCGGCTCACCCAGCCGGGCCAGCCCGTCCGCCGGGTCGCCCTGTCCCGGCGCACCGCGCGGGAGTGCCTGGCCGAGGAGCTCCGGCGCCTCGACCGCGACGAGATCTTCGAGGAGGCGCTCGCCGCCATCCCGCGGTCCGGGGGCGGACGACGGTCGTCGTCCCGGACGAAGGCCCGCGCATGAGCGGGCCCGAGGTCGTCACCCTTCCCGACGACGAGGCGGTCGCCGCCGAGGGCGCGTCGCGGCTGCTCGCGGCGCTCCGGGAGGCCCAGGCGGCCCGGGGGGTCGCGTCGGTGGTGCTCACCGGCGGGGGCATCGGCATCGCGATGCTCGAGGCCGTCGCCGCCTCGGCCGACCGCGACTCCGTCGACTGGTCGGCCGTCGAGGTCTTCTGGGGCGACGAGCGCTTCGTCCCCGCGGGCGACGCCGAGCGCAACGACGCCCAGGCCCGGGCGGCGCTGCTCGACCGGGTCGACGTCGACCCGGCGCGCGTGCACCCGATGGCGTCCTCGACGCCGGGTCCGTCGGCACTCGAGTCGGAGGACTCCGCCGACCCGGACGCCGGGGCGGAGGCCTACGCGCAGGTGCTCACCGAGGCCGCCGCCCGGCTCGGGGAGGGCGTCCCGGGCATCCCGGCGTTCGACGTGCTGCTCGCCGGCTGCGGCCCCGAGGGCCACACGCTGTCGATCTTCCCCGACTCCCCCGCCGTGCACGCCACGGCGGCCGGGGTGGTCGCGGTGCGCGACTGCCCGAAGCCGCCGCCGACCCGGATCTCGCTGACCCTCGCGGCCGCCCGGTCGGCCCGCGAGGTGTGGCTGGTGGCCACCGGCCCGGGCAAGGCCGAGGCGCTCGGGAAGGCCGCCCACGGGGCGGGCGAGGTCGAGATCCCGCTGGCCGGGCTGGCCGGGAGCGAGCGGACGATGTGGCTGCTCGACCGCGAGGCGGCCGGCCAGCTGTAGAGAGCACACGAGGGGGCCACCGCAGCTGCGGTGGCCCCCTCGTCGTGTGTCCGGGTGCTAGGCGACCGGGCGGAGGCCGCGCCGGGTCTCCCACCCGACGGGTCGAGCTCCGCTGCGCTGCGTCTCCCAGGGGCGCAGCTGCGCGTCGTAGGCGGCCCAGAGCTGGCGCTGCGCGGTGAGCCGGCGGGCGACGCCGCCGAGCCGGCGCAGGTCCGAGGCCGGGGTGTGGGCGTGCTGCGGGCCCCGCGGCAGGGCGGGGTCGCGGTGGTCGGTTGCCTCGAAGCGGGTGTCCGCGCCGTAGCGGGCCACCGCGACGAGGACGAGGACGACGACGATGCCGAACGCGATCATGGGATTCTCCGTGTGGTGTGGCAGGGGATGTGGCTGCTGAGTGGCTACTGGCTCTAGAGTGGCTACTGATCGAACGTCCTGACAGAGCCACTTCGTTCCGAGTGGCTCGTCACGTGGCAGGAAGTGGCAGGTGCGTCGTGGACGACCAGATCACCGGCTCGGCCCTCGTCCGGCACCTCGGCGGGATCGCCGGGGACGACCGCGTGGGGTACGCGGCCCTGGCCGGCCGCATCCGCACGATGCTCGGCGACGGCCGGCTCGCGGTGGGCACGCGCGTGCCGAGCGAGCGGGAGCTGGCGCTGGCGCTCGGGGTGGGGCGGGGCACGGTCGCGGCGGCCTACGGCGAGCTCCGCGAGAGCGGCCACCTCGCCCGGCGCCGGGGCTCCGGGACCTGGACGGCCCTGCCCGCGAGCACCCGCCGGTCGACGGCGTCGCCCTTCGCCCCGTCGGGGGCCTTCGTCGTGGCGCCCGACCTCCCGGTCGGCGTCATCGACCTGGCGCACGCCGCCCCGGCCGCCCCTGCGGAGGCGATGGTCGCCGCGACGCAGGACGCGCTCGCCGTGCTGCCCACCCACCTCGTCGGGCCCGGCTACGAGCTGCTCGGACTCCCGTCCCTGCGCGCCGCGATCGCCGACCGCCTGAGCGCGCAGGGACTGCCGACCGCGCCCGACGAGGTCATGGTGACCGGCGGTGCCCAGCACGCCCACGCGCTCGTCGTGCGGGCCCTGGTGCGCCCCGGCGACCGGGTGCTGCTCGAGCAGCCCACCTACCCCGGCGCCGTCGACCTCGTCCGGCACGCCTCCGCGCGGCCGGTGCCCGTGGCGCTCGACCGGGACGGGGCGGGCCGCACCCGCTGGGACGTCGGCAGCTTCGCCGCGGCCCTGCGGGAGTCGGCGCCGGCGCTGGCCTACCTGATCCCCGACCACCACAACCCGACCGGCGCCGTGATGGACGCCGAGACGCGCGGCGCGGTCGTCGCCGCGGCCCGCCGCCACGGGGTGCCCCTGGTGGTCGACGACTGCCTGCGCGACATGTGGCTCGACGAGCCCGTCGGGCCGCCGCTGGGGGCCTGGGCGGCCGTGGCCGGGGAGGCCCCGGTCCTGACGATCGGGTCGCTGAGCAAGACCGTGTGGGGTGGCGTGCGGATCGGCTGGTTGCGGGGCCCGCGGGCGGTGCTGCGCCGGATCGCCACCAGCCGGGCCTCCGACGACATCGCCTCGCCGGTCCTCGAGCAGCTCGTCGCGACGGGCCTGCTCGCCCGGCTCGACGATCTCCTGGACGACCGGCGGGCGGCCATGGCGGCGCGCCGCGACCACCTCCTGGCGGCCGTGCACCGGGAGTTCCCCGAGTGGACCGTCCAACGCCCGAGCGGCGGGTTCAGCCTGTGGATCGACCTCGGCGCCCCACGCTCGAGCGCGCTGGTCGACACGGCCGCCCGCCACGGCCTCCACCTGGCGGCGGGGCCCCGGTTCGGCACCGGCGGGGCGTTCGAGAACTTCCTGCGCCTGCCCTTCACCCACCCCGTCGACGTGCTCGACGACGCCGTCGACCGGCTCGCGGCGGCCTGGGGCTCGCCCGCGGCCCTGCCGGTCGGCCTCGGCACCGTCGTCTGACATGCCTCCAGTCTGGAAGGTCCGGGGCCTGGACGACATGGGCATGTCACGGCGATGATGGCCCGATGACGACAGTTCTCGAACGCCAGGGCCGGTCCCACCTGGAGAACGACAAGGGCCTGCTCGACGACGTCAACCGGGCCATCCTGCGGGCCCTCGTCGACGACCCGCGGCTGTCGATGAGCGCGCTGGGGCGGGTCGTCGGGATGTCGGCGCCGGCGGTCACCGAGCGGGTGCAGCGCCTGGAGCGCAGCGGTGTCATCCGCGGCTACCGCCTCGACGTCGACCCGGCGGCGGTCGGCTACCCCATCGGTGCCTGGGTGCGCGTGCGGCCCGCGATGGGGCAGGGGAAGTCCCTCGAGCAGCTCGTCGGGCGGGCCCCCGAGGTCACCGAGGCGCACCGGATCACCGGGGAGGACTGCCTGCTCGTCCGGATCCAGGTCCGCGACGTCGGCGACCTCGACCGCGTGCTGGAGCAGTGGACCGACCGGGGCTCCACGGTGACGTCGGTGATCAAGACGTCGCTGGTGGAACCCCGGCCGGTCGGGTTGGGCTGAGGGCGGTCGCCTACGGCTCCTCGGCCAGGTCGCCCGCGAGGTACTCCTGGTAGGCGGCCAGGTCGAGCAGGCCGTGCCCGCAGTAGTTGAACAGGATGACCCGGTCCTCGCCCTTGGCCGTGGCGTCCTTCGCCTCGGCGATAACCGACGCGATCCCGTGCCCGGCCTCGGGCGCCGGGAGCTTGCCCTCCACCCGCGCGAACAGCACGTTCGCCTCGAACACCGCCCGCTGCCGGTGCGCGACCGCCTCCATCCGGCCCTCGTGCACCAGCTTGGAGACGATCGGCGAGTCGCCGTGGTAGCGCAGGCCGCCCGCGTGGATGCCGGGCGGCATGAAGTCGGCGCCGAGGGTGTACATGTTCATCATCGGCGTGAGCCCGGCGGTGTCGCCGAAGTCGTACTCGTAGGTGCCCTGCGTGAGCGTGGGGCACGAGGCCGGCTCGGCGGCGAGCAGCCGGACGGCCGGGTCGGGCAGGAACGGCAGGGCGATCCCGCCGAGGTTCGACCCACCGCCGCACGGTGCGATCACCACGTCAGGCCGGGTCTCCCCCGCCATCGCGAGCTGCTGCTGCGCCTCGAGCCCGATCACCGTCTGGTGCAGCAGGACGTGGTTGAGCACCGAGCCGAGCGCGTAGTGAGTGTCGTCGCGGCCCACGGCGTCGCGGACGGCGTCGGAGATCGCGGCGCCGAGCGAGCCGGCGTTGTCGGGGTCGTCGATCGGGGACGGGACGACCGTGCCGCCCCACGTCTCCATGATGACCTTGCGGTAGGGCTTCTGCTCGAAGCTCCTGCGGACCATGTAGACGGCGCACTCGAGGTCGTACTGCGCGCACGCGAACGAGAGCGCGGTGCCCCACTGCCCCGCGCCGGTCTCCGTCGCGAGCCGCTTGATGCCCTCGCGGGCGTTGTAGAACGCCTGCGGCACCGCCGAGTTCGGCTTGTGCGAGCCGGCGGGCGACACCGACTCGTCCTTGAAGTAGATCCGGGCCGTGGTCCCCAGGGCCGCCTCCAGGCGACGGGCGCGGACCAGGGGGGTGGGCCGCCACAGGCGCAGGACGTCGAGCACCTCACCCGGGATGTCGATCCACGGGTCGGCCGACATCTCCTGGCCGATCAGCTCCTCCGCGAACAGCGGCGCGAGGTCGGCGGGCCCCACCGGCTCCCGCGTGGCGGGGTGCAGCGGCGGGTCGAGGGGGCTCGACAGGTGCGGGGCGACGTTGAACCAGGCCGACGGGATGTCGGCCTGGCTCAGCGAGAAGCGGGTGTCGGTGACTTCGGCGGTGGACACGCCGTCACCCTGCCAAAGATCAGGGCCGGGTCAACATCAGTTCTCGCCGCGACGGGCCCGGAGCTTGGAGAGGGCCTCCTCGAGGAGCGCCTCGCCGTCGGCGTCGGAGCGCCGCTCCTTCACGTACGCCAGGTGCGTCTTGTACGGCTCGGTGCGCCGCGCGGGCGGCGGGTTCTTCATGTCGGTGTTCGCCGGCAGGCCGCAGCGGGGGCAGTCCCACGTGCTGGGGAGCTCGGCGTCGTGCGCGAACGACGGCTGGGTCTCGTGGCCGTTCGAGCACCAGAACGAGACCACGGTCCGCTTGGCGCTCTCGCCCCGCTCGGACTCCCCCGTCGGACCGGACCCGACCCGGGTTCCCCGGATCGCGTTACCAGTGGCCATGTCGGCGATACCTCCGCATCGTCACGAGCCCGGTCGACGCGTCCGGGCCGGTCGTCAGCCTTCGATCTTGATGAGCAGGCCCGTCCCGACGATCGCGATCAACCAGATCGCGCCGACGAACAGGGTGAGCCGGTCGAGGTTCTTCTCGACCACGCTGGAGCCCGCGAGACTCGACTGCACGCCGCCGCCGAACAGCGACGAGAGACCACCGCCCCGACCGCGGTGCAGCAGCACCAGCAGGACCAGCAGGACGCTGGACACGATGAGCAGGATCTCGAGGAACAGTCGCATCTCGGGCTCCGTGACCTCCGCCTTCGGGGGTGGTCCCGCCTCGTCGTGCGGGGCGGGAGTTCGTGCGTCACACTACCCGGCCCCTCCGACGGGAGAGCCCGGGGTGGGACTGCTGCTCACCGGGCCCAACGATCATCGCCCGATCGGGTCACGGGCCCGGAACGACGACGGGCCCCTCCTCGTCAGGAGGGGCCCGTCGTCCGAGCAGGGACTACAGCGGGCCGCCCGCGGCGAGCGCGCACAGCTCGGCGAAGCCCTCGGGGTCGAGCGAGGCCCCGCCGACGAGCGCGCCGTCGATGTCGGCCTGCGCGACGAGCTCCTTGACGTTGCCCGACTTCACCGAGCCGCCGTAGAGGATGCGCACCGCGTCGGCCACCGCGCCGCCGTGCAGCTCGCGCAGCCGCGCCCGGAGCGCGTGGCAGACCTCCTGCGCGTCCTGCGTGGTGGCCGTCTTCCCGGTGCCGATCGCCCACACCGGCTCGTAGGCGATCACGATCCGCGCGACCTCGTCGCCGGAGAGCCCCGCGAGCGCCCCGTCGAGCTGGGCGGTGCAGTGCCCGACGTGGGCGCCGCTCTCCCGGACGTCCTCCCCCTCGCCGAGGCAGAGGATCGGGGTGAGCGAGTGCTTCAGCGCCGCGGAGACCTTCCGGTTGACCAGCGCGTCGTCCTCGCCGTGGATCGTGCGCCGCTCGGAGTGCCCCACCACCACCCACGTGCAGCCGAGCTTCGCGAGCATCGCCCCCGAGATGTCCCCGGTGAACGCGCCCGACTCCTCCGGCGACAGGTCCTGACCGCCGTAGGTGATCGGCATGTCGTCGGAGTCGACCAGGGTCTGCACGCTGCGCAGGTCCGTGAACGGCGGGCACACCGCCACGTCGACGTGGTCGAAGTACTTGGTCGGCAGTGCGAAGAAGAGCTTCTGGACCGTCCCGATGGCCTCGAGGTGGTTCAGGTTCATCTTCCAGTTGCCGGCGATGAGCGGTTTCCGGGCCATCAGGACCCCTCCTCGAGCACGGCGATGCCCGGGAGGTCCTTGCCCTCCAGGAACTCCAGCGACGCGCCGCCGCCGGTCGAGATGTGGCCGAAGCGCTCCTCGTCGAGCCCCGCTGCCCGGATCGCCGAGGCGGAGTCGCCACCGCCGATGACGCTGAACGCCGGGCTGTCGGCGACCGCCTCCGCGACGCCCCGGGTGCCCGCCGCGAACGGCTCCATCTCGAACACGCCCATCGGGCCGTTCCAGAACACCGTGGCGGCGTCGGCGAGCTTCTCGCCGAACAACCGGACCGTGCCCGGGCCGACGTCGAGCCCCATCCAGCCCTCGGGGATGTCCGAGACCTGCACCTCGCGGGTGTCGGCGTCGGCGGAGAACTCGCTCGCCGCGACGACGTCGACCGGGAGCACCAGCGTGTCCGGGTACTGCGCGAGCAGCTCCCGGCAGGTGTCGACCTGGTCGGCCTCGACCTTGGAGCCGCCCACGTCGTTCCCCTCGGCGGCGAGGAAGGTGAAGCACATCGCCCCGCCGACCAGCAGGGTGTCGACGCGCGGCAGCAGGTTGGTCAGCACCGCGAGCTTGTCCGACACCTTCGAGCCGCCGAGGATCACCACGTACGGCCGGGCCGGGTCGCCGGTGAGGCGCCGCAGCACCTCGGTCTCGCGGGCGACGAGGTCGCCGCCGTAGGCCGGGAGCTTGCGGGCGATCTCGTAGACCGACGCCTGCTCGCGGTGGACCACCCCGAAGCCGTCCGACACGAACGCCCCGCCGGGCACGAGCTCGGCGAGCTCCGTCGCCAGCGCGTCGCGCTCGGACGCGGAGCCGGTCTCGCGCGGCTCGCACCGCACGTTCGCGAGGAGCGCGACGCCGCCGGCGGTGAGCGAGGCGGCCACGTCGCGGGCGGACTGCCCGACGACGTCCTCGGCCAGCGACACCCGCTGGTCGAGCAGCTGCCCGAGCTTCCCCGCGACCGGGGACAGGCTCGAGCGCTTGTCGCGGCCCAGCGGCTCGGGGTCCTTGATCCGGCCCAGGTGGGCCATGACGAGGACCTTGGCGCCGCCCCCGACGAGCCGCGTGATCGTCGGGAGGGCCGCGCGGATGCGGCCGTCGTCGGTGATCGAGTAGCCGTCGAGCGGGACGTTGAAGTCGGCCCGCAGGAGCACGAAGCGGTCCTGGACCCCCTCCGCGAGGAGGTCGTCGAGGGTCTGCATCAGAGCTTCGAACCCACCAGCGTGGTCAGGTCGACGACGCGGTTCGAGTAGCCCCACTCGTTGTCGTACCAGCCGATGATCTTCACGGTGTTGCCGTTGAGGACCTTCGTCATGCCCGAGTCGAAGGTGCACGAGGCGGGCTGGCCGACGATGTCGGTGGAGACGATCGGGTCCTCGGTGTAGACGAGGACGCCCTTGAGCTCGCCCTCGGCGGCCTTCCTGAAGGCCTCGTTGACCTGCTCGACGGTGACCTCCTGGTCGAGCGTCGCGGTCAGGTCGGTCACCGAGCCGTCGGGCACCGGCACGCGCATCGCGACGCCGTTGAGCTTGCCCTCCAGCTCCGGCAGCGCGAGCGCGGTCGCCTGGGCCGCACCGGTCGTCGTCGGGATGATGTTCACCGCGGCGGCGCGGGCGCGGCGCAGGTCCTTGTGCGGGGCGTCGTGGACGCGCTGGTCGCCGGTGTAGGCGTGCACCGTCGTCATGAAGCCGGTCTGCAGGCCGAAGGCGTCGTGCAGGACCTTCGCCATCGGCGCCACGCAGTTGGTGGTGCAGGAGGCGTTGGACAGGATGTTCTGCGACCCGTCGTAGGCCTTGTCGTTGATGCCCATGACGACGGTCAGGTCCTCGCCCTTGGCGGGCGCGGAGATGACGACCTTCTTGGCGCCGGCCTTGAGGTGCTTCCCGGCCGAGTCGGCGTCGGTGAAGATGCCCGAGGACTCGATGACGATGTCGACGCCCAGGTCGCCCCAGGGCAGGTCGGCGGGGTCGCGCTCGGCGAACGCCTTGACCTCGTGGCCGTTGACGATCAGCGCGGAGTCGGTGTACTCCACCGTGCCGTCGAATCGGCCGTGCACCGAGTCGTAGCGCAGCAGGTGCGCGAGGGTCTTGTTGTCGCTGATGTCGTTGACCGCCAGGACCTCGATGTCGGCGGTACCGGCGGCGCGCTGGGCCTCGAGCGCGCGGAAGACGTTGCGGCCGATCCGACCGAAGCCGTTGATGCCGATCTTGATGGTCACGTCGGCGATGTCCCGTCTCTCGTGGTGTCCGGGGATTGCCCGGCGCGGGAGTTCCCGCTGGCAGGGACGACCCTAACGAAGGGCCCGGTGGGGCCGCACCATCGCGAACGCCTCACACGTAAGCGCTTCACACGCTCCTTCCCGACGACCGCGTGGTCGCCGGGGCGGGATCGGTCAGCGTTCGCTGCCCGCGCCCACCGTGTCCATCTCGTCCTCCATCTCCTCGGTGACGGCGGCGGAGGTGTCGGGCACGCGCATGTCCTTGGCCTTCTTGTCGGCCATCGCGAGCAGGCGCCGGATGCGCCCGGCGACCGCGTCCTTCGTCATGGGGGGCTCCGCGAGCTGCCCGAGCTCCTCCAGCGAGGCCTGCTCGTGCTCCACCCGCAGCCGGCCGGCCATGATCAGGTGGTCGGGCACCTCGTCGCCGAGCAGCTCCAGCGCCCGGTTCACCCGCGCCGACGCGGTCACGGCGGCCTTCACCGAGCGGCGCAGGTTGGCGTCGTCGAAATTGGCCAGGCGGTTCGCCGTCGCGCGCACCTCGCGGCGCATCCGGCGCTCCTCCCACTGCAGCACCGACGAGTGCGCGCCGATCCGGGTGAGCAGCGCGCCGATCGCGTCGCCGTCGCGGACCACCACGCGGTCGGCGCCGCGCACCTCGCGGGCCTTCGCCGCCACCCCGAGCCGGCGGGCGGCGCCGACCAGCGCCATCGCCGCCTCCATCCCGGGGCACGTGATCTCCAGGGCGGAGCTGCGGCCGGGCTCGGTCAGCGAGCCGTGCGCGAGGAACGCCCCGCGCCACGCCGCCTCGGCGTCGCACACGCCGCCCGAGACCACCTGGGGCGGGAGACCCCGCACCGGTCGTCCGCGCGGGTCGAGCAGCCCGGTCTGGCGCGCGAGGGAGTCGCCGTCGGCGGCCACCCGCACCACGTACCGGGTGCCCTTGCGCAGGTTGCCCTGCGAGAGCACGTGCACCTCCGGCTGGTGGCCGTAGAGCTCGTGGATCTCGCGCCGCAGCCGTCGGGCGACGTTGCCGGTGTCGAGCTCCGCCTCGACCACCACGCGCCCGTTGACGATGTGCAGCCCGCCCCCGAACCGCAGCAGCGCCGACACCTCGGCGCGGCGGCAGCAGGTCTTCGTGACGGCGAGGCGGCTGAGTTCGTCCTTCACCGCTGCGGTCATGGCCACCGTAGGTCCTCCTCCTCGTGGCGGTACGTGTCGCGGGTCGGGGTGAAGAACACGTCTCCCCCACCGAACCGACGACGGCCCGCTCTCCCCCAGGTCTCCACGCGCGCGTCCCACTCGTCGTCGGGAACGCGGTCGCGCGAGGCGGCACTGCCCGCCGCTTCGCGCAGGGCCCCGGCCAGGGCCACGGGGTCGTGGCGCGGGGCGCCGCCGGACTCGCCGACGGCCGTGAACAGGGTGGTGGCGCCGAACGCCTCGGCGCCGCGGCGGAGCCGGTCGGGCTCCGGGACGGCGTCCGGGTCGGCGATCACCACGTCGAGCCGCAGTCGCGGGGCGTGCTCGGCGAGCGCGTCGAGGTGTTGCTCGGGCGAGAACCCGGCCGTCTCCCCCGGCTGCGGCGCCAGGTTCAGGACGAGGACCCGGCGCGCCTCGGTCTCGGTGAGCGCGGTGAACAGCTCCGGCACCAGCAGGTGCGGCATGACGCTCGTGAACCACGACCCGGGCCCGAGCGTCACGACGTCGGCGGTGCGGATCGCCTCCACGGCCTCGGCGCACGCCTTCGGGCGGCGCGGGACCAGGCGGACCTGCCGGACCTGGCCCGGCGTCGTCGCCACCGCGACCTGCCCGCGGATGCGGTGCGCGACGTCGTCCTCGGACTGCTGGGACTCCGAGAGCCCCAGCCCGGTCACGTCGGCCTCGAGGTCGACCGGCAGCGGGCTCATCGGCAGCACCCGGCCGCGCACCCCGAGCATCCGGCCGGCCTCGTCGAGCGCGGCCACCGGGTCGCCAAGCACGTCGAGCAGCCCGGCCAGCACCAGGTTGCCGACGGCGTGGCCCGCGAGCGCGCCCGACCCGCCGAAGCGGTGCTCGAAGAGCCGCCGCGCCGTGCCCGGGTCGGCGGGGCCGAGGTGGTCGCGCTCGGCGAGGGCGTCGAGCGCCATCCGCAGGTCGCCCAGCGGGAGGATGTCGAGCTCGCGACGGATCCGGCCCGACGATCCGCCGTCGTCGCCGACCGTGACCACTGCGGTCACCGCGTCGGTCAGCCGCCGCAGGGCCCGCAGCGTCACGTGCAGGCCGTGCCCGCCGCCCAGCGCGGTCGCGGAGAACGGGGAGCCGGGGCCGCCGTCGGCCGGCAGCGGGGCGTGCGCGCCGTGGCCGTTGGACCCGCGCCCGTTGGTGCCGCGGGGGCCGTCGCCGGCGCTCACTCGCGCCCCACGTCCCGGTGCGACACGGTCACCCGCACCCCGTCCTCGCCGGCCATCCGGCGGGCGAGCTCCTCGGCGATCGCCACGCTGCGGTGCTTGCCGCCGGTGCAGCCCACCGCGACCGTCAGGTAGCGCTTGCCCTCGCGGCGGTAGCCCACCCCGACGATGCGCAGCAGCTCCAGGTAGCGGTCGACGAACTCCTGGGCGCCCTCCTGGGAGAGCACGTAGTCGCTGACCACGGCCTCCCGGCCGTTGTGCTCCCGCAGCTCGGGGATCCAGTGCGGGTTCGGCAGGAACCGCACGTCCACGACGAGGTCGGCGTCCTGCGGCAGGCCGTGCTTGTAGCCGAAGGAGAGCACCGTGACGCTGGAGGTGACCTCGCGGGCGCTCTCGTCGAACGCCGCCTCGATCGCCTTCCGCAGCTCGTGCACCGAGCGGGTGGAGGTGTCGACGACGAGGTCGGCGAGGTCGCGCAGCGGGGCCAGCAGCTCGCGCTCGGCGTCGATCCCGTCGACCAGCCGGCCGTCGCCCTGCAGCGGGTGCGAGCGCCGGTTCGACTCGAAGCGGCGGATCAGGACCGCGTCGTCGGCGTCGAGGAACAGCACCCGCGGGCGCGCGCCCCGGGTGTCGAGCTCCTTGATGGCCGTGCCGAGGTCGGCGGTGAACGCCCGGCTGCGCACGTCCATGACGACGGCGATGCGCGTCACCTGGCCCTGCGAGCGGGCGCCCAGGTCGACGACCGTCTCGAGCAGTTCCGGCGGCAGGTTGTCGACGACGAACCAGCCCAGGTCCTCGAGCACCTTCGCGGCGGTGCTGCGCCCTGCCCCGGACACCCCGGTGACGATCGCGACCTCGACCCCGCCGTGCGGCGGTCCCCCGTCCGCTCCCGCGGTCCCCCCGGTGGTCACGACGCCTCCCCCGTGTCGATGGTCGAGCTCCGCTTCGCTCCGTCGTCGGCGTGCAGGGCCGTCAGCACGGCCTCGGCGGTGCGCCGACCCACGCCGGGCACCTCGGTGATCTGTTCGACGGTGGCCGCCCGCAGCTTCCGGACCGACCCGAAGTGCTTGATCAGCGCCGTCTTGCGGCTCGCGCCGAGCCCGGGCACGCCGTCGAGCTCGGAGGTCGTCATGCGGGTCGACCGCTTCTGGCGGTGGTAGGTGATCGCGAAGCGGTGGGCCTCGTCGCGGATGCGCTGCAGCAGGTAGAGCGCCTCGGAGGTGCGCGGCAGGATCGCCGGCATCTCCTCGCCCGGCAGCCACACCTCCTCCAGGCGCTTGGCCAGGCCGCACACCGCGACGTCGGTGATCCCGAGCTCGGAGAGCACCTCGGCGGCCGCCGCCACCTGCGGGGCGCCGCCGTCGACGACGAGCAGGTTGGGCGCGTAGGCGAACTTGCGCGGCCGGCCCGTGGTGGGGTCGATCCCGGGCAGCGGGCCGTCCAGCGCCGCCGGGTCGATCTCCCCGGTCATGGGCGAGCCGTCGGCGGTCTCCCCCGAGCACGAGGTCGAGGTCGGGTCGTGCTCGTTCTCCTCCGCGGACTCGCGCAGGTAGCGCTGGAACCGGCGGCGCACCACCTCGGCGATGGCCGCGACGTCGCCGCCCTCGGAGCCACCGCGGATCGAGAAGCGCCGGTAGTCGGCCTTCTTCGGCAGCCCGTCCTCGAAGACGACGAGGCTCGCGACCACGTCCGAGCCCTGGACGTGGCTCACGTCGGTGCACTCGATGCGCAGCGGCGCCGAGTCGAGCTCGAGGTACTCCTGGATCTCCTCCAGCGCGGCGCTGCGCGCGGTGAGGTCGCCGGCCCGCTTGAGCTTGTGCTGGGTGAGCGACTCCTTCGCGTTGCGCTCGACCGTCTCGGCGAGCGCCCGCTTGTCCCCGCGCTGCGCCGTCCGCAGGCTCACCCGGCTGCCCCGCAGGTCGGAGAGCCACTGGGTGAGCACCGCGTGGTCCTCGGGCATCGCCGGCACCAGCACCTCGCGCGGCACCGGCTGCGTGGCGTCGTCGGCCGACCCGGCCAGAGCGGCCTGCTCGCCGTAGAACTGCGCCAGGAACTGCCCGACGAGCACCTCCAGCGAGTCCTCCTCGCCGCGCTCCACCACCCAGCCGCGCTGGCCCCGGACGCGCCCGCCCCGCACGTGGAAGACCTGGACCGCGGCCTCGAGCGGGTCGAGCGCGAACGCGACGACGTCGGCGTCGGTGCCGTCGCCGAGCACCACCGCCTGCTTCTCGACGACCCGCCGCAGCGCCCCGGCGTCGTCGCGCAGCCGCGCCGCCCGCTCGAAGTCCATCTCCGCGGCCGCCGTGTGCATCTGCTTCTCGATGCGGTTGATCAGCTGGTCGGTGTGCCCGGCGAGGAACTCGCAGAAGTCGAGGACGATCTCGCGGTGCTCCTCGGCCGACACCCGGCCCACGCACGGCGCGGCGCACTTGCCGATGTAGCCGAACATGCACGGGCGCCCGATCTGCCCGTGGCGCTTGAACACCCCCGGCGAGCACACCCGCGCCGGGAAGACCCGCGTGAGCAGCTTCAGCGTCTCGCGGATGGCCCACGCGTGGGCGTAGGGCCCGAAGTAGCGCACGCCCTTGCGGCGCGGCCCGCGGTAGACCTTGAGCTGCGGGAACTCCTCGTTCAGCGTCACCGCGAGGACCGGGTAGGTCTTGTCGTCGCGGTAGCGGACGTTGAACTGCGGGTCGTACTCCTTGATCCAGTTGTACTCGAGCTGGAGGGCCTCGACCTCGGTGCCGACCACGGTCCACTGGACCGACGCCGCCGTCGTCACCATGCGCCGCGTCCGGGGGTGCAGCCCCGACAGATCCGCGAAGTAGGAGTTGAGGCGGCTGCGCAGGCTCTTGGCCTTGCCGACGTAGATCACGCGGCCGGATTCGTCCGAGAACCGGTAGACACCCGGAGCTTCCGGGATGGTTCCCGGGGCGGGGCGATACGTGCTCGGGTCGGCCATCGAGGTCCAGCGTAGGCGCGTCGCCTCAGCGTGTCGGCGTGCACCCATGCGGGTGGTGTCGGCGTGTCGTTCGGCGTGTCCCTCGTCGAGACACTTGCCATCCGCTGTCTCGTCAGTCGAGCACCACAGGCTCGCGGGCCCACTCCCGACGCCGTCTCGTCAGCGTCCGGAGCCGTCGGCGATCGTCCCGGGCGCGGGTCCGGACCGACACGATCTCGATCACCTCCTCGAGGAACGCGAGCACCGTGGCGCGCTCGCCGTCGGTCAGGGAGGACGCGGCGGCGGCCAGCGGGCTGCGGACGTCCTGCAGGGAGGCGGCGACGACCTCCGCCGTCCCCTCGGCCCTCGCGACCTCCAGGTAGCCCCTGGCGACGTCCGTGCGCTCGACCCACATCCGGTCCTCGAGCCGGGCCGCGGCCCGGGACGTCCCGGCGTGGCTCAGGGCGACGCGCTCGGCGAGGGCGGCGAGACGCAGCGCCGGGACGACGCCCAGGACCTCGACGATCGCCATCTCGGCGGAATCGAGACCCAGTTCCACCGCGTTCGCGCGGTGCAGCCCGGTCATCACCGGGAGGAGGGCGTGGAGGACCCGGTCGGCGAGGTGGGCGCACGCCGGGTCCCGTTCAGGTCCCCAGGGGCTGAGCCAGGGGACGATCGAGATGTCGGGCATGTCGCGACGGTAGGAAGTCCGCGCGCCGCCCAGGTGCGGGTTGGGCGAAAGGGTCCGAACGCCGCTCCTGGCGTTGCGGGACGCACACGGTTGAATTGATCGACCTGCCTCTGGCGGGGCGTTGCGGCACGCACACGGCCGGGTTGATCGACTTGCCTCTGGCGGGGCGTTGCGCGACAAACCCGGCCGGGCGCATCGACGTACCGCCGGGACCGCGTTGCGCGACGCGCACAATCAGACCCGCCGGCCTGCCGCCGCCACGGCGTTGCGGGACGCATACGGCTGGGTCGATCGAGGTGCCGCTGGCGAGGCGTTGCGCGACGCACGCGGTCAGACCCGCCGGCATGGCGTTGCGGCAGGCACACGGCTGGGTTGATCGACTTGCCTCTGGCGACGCGTTGCGCGACGCACGCGGTCAGACCCGCCGGCATGGCATTGCGGCACGCACACGGCTGGGTTGATCGACCTGCCCCTGGCGACGCGTTGCGGGACGCACACGGCTGCGCGCATCGACGTGTCGCTGAGACTGCGTTGCGCGACGCACACGGTCGCGCTCGTCGATTTACCGCCGCGCTCGTGTTGCGGCACGCAACGAGGTCCCGGAGGCAGGCCGGGCCCACCAGCCGTGTGCGTGGCGCAACGGGCGTCGGGGCTGGGGCGGTCCCGGGGTGGCCGTGTGTGTGGCGCAACGGGCGTCGGGGCTAGGCGGTCCCGGGGTGGCCGTGTGCGTGGCGCAACGGGCGTCGGGGCTAGGCGGTCCCGGGGTGGCCGTGTGTGTGGCGCAACGGGTGCCCGGGGCTAGGGCGGTCCCGGGCTGGCCGTGTGCGTGGCGCAACGGGCGTCCGGACCTGTGGTGGTTCTGGGGTGGCCGTATGCGTGGCGCGACGGGTGTCCGGGGCCGGGGTGGATCCTGGCTGGCCGTGTGCGTCCCGCAAACGGTGACCGACTGCGGTGTCCGCCCACCCCAGGACGCACGCCGGGGCGACTCGGGGCGGTGGGTGGCGCTCGCACGAGAGCGTGCCCGAGTAGGCGTGCAGGGTCGTCCGGGGGACCCTCAGCGCCCGTCCCGGCACGGGGTCACTTCGTGTCGAGGACCAGGAATCCCTCGGCGAAGCGGCGCTCGGCGGGCGGGGTGCCGTCGTCGCAGAGGCCCGCGGCCTTGGCCTGGGAGTAGCCCCACATCTGCATGCGCTCGGCGAGGTCGGTCATGTGGCCGGTCTGCGACTCGTGGGCGCGCAGGGCCTCGACCTTGCGGTCCATGTAGTCGGTGACGTCGAGGTAGACGTCGGCGCCGTCGCCCGGGTTGGCCACGTAGGTCTCCCCCACCGTCCAGGCCTCGAGGCCCTCGTCGGCGAGGAGCTCGGGGTGGGCGAAGGGGTTGCGGGCGTCGGGGTAGACCGCGCACATGGCGGCCTCGCCGGCGGCGATGTGGTCGGGGTGGCTGCCGTAGGTGCTGCGCAGATTGCGGGTGGGCGACTGGATGACCACGCGGTCGGGGCGGCGGCGGCGGATGGAGCGGGAGATGTCGCGGCGGAGGTCGTGGGTGACGTAGAGGCGGCCGTCGGGGTGGCCGAGCCAGTCGATCTCCCCGGCGCCGAGCACGTCGGCCGCGGCGCGCTGCTCCTTGCGGCGCAGCTCGGCCATCTCGATCCGGCCCACGGCCTCGTCGAACCCGCCGGCGTCGCCGTCGGTGCAGATGCAGTAGTCGACGGTGTTCCCCTCGGCCACCCACCGGGCCACCGAGCCGCCGCTGCCGAAATCGATGTCGTCGGGGTGCGCGACGATCATGAGGATGCGAGCCACGTGGTCGTTTCTACCCGTTACACGGGATTGACCTCCGACCTGCTGTGCAGACGGCCGGTTCGGACCTACCGTTCGGGCACACGGGGGCCTTACACGACATCCAGGACAGGTGCGCCATGGCGGTGGAGAGCGGCTCGGACCGGGCAGCCCCGACGACGGGATCCGGGTCGCCCGGGTCCGGCAGCTCCGAGGAGTACCTCGCGAAGCGCCAGCTGCGCACCGGCGCCGCGGGCTGGGTGCTGCTCGCGGGGCTCGGCGTCAGCTACGTCATCTCCGGGGACTACTCGGGCTGGAACTTCGGGCTGGCCGAGGGTGGATTCGGGGGCCTCGCGATCGCGGGCGTCGTCATCGCCGCGATGTACTTCGCGATGGTCCTCGGCATGGCGGAGCTCTCGAGCGCCTTGCCGACCGCCGGCGGCGGGTACACGTTCGCCCGCCGGGCCCTCGGGCCGTGGGGCGGGTTCGCCACCGGCACGGCCATCCTCATCGAGTACGCCATCGCCCCGGCGGCGATCGCGACGTTCATCGGGGCCTACGTCGAGTCGCTCGGCCTGTTCGGGATCACCGACGGCTGGTGGGTCTACCTCGCCGCCTACGCGATCTTCATCGGCATCCACCTCTCCGGGGCCGGCGAGGCGCTGAAGGTGATGTTCGTGATCACGGCGATCGCGCTCGTCGGGCTGGTGGTGTTCGCGATCGGGGCGGCGACCCTGTTCGACCCCGCGAAGCTCGTCGACATCGCCCCCACCGACGCCGTCGGGGCGTCGTCGTTCCTGCCGTTCGGCTACCTCGGCGTCTGGTCGGCCGTGCCCTTCGCGATCTGGTTCTTCCTCGCCCTCGAGGGCGTGCCGCTGGCCGCGGAGGAGGCGCGCGACCCCGCGCGTTCGGTGCCGCGCGGCATCGTCGCGGCGATGCTCGTGCTGCTGGTGACCGGGGCGGCGGTGCTCGTGCTGGCCACCGGGGCGCTCGGCGCGCAGGCCCTCTCGGCCTCGGGGAACCCGCTGGTGGAGGCGCTCGGCGACTCGACCGTGGGCGTCGTCGTGAACTACATCGGGCTGGCGGGCCTGATCGCGAGCTTCTTCTCGATCATCTACGCCTACTCGCGCCAGACGTTCGCGCTCTCGCGGGCGGGCTACCTGCCGCGGGTGCTGTCGGTGACGAACTCCCGCAAGGCGCCGACACTCGCGCTGCTGGCGCCGGGCCTCGTCGGGTTCCTGCTCTCGCTCACCGGCCAGGGCGCGGTGCTGCTCAACACCGCGGTGTTCGGGGCGGCGCTGTCCTACGTGCTGATGATGGTCAGCCACATCGTGCTGCGCCGCCGCGAGCCCGAGATGCCGCGGCCGTACCGGACGCCGGGCGGGACCGTGACCACGGGCTTCGCGCTCGTGATCGCCGTGCTCGCGGTGATCGCGACGTTCCTCGTCGACCCGATTGCCGCGTCGCTGGCCCTCGGGGCGTTCGCGCTGTTCATGGCCTACTTCGCCCTCTACAGCCGCCACCACCTGGTCGCATCGGCGCCCGACGAGGAGTTCGCGGCGCTCGCGGCGGCCGAGAAGGACCTCGACCGGACCTGACCTCGACCGCTACCGGCCGCCGAGGCGCCGGTAGAGCGGGCGGAGCGCCTCGCGGGCGTCGGCGGTGTCCCCGTCGGGGAGGTCGACCGCCACGCCCAGCGGGGGCATCTCGTCGAGCAGGGCCTCGGAGCGGCCCGGGCCCGACGCGGGGTCGGGGCTCACGTCGGGCAGGGGCCCGCCGGCGACGAAGAAGCGGTCGGTGACGTCGGCCAGGGCGGTCACGGCGGGGGCGGCGTCGTCGCGCCGGTCGCGGATGCCCGCGAGCAGGGTGGCCCGGTCGCGGCCGCGCCAGCGCAGGATGAGGAACGGGTCGTCGTCGAACCGCTCCGCGACGAGGTAGGCGACGGCGGCGAGGTGCTTGCACGGCACCGACCAGTCGGGGCACGAGCAGTCCATCGGCATCTCGCGGGCGCCGGTGGGGAACAGCGAGAGTCCGACGGAGGCGAACACGTCCTCGAGGTCGTCGGGCACGGTGCCGCCGAGCAGGGAGGCGGCGTACCAGGAGTCGCGGGCGAAGGCGTCCTCGACGGCCTCCCAGGCCTCCTCGGCGAAGGTCGTGATCCCGATGCGCGCGCGGTAGGGCTCGGCGCGCGAGCCCTGCACGGTCGCGACGACCTCGCCCGGGTCGATCGCCAGGTCGACCACCTGACCCTGGCGCGCGTACGTCTTGCCGCGGGTGAGCCGGCCGCCCACCCCGAGCTTCTCGAGGACCGCGAGGAAGCGTCCCGACCACCACGACTCGCCGATCGCCCCGCGGCGACTCCTCGCGGTGAGCCCGTCCTCGACGGCGATCCGCTTGCCGTACTCCTCGAACGCGGGCCGGGCGGGCTCCGGCTCGGCGAACTTCTCCCGGAACGGCTCCGAGCGTCGGCGTCTAGGCGGCATCGTCGGCGGGGTCCTCGTCGTCGGGCTCGTCGGGCTCGTCGGGCTCGTCGGCGGTGGCCCCGGGGTCGAGGGCGACCATGCGGCGCAGCTCGGCGGTGGAGAGCCCGGTGAGCCAGTCGGGGTCGTCGCCGCCGTCGCCGATCACCTGGCCGGCGAGAATCCGCTTGCCCTCGATGAGGTCGTCGATGCGCTCCTCCACCGTGCCCGAGCAGACGAGCTTGCGGACCTGCACGGTGCGCTTCTGCCCGATGCGGAAGGCGCGGTCGGTCGCCTGGTCCTCGACGGCGGGGTTCCACCAGCGGTCGAGGTGGACGACGTGCTGCGCGGCCGTGAGGGTGAGCCCGGTGCCGCCGGCCTTGAGCGAGAGCAGGAAGAGCGGCGGCCCGCTCCCGTCCTCGGCCTGGAAGGCCTCGACCATCCGGTCGCGGGCCGTGCGCGACGTCCCGCCGTGCAGCCACTGCACCTCGACCCCGAACCGGGCGGCCAGGTGCGGCGCGAGCATGTCGCCGAACTCGGTGAACTGCGTGAACAGCAGCGCCTTCTCCCCCGCGGCCAGGATCTCGGCGACGATCTCCTCGACCCGCGCGAGCTTGCCCGACCGTCGGCCCAGCCCGGAGCCGTCGTGCAGCAGCAGGGCCGGGTGGTCGCACACCTGCTTGAGCTTGGTCAGCGCGGCGAGGACCTTCCCGCGGCGCTCGATGTCCTTGCCGGAGGTCTCGAGGCCGTGCAGCGACTCGGTCATCTCGTCGACGACCACCTGGTAGAGCGAGGCCTGCTCCGCGGTCAGCGTGCAGCGCTCGACGGTCTCGATCTTGTCGGGGAGGTCGTCGACGACGCTGCGGTCGGTCTTGACCCGCCGCAGCAGGAACGGGCGGACCGCGGTCTGCAGGCGCTTGGCGACGTCGCTGCGGCCGTGGCGCTCGATCGGCACGGCGTAGCGGTCGCGGAACGCGGTGACGGTGCCGAGCAGGCCGGGGTTGACCGCGTCCATGATCGACCAGAGCTCGGCGAGCCGGTTCTCCACGGGCGTGCCGGTCAGGGCGAGCCGGTGGTCGGCGCGGATCAGGCGCACCGCGCGGGCGGCCCGGGACCGGTTGTTCTTCACCAGCTGGGCCTCGTCGAGGACGAGCCGGTGGTAGCGCCGCTCCCCCAGCTCCTCGACGTCGCGGGTCAGCGTCCCGTAGGAGGTCACGACGAGGTCGGCGTCCGCCAGCAGCGCCGTCAGGTCGCCCCTGGCCCGCCCGGCCCCGTGGTGCACCACCACCCGCAGCCCGGGCGCGAAGCGCGCCGCCTCCCGCTGCCAGTTCCCGACGACCGAGGTGGGCGCGACGAGCAGCGTGGGCGCCAGCGCCCTGTCGTCCTCGGTCCCGCCGTCCCCGGTGCCGCCGCGCTCGTGGGCCTCGAGGGCGAGGACCTGCAGCGTCTTGCCGAGGCCCATGTCGTCGGCGAGGACCCCGCCGACGCGCAGCCCGGCGAGGAACGCGAGCCAGGAGACCCCGCGGCGCTGGTAGGGCCGCAGGGTGGCCTCGAGGGCGGGCGGGTCGTCGAGGAGCTCGAGGTGCGACTCGGCGGCCCCGGCCAGCAGGTCGCCCAGCGGGCCCGCGGCGGAGACCTCCTCGACCGGCAGCGGCGCCGCCCACTCGGGCGGGAGGTCGTCGTGGTAGCTCGTGTGCAGGGCGATGACGTCGCCGACGGTGGCCTCGGCGGGGGCCCGGTCGAGGAACTCGAGGCCGGCGCGCAGCCGCTCGGGGTCGAGGGCGACCCAGCGGCCGCGCAGGTGCACCAGCGGGGCCTTCGCGTGGACGAGGGCGCGCATCTCCTCGTCGGAGAGCGCCTCGCCGTCGACCGCGAGCCGCCACGCGAACCCGACGAGCTCCTCGCGGCGCAGCCGGCCGGGCTTCGCGACGACGCCGTCGGGTCCCGTGGCGCCCGAGGCGTTCGCGGTGAGGCCGAGCCGGGACGGCTGGGACCACCAGCTGGGCAGCAGCACCCCGAACCCGGCCCGGCCCAGGGCGGCCGCGACGTGGAGCAGGAAGTGGTGGGTGCCCTCCCGGTCGAGCTCGAGGCCGGTGGGGCGCGGCACCCGCAGGGCGTCGGTGAGCTCCGGGTAGATCGTCGCGGCGCGGCCGAGCTCGGCGAGCAGCAGCTCGCTGGGGTCGTCGAGCCAGCGGCGCAGCGCCCCGGCGTCGCGCCAGATCGACTCCGCGGTGACCCGCAGGCTCGGGTCCTGGGCCGACTGCACCGAGAACTCGAGCCAGAAGCGGGGCTCGCCCTCCACGGCGTGGCCGAGGTCGTCGACCACCACCTCGGTGAGCCGGAACGTCCCCCGCGCCGGCCCGGCGTGCGGGGCGCCGACGACCTCCCAGCGGGCGAGGCCCTCGTCGAGGGCCCCGGTGGCGGCGGCGGTGAGCAGGCCGGGGGCGAGCTCCTCGCCGGCGAGGCGGCTGCGGGCCTCCGCGTCGACGAAGGCGGCCAGGGCCTCGGTGACGACGTCGGCCGGGTCGGGCCCCGCGCCCTCGGCGAGCGGACGGCCGTCGAGGGCCTCCGCGCGGACCGCGGGCGGGAGGGCGGCGGCGAACGCGTCGGCGGCGACGAGGTCGCGGCCCTGGAGCACGGGGCGCCAGCCGAGGGCGTGCTCGTCGTGCTCCGGGTCGGGCGCGGGCAGGACGCGGCCGCGGGCGACGAGGTCGGCCGCGAAGCCCGCCAGCGCGCGCAGCACCGCGAGTTCCTCGCCCTCCCCCGGCAGCGGCTCGGAGCGCCGCAGGGCGCCGGGGTCGAGCTCGAGGACGGGCACGGTCCAGGGCGCGAGCCCGCCGACAGCGCCGTCACCGGCCCCGTCGAGCGCCGGGGAGGGCACGGGCAGACGGCCGGTGGCGGTCGGCCCGCCGGTGGAGGGCAGGTGCAGCACCGCCTGGCCCTCGGGCCCGCCCGCGCCGTGCACGGTCTCGACGGCGCCGAGCTGGGCGTGGTCGGCGGCGAAGGGGTGCGGGCGCGCGCCCCGGGCGCGGCTCCGCGACGCGGGACCCGCGACCCGCGCGGGGTCCTCGGCCCAGAGGCAGAGCCCCCGGCCCGGCGACCACGCGGCGTGCAGCGCGAGCACGTCAGCCCTCCCCTACCGCTCGCCGGTCAGGCGAACTGCACCTGGCCGCCCACGACCGTCGTCGCGACCGGGGTCAGCCCGCTCTGCGCCGGGCCCTTCTTCAGCGCGCCGCTCGTGGCGTCGAACTGGCTGCCGTGGTTGGGGCAGGTGATGGTGCCGCCCTCGGGCGCGTCGACGGGGGTGCCCTGGTGGGGGCAGGTGGCGTCGAAGGCCTTGATGACGCCGGCCTGGGGCTGCGTGAGCACGACCGGGCCGTTCGGCCCCTCGACGACCGTCCCGCCGCCGACCGGGATCGCCGAGACCGGGGTGCCGGCGGGCGGGGCCGCGGTGGTGCCGCCGGTCGCCGGCGGCGCCTGGCCGCCGCCGGCGGGGGCCGGGGACGGGGCGGGGGCCTCCGCGCCCGACGAGCAGGCGGCGAGGACACCGGGGGCGGCGAGGGCGACGACGATGCCGCAGAGCGCACGGCGGCGGGTGAGTCCGGTGCCGGGGGCGGCGGGGACGTCGGGCGTGGTGGACACGGGGAGGGACCTCCGTGGGCTGGGTGCGACGGATGCGGGCGGGGCGCGGGGTGGGCGCGCCGATCGTCCTGATCGTCCTCGACCGACGTGCGGCGCGGGTCAGGAGGGCGCGAGATACGTCAGGTGGCGCAGCGGACGCTACTCCGGAAGGGCGAGCAGGCCGGCGATGACGTCGTCGAGCGCCTCCGCGCTGACGTGCGGGCGCAGCACGGCGTCGGGGATCCGGCCCTCGAGCCGCTCGCAGAACCCGCCGACGAGGCCCGCGGCCAGCGCCCCGTGGACGTCCCACGAGTGCACCGCGACGAGGGCGGTGCGCGCGGCGTCCCCGCCGACCCGCTGGACCGCGAAGTCGTAGACGCGGCGCGGGGGCTTGAACGAGGCGATCTCCTCGCTGGAGAAGACGTCGGTGAGCAGGTCCCGCACCCCGGCGTTCCCGAGCGCGGTGCTCGCGGTCTCCGCCGAGCCGTGGGTGAAGCCGTAGGCGGGGACCCCGGCGTCGCGCAGCAGCTCGAACGCCGCCCGGACGTCGTCGTGCACGGGCAGCTCGCGGAACCCGTCGAGGACGCTCGCGACCTGGTCGTCGGTGAGGTCGCGCCCGCTGGTGCGCCGCAGCATGTCGGTGGCGACGACGCGGAACGCGGGGGCGTCACCGGCCAGCGTCAGCGCCATCCCCTGGTGCAGCAGGCGCGCGAAGAACAGCTCGAGTTCGTGCCCCGGGCGGCCCAGCGCGACGAACCGGGGGCGCAGGCCCTCGAGCTGCAGGCAGGTCTCGAAGAGGTCGAAGAGCACGACCTCCGGGCGGCGGGGCGGCGCGGGCTGCGCGACGGTCTCGGGCTGGGGGGCGGTCACGGGGGCCCATCGTGCCCGGTGCGGGGTGCCCCGGCCCGACGAGGCCGTCGTCAGGCGGCCAGCTCCGCGTTGACCCGCGAGGGCCACGCGGGGCCACCGTAGACGAAGCCGGTGTAGGCCTGGACCAGCGTCGCGCCCGCCTCGAGCCGGCGCCGGGCCTCCGCCGCGTCGGAGATCCCGCCGACCGAGACGATCGTCAGGCGGCCGCCGACGCGGGCGACGAGCCGGGCGAGCACGGCGCGGGCGGGCTCCACCAGCGGCGCCCCGGAGAGCCCCCCGGTCCCGGCGGCCTCGACGGCGGCCGGGGCGGAGGCGAGCCCGGTGCGGGCGACGGTGGTGTTGGTCGCGACGACGCCGTCGAGCCCGAGACCGACGGCGAGGTCGGCGACCGCGTCCACGCCGTCGTCGTCGAGGTCCGCGGTGATCTTGACGAGCAGCGGCGTCGCCCCGATCTCGGCGCGGACCGCGGAGAGCAGCGGCTCGAGGGCGTCGACGCCCTGGAGGTCGCGCAGGCCCGGGGTGTTCGGGGAGGAGACGTTGACGACGACGTAGTCGGCGTACGGCCCGAGGACGCGCGCGGAGTAGCGGTAGTCGGCGACGGTCTGGTCGGGACCGGCGGCCGCCTTCGACTTCCCGATGTTGACCCCGAGCACCGTGCCCAGCGGCCCCGCGGCCCGCAACGAGGCGAGCCGTTCGGCGACGGCGTCGGCCCCGGCGTTGTTGAACCCCATGCGGTTGACGAGCGCGCGGTCGTCGGGAAGGCGGAACAGGCGCGGGCGGGGGTTGCCGGGCTGCGGGCGGGCGGTGACGGTGCCGATCTCGACGGCGCCGAAGCCGAGCCGGGCGAGGCCGCGGACGCCCTCGGCGTCCTTGTCGTACCCGGCGGCGACGCCCAGCGGCGAGGGGAACTCGAGGCCCATCGCCGTGACGGCCAGCGAGGGGTCGGGTGCACGTTCGGGCAGGACCGGCGTGGCGGCGGCGAGTGCGCGGAGCCCGATGCGGTGGGTGCGCTCGGCCGGGACCCGGACGGCGACGTGGCGGAAGAGCGAGTCGTAGACCGCCATCAGGGCGTGTACTTCGCCTGCAGCGCCCGGAGCCGGCTGATGCCGTCGGCGGCGAGCTGCTTGTCCACCGCCTGGATCGCCGAGACCACGAGGTACTCGTCGTCGGGCAGGTCGAGCCGGGCGAACTGCGCGCCGTCGGGGAAGCTGATCGCGACGACGTCGGCCCACGCCACCCGGCGGGTCAGCAGCGTCGCGCGGACCTCGACGCCGCCCGACCCGGCGCGTAGCCGCGGACGGGTGAACAGCAGCGCACACCCGGCGAGGATGAGCCCGAGGACGACCATGGCGACCTGGTCGGCGGGCCGGAAGTTGAACCCGGCGGAGCCGACGTAGACGAGCAGGGCGCCGGAGGCGAAGAACGCGAACAGCAGGATCGCCAGGATCCAGGCGACCCAGCGGATGCGGCGGGGCCGGACCTCCAGCTCGACGGGCCCGAGGTCGAGGCCCTCCGGCGGGACGACGACGGGGCCGAGCATCCCGCCGTCGGCGGGCTCCCCGGGGCGGCTCACCGGGAGAACCCCACGGGAGAGCGCCGGCTCCCCTCGCGCAGCTCGCCGAGCGTGAGGGCGGCGTCGAGCGCGGCGACGACCGCCTCGAAGCCCTTGTCCTCGGTCGACTGCGGCGTCCCGGCCCGTTCCCAGGCCTGGTCGAGGTTCTCGGTGGTGAGCACGCCGTTGCCGACCGGGGTGCGCTCGTCGAGGCCGACGCGCAGCAGCCCGGCGGTCACGGCGTCGCAGACGTAGTCGAAGTGCGGCGTGGCGCCGCGGATGACCACGCCCAGCCCGACGACCGCGTCGTGCCCGGCCGCGAGGCCCTGGCACACGACCGGCAGCTCCATCGCGCCCGCGACGCGCACCACGGTGGGCTCGACGACGCCGGCGCGCTCGGCCGCGAGCAGCGCCCGCTCGAGCATCGTCTCGACGATCTCGGCGTTCCATCGGGTGGCCGCGATGCCGAGCCGCAGGCCGGTGGCGTCGGGCGCGGTGATGTCCGGGCGTCCCTGGGTGCTCACGTGGACGATCCCCCCTGCTGCGCCACGAGGCCGTCCTCGTAGGCGTCGAGTCCCTCGAGGTCGTGACCCATGCGGTCGCGCTTGGTGCGCAGGTAGCGCAGGTTCTCGGGGGTGGCGCGGGCCGGCAGGGCGACGCGGTCGATGATCGTGAGGCCGTAGCCCTCGAGACCCGCGCGCTTCTCCGGGTTGTTCGTCAGCAGCCGCATGCTCTTGATGCCGAGGTCGGCGAGGATCTGGGCGCCCGTGCCGTAGTCGCGCGCGTCGGCGGGCATGCCGAGGGCGAGGTTGGCGTCGACCGTGTCGGCCCCGGCGTCCTGCAGCTGGTAGGCCTGCAGCTTGTGGATCAGGCCGATGCCGCGTCCCTCGTGCCCGCGGACGTAGAGCACGACGCCGCGGCCCTCGGCGGCGACGGCGGCCATCGCGGCGTCGAGCTGCGGCCCGCAGTCGCAGCGCCGCGAGCGCAGGACGTCGCCGGTGAGGCACTCGGAGTGGACGCGGACGAGCACGTCCTCGCCGTCGCCGAGCTCGCCGTAGACGAGAGCGACGTGCTCGATGCCGTCGAGCAGCGAGTCGTACCCGTAGGCCACGAACTCGCCGTGGTCGGTGGGGATCTTCGCGTGCGCGACCTGGGCGACCTGGCGCTCGGAGCGGCGGCGGTACGCGATGAGGTCCTTGATCGTGATGAGCGCGAGGTCGTGCTCGTCGGCGAACACCGCGAGCTCCTCGTAGCGCGCCATGTCGCCGTCGTCCTTCTGCGACACGATCTCGCAGATGGCGCCGGCGGGCTCGAGGCCGGCCAGGCGGGCGAGGTCGACGGCCGCCTCGGTGTGCCCGGGCCGGCGCAGCACCCCGCCGTCGCGGGCCCGCAGCGGGACCACGTGCCCGGGCCGGGAGAGGTCCGTGGCGGTCGAGGTCGGGTTCGCGAGGACCTGGATCGTCTTGGCGCGGTCGATGCCCGAGATGCCGGTGCCGATGCCCTCGCGGGCGTCGACCGAGACCGTGTAGGCGGTGCCGTGGCGGTCCTGGTTGATCGAGTGGGCCGGCGGCAGGTCGAGGCGGTCGCAGGCCTCGGCGGTCAGCGGCACGCAGATGTAGCCGGAGGTGTAGCGGATCATGAAGGAGACCAGCTCCGGCGTCGCCTTCTCGGCGGCGAAGATGAGGTCGCCCTCGTTCTCGCGGTCCTCGTCGTCGACCACGACGACGGCCTTGCCGTCGGCGATGTCGGCGATCGCCCGCTCGATGTGCTCGAACCCGTCCACGTGCATCATTGTCCCGACCCCGATCCCGTGGTGCTGGCGACTCCGGCGGCGCCGTCCTGGGCGGCCCCCCGCGTCCCGAGCAGGCGCTCGACGTACTTGGCCACGACGTCCACCTCCAGGTTCACCGTGGACCCCACCTCGCGCGAGCCGAGCGTGGTCTCCTGCAGCGTCGTCGGGATGAGCCCGACGGAGAAGCCGTCGTCGTCGACCCCGGTGACCGTGAGGCTCACGCCGTCGACGGCGATCGAGCCCTTCTCGACGATGTAGCGGGCGAGCCCGACGCCCCCGCCCGGGTCGCGGGGCGTACTGAAGCGCACCGAGGTCCAGTGCTCGGAGGCGTCGACCCCGGCGACCTGCGCGGTGCCGTCGACGTGGCCCTGGACGATGTGGCCGCCGAGCCGGGCGCCGGCCGCGAGGGCGCGCTCCAGGTTGACGGGGACGCCCGGGGCGGCCTGCGCGAGGCTGGAGCGGCGCAGCGTCTCGCCGATGACGTCGACCGCGAAGCCCTCGGCGTCGGGCTCCACCACCGTGAGACAGACGCCGTTCACCGCGATCGAGTCGCCGGGCCGCGCGTCGGAGACCACCAGCGGGCCGCGGATGCGCAGGCGGGCGGAATCCTCGAGGGGCGTGACGTCGACGATCTCGCCGACCTCTTCCACGATTCCCGTGAACAACGACCGCTCCCTTTCTCGAGGAGATGGTTACCGGACTCAACCACCGCCGCTGCCTGCATCATCCTCGGACCGCCGGGGACGACGCGCCGGTGCGTCGGTGAGACAGGCCACTCGCCCGGTCAGCCGGTCCGGTGGGGAGACCTCGCCGCCGCCTGGTCGCGCAGCGCCGCGACGGCGCGCGCCGGGTCGTCGGCGCCGTAGACCGCGCTCCCCGCGACGAAGCAGTCGACGCCGGCCTCGGCGGCCTGCTCCACGGTGTCGGCGCTGATCCCGCCGTCGATCTCGACGAGCACGGTGAGGTGCCCGGTGTCGACGAGGCGGCGCGCGGTGCGCACCTTGTCGAGCACCTCGGGCATGAAGCTCTGCCCGCCGAACCCGGGCTCGACGCTCATGACCAGCAGCGTGTCGTAGTCGCGGAGCACCTCGATCCAGTCGTCGAGGGGGGTGTTCGGCTTGATCGACAGCCCGGCCAGCGCCCCGGCGGCCCGGAGGTCCTTCGCGAGCTTGCGGGGGTCGTGCGCGGCCTCGGCGTGCACGGTGACGTTGTGGGCGCCGGCCTCGGCGTACGGCGGGGCCCACCGGTCGGGGTCGTCGATCATCAGGTGGCAGTCGAGCGGGATGTCGGTGGCCTTGAGCAGGCTCTCGACCACCGGCAGGCCCAGCGTCAGGTTCGGCACGAAGTGGGCGTCCATGACGTCGACGTGCAGCCAGTCCGACCCGGCCACGGCGGCGGCCTCGTCGGCGAGGCGCGCGAAGTCGGCGGACAGGATGCTCGGTGCGATCAGCGGGGCGGGCACGCCGCACAGTGTGTCGTACCGGGTGTGCGCGCGTTTCCGTGGTGGGACACGGGAACGCACGCACGGGTGGCGTCAGCCAGGGACGCGCAGGGTCGCGCAGTACATCGCGTCGGTGCCGTGGCGGTGCGGCCAGAGCTGGACGCCCGGCCCGCCCTCGGCGGCGGCCCCGGGCACCTGCGGCATCAGCGCGGCCGTGTCGAGGATCTCGGCGCCGGTGGCCTCGGCGACCGCCCGCACCACCTCGACGGTCTCGGCCGGGTGCGGCGAGCAGGTCGCGTAGGTGACGACCCCGCCGGGGCGGGTGCGCTCGATCCCGTTGGTCAGGAGCTCGCGCTGCAGGGTGGTCAGCTCGTCCACGCCCTCCGGCTGGCGCCGCCACCGCGCCTCGGGCCGGCGGCGCAGCGCGCCGAGCCCGGTGCAGGGCGCGTCGACGAGCACGCGGTCGTAGGCGGCCTCGGGCAGCGCGATCGTCCGGGCGTCGCCGGTGTGCACCCGGACCGGGAGCCCCGAGCAGGCCTTCTCGACGAGGGCCGCGCGGTGCGGGGCGCGGTCGACGGCGTCGACGGTCGCGCCCTCGATCGCGGCGAGCGCGCCGAGCATCACGGCCTTGCCTCCGGGGCCCGCGCACAGGTCGAGCCAGTGCTCGTCGCGGCCCTCGAGCGGCGCGGACGCGGCGGCGACGGCGACCAGCTGGCTGCCCTCGTCCTGGACCACGGCCAGCCCCTCGCGGACCGGCTCGAGGTCGCCCGGGTCGCCGCCCTCGGTGAGCAGGACGCCGTAGGGCGAGTACGGGGCCTCGTCGCCGCCGGTGACCGCGGCGAGCTCCTCGGCGCTGATCTCCCCGGGGCGGGCGGCGAGGTGGACCGCGGGGCGGGAGTCGTCGGCGGCCAGCGCCGCCCCCAGCTCCTCCTCGCCGCGGCTCCCCAGGGCCCGGGCGAACACCTCGGCGATCCAGCGCGGGTGGGCGTGGGCGAACGCGAGGTGGCCCACCGGGTCGTCGTCCCCGTCGGGCGCGAGCCGGGCGACCCAGCCGGCCTCGTCGTGCTCGGAGACCTTGCGCAGCACGGCGTTGACGAAGCCGGTGGGCTTCGACCCGGCCCGGCTGCGCACCAGCTCGACGGTCGCCCCGACCGCGGCGTGCGCCGGGATGCGGGTCCGCAGCAGCTGCTGGGCGCCGAGGCGCAGGGCGTCGAGGACCACGCCGTCGAGCCGGTCGAGCGGCCGGTCGACGCAGGCGCCGAGGACGGCGTCGAGCAGGCCGCGGGCGCGGGAGGCGCCGTAGGCGAGGTCGGTGGCCAGCGCGGCGTCGCGCCCCGAGACGCGGCGCTCGCGCAGCAGCTTCGGCAGCGTGAGGTTGGCGTAGGCGTCGTCCTCGCGGACCGCGCGCAGCGTGTCGAGCGCGGCCTCGCGGGCGGGGTCGCCCGACGGCGGGCGCTGCGGGCCGGAGCGCCCGCGCGGGGGTCCGGAGCGGTGCGGGCGGTCGGGCTTCCGGCGGGGGCCGCGCCCGGAGCGGTGGCCGCCGGGCGGCACGGAGCTGTCGGTCACGAGAAGAGCTCCCCCGCCGTCGGCTGCGCGCCGCGGCTCCAGTCGACGGCGGCCATCGGGGGCTTCCCCGCGGGCTGCACGGTGCCGAGCACCACGGGCGCGGCGGCGGTCCCGACGAGCACCCGCTTGCGCTCCACGTGGATCCCGCCCGGTGGGAGGTCGTCGAACCCGGTGGTGGTCACGGGCCCGATCTTGATGCGTGCCCCGCGGAACTCCGTCCAGGCCCCCGGTGCCGGGGTCACCGACCGCACGTGCCGGTCGATCGCCAGCGGCGGGTCGGTCCAGCGGACGCGGGCGTCGTCGACGGTGACCTTGGGCGCCAGGGAGACGCCCTCGGCGGGCTGGGGCACGGGGACCAGGGTGCCGTCGGCGATGCCGTCGAGGGTGGCCGCGAGCAGACCCGCCCCCGAGAGGGCGAGGCGCCCGAGCAGGGCGCCCGCGGTGTCGTCGTCGGCGATCGGCTCGGTGACGGTGCCGTAGACGGGCCCGGTGTCCATGCCCTCCTCGAGCCGGAACGTGCTGGCGCCCGTGATCTCGTCGCCCGCGCGGATCGCCGCCTGCACGGGGGCGGCGCCGCGCCAGGCCGGCAGCAGCGAGAAGTGCAGGTTCACCCAGCCGTGGACCGGGATCGCCAGGGCGGCGGGGCGCAGGAGGTTGCCGTAGGCGACCACCGGGGCGCAGTCGGGGGCGAGGGCCCGCAACCGGTCGAGGAACTCCGGGTCGGACGCCTTCGCCGGGGTGAGGACCTCGACCCCGGCCTCGTCGGCGAGCGTCCCGACCGGGGAGCGCTGCAGCCGCCGCTTGCGCCCGGCGGGGGCGTCGGGGCGGGTGATCACCGCGACGACCTCGTGCGGGCCCTCGAGCAGCCGCTGCAGCGCCGGCACGGCGGGCTCGGGAGTGCCCGCGAAGACGAGTCGCATCAGCCGTGCGCCCCGCGCAGCAGCGGGTTGGCGCCGGCGTGCGGGTCCTGCTTGATCCGCGGCGGCGCGGTGGGGTCGAACCACGGGGCCTGGCGGATCTCCGCCATCGCCGCCTTGCGGGTGGCCGGGTCGAGCCGGTCGAGGAAGAGCACGCCGTCGAGGTGGTCGGTCTCGTGCTGGATCGCGCGGGCCAGCATCGCGGTGCCCTCGATCTCCACCGGCTCGCCGTACATGTCCCACCCGCGGGCGACCACGTTGTCGTAGCGGGTGCAGTCCCAGCGGTGGCCCGGGATCGACAGGCACCCCTCGGGCCCGGTCTGCTCGGTGTCGTCGAGCACGGTCCAGGTGGGGTTGACCAGGTGCCCGTGCTGGTCCTCGCCGACGCGGTAGGTGAACACGCGCAGGCCGACCCCGATCTGCGGGGCGGCGAGGCCGGCCCCGCCCTGCTCGCGCATGGTCTCGTCGAGGTCGGCGACGAGCGAGCGCAGTTCCTTGTCGAACGTGACCACCTCGAGGGCGCGCTCACGCAGGACGGGGTCTCCGAAGTAGCGGACGGGCTGGACGGTCACGGTCGTCCATCCTACGGAGCGGTCACATCGGGTCGTGCGGGTCGAGCAGGACGCGGACCGGCTCGCGCTCCTTGCGGGCCGAGCGGACCTTCTGCGCGGCGCCCAGGGCCCCCGCGAGGTCGCGCCCGGCGCGGCGGGGCACCCGGACCAGCGAGCGCTCCGCGCGCTCGGTGCGGTCGTCCGCGCCGGGCAGCCGGGTGCTCGGCGGGAGCTCGACGGGGCCCAGCACCTCCGCGCCCTCGGGCAGGGCGGCGGTGGCGAGCAGGTCGCGCAATGCCTCGGGCTCGCCGTCGAGGGCGGCCATCCGCACGGCGGGCGGCAGCCCCAGCTCTGTCCGCGCGTCGAGCTCGGCGCCCGCGTGGCCCGCGGGGTCCCAGCGCACGAGGGCCTGCACGGCCGCGACGCTCGACTCGGCGACCACCACCACGCGCCCGCCCTGCGGCCCGGGCCGCACCAGGGCGGCCGCGGCGAACCACCGGCGGACCGTGTCCTCGGCGGCGCGCAGCTCGGGGCGGGCCAGCAGGGCCGCGCCGTCGAGCAGCAGCGCCGCCCCGTAGCCGCCCTCGGCCACCGGCTCGGCGCCCGGGGTCGCCACGACGATCGCCGGGGCCGGGCCCACGGTGTCGAGGATCGGCGAGCCCCCGCCGGAGCTGCGGACCACGGTCTGCGGGAACGCCCGGCCGAGCTCCTCGGAGGTGCGCCCGGCCCCGACCACGGTGGCCCGCAGCCGGGGCGACGCGCAGGCCGGGCAGCGGTAGTTCGTCGCCGGACGCCCGCACCAGCGGCACGTGGGGGGCGCGGGCACGTCCCCCGTGCCCGCGGGGATGCCGAGCGGGCCGTGGCAGTGCCGGCACCGGGCGGGTTCGCGGCACTGGGCGCAGGCGATCGCGGGCAGGTAGCCGCGTCGCGGGACCTGCACGAGCACCGGGTGGTGGGCCGCGAGGGCGGCGCGGGCGGCCTCGAACGCGACCGAGGGGACCCGGGCGGCTCGGGCGGTGGGGTCGCGCAGCAGCTGCCGGTCGTCCTCCCCGATCGAGGTGACCCGCGGGGCGCGCTCGCGGACCGTGCTCCGCTCGGCGGCCACGGGGTGCGCCCACCCGGTGCGCACGAGCACCTCGGCCTCGGCGGTACGGGTGATGCCGCCGACGAGCAGGGCCGCGCCGCTGCCGTGCGCGCGGGCGATGAGGACGTCGCGGGCGTGCGGGTAGGGGGCGCGGGGCTCGGCGTGGGAGTCGTCGCCGTCGTCCCAGATCGCGAGCAGGCCGGGGTCGTGGACGGGGGCGAAGGCCGCGGCCCGCGTCCCGATGGCGAGGCGCTTGTGGCCGCGGGCGACCGACAGCCAGCGGCGGTAGCGCTCGGCGGGCCCGAGGTCGGCGGCGAGCGCGGCCACGTGGGCCTCGCCGAGGACGTCGAGGCAGGCGGCGTGCAGGCGGTCGAGGTCGCGGCGGTCGGGCACGACGACCACCTCGCCGCGGCCGGCGTCGACGGCCGCGCGGACGGCCTCGGCGAGCCGGCGCGCCCAGTCGTCGCCGGGCAGGGCCTGCCACACGGCGTGGGCGGGCTGGTGGCGGGCCAGGGCGTCGAGGAACGCGGGGCCCCGCGGGTAGGGCGACCAGCCGTCGCCCCCCGGCGCCGGGCTCTCGTCGGGAAGGGATCCGGGGGCCTCGGCGGGCAGGGTCTCGGCCTCGACGCGGGCGTGCCGCGGCGGCACCGCGAGGCGCAGGACATCGGCGAACGTGCCGGCGTAGCGGTCGGCGACGGTTCGACACAGCGCGGCGAGCTCGGGCGAGAGCACCGGCTCGGGCGAGACGACCTTGTCGAGCCAGCCGAGCGGCCCGGTGTGCTCGGTGGTGGCGGAGCGGGCGAGGACGAAGCCGTCGACCATCCGCCCCGCGAACCGCACGCGCACGCGCGTCCCGACGGCGGCGGCCTCGTCGAGCTGGACCGGGACGCGGTAGTCGAACGGCCGGTCGAGGTGGGGCAGCGGCACGTCGACCGCGACCGTCGCCACGGAGTCGACCTCCGCGGGGAGGCGCTCGTTGTGCTTGGGCGGCTTGCGGGGCCTCGCGACCCGGGGCATGCCGGGGAGCGCGACGTCCTCCCCCGGTGATCCACCCATGACCGCCGGTCTATCAGAGGGCACCGTCGGCGCGGGCGGGGATCCGGGGATCCGCCCGACGACGACGACGGCCCGGCCCCCACACGGGGGGCCGGGCCGGTCGTGCTGGAGTGCCGGGTGTCAGCCGACGATCGACTTGAGCTGGTCGGCGCGGTCGGTGCGCTCCCAGGGCAGGTCGAGGTCGTCGCGGCCGAAGTGGCCGTACGCGGCGGTCGGCTGGTAGATCGGGCGCAGCAGCTCGAGGTCGCGCACGATCGCACCGGGGCGCAGGTCGAACACCTCGTGGATGGCCTTCTCGATCTTCTCCGGGTCGACCGTGGCGGTGCCGAAGGTCTCCAGGAACACGCCCACGGGCTCGGCCTTGCCGATCGCGTAGGCGAGCTGGACCTCGGCGCGCCGGGCGAGACCGGCGGCGACGACGTTCTTCGCCACCCAGCGGCCCGCGTACGCGGCGGAGCGGTCGACCTTCGACGGGTCCTTGCCGGAGAAGGCACCGCCGCCGTGGCGGGCGTAGCCGCCGTAGGTGTCGACGATGATCTTGCGGCCGGTGAGGCCGGCGTCGCCCATCGGGCCGCCGAGGACGAAGCGACCGGTCGGGTTGATCAGGATGCGGGTGTTCGACGAGTCGAGGTCGATGCCGTCGAGCACGGGCCGGATCACCTTGGCGGTGATGTCGGGCGTGAGCATCTCGTCGAGGTCGATGTCCGCGGCGTGCTGGGTGGACAGGACCACGGTGTCGACCGCGACCGGCTTGTCGCCGTCGTACGCGATCGTGACCTGGGTCTTCCCGTCGGGACGCAGGTAGGGCAGCGTCCCGTCGCGGCGGACCGCGGTGAGCTTGCGCGCGAGCCGGTGGGCGAGCCCGATCGGCAGCGGCATGAGCTCGGGGGTGTCGGCGTCCGCGTAGCCGAACATCAGGCCCTGGTCGCCCGCGCCCTGCTTCGCGATCTCGTCGGTGTTGCCCTCGACGCGCGACTCGTAGCCGGTGTCGACGCCCTGCGCGATGTCGGCGCTCTGCGCGCCGATCGAGATCGACACGCCGCAGGTCTCCCCGTCGAAGCCCTTGGCCGACGAGTCGTAGCCGATGTCGAGGATCGTCTTGCGGACGATGTCGACGTAGTTGACCTGCGCGTTGGTGGTGACCTCTCCGGCGACGTGCACCTGGCCGGTGGTCACCATGGTCTCGACGGCGACGCGGCTCTTCGGATCCTGCGCCAGCAGCGCGTCCAGGATTCCGTCGGAGATGGCGTCACAGATCTTGTCCGGGTGGCCCTCGGTGACGGACTCGGAGGTGAACAAACGCCTAGCGGGCACGATCTCTCCCTGCCTCGACAGTGGGACCGGCCTACCGTAGCGGCTCGGCTCCGAGCGGGTAGGCCGCTGACCGGCGACGTTGCCAGGCGCGTCACAGTTCGGTTGTGCGCGGTGACCAGGTGTGAGAATGGCGTCGCGGGCAGAAACGGCTACCTTGCGTGACGGCCTGCGACCCGGGGTTACGACAGGCGGGCGCCGACGGCGTCCCAGACGCGGGCCGCGAGCGCGGCCTTCGACCCCATCGGCAGCGGCGTCGACGACCCGTCCGCGCCGAGCAGCCAGCCCTCGTTGTCGGACCCCTCGAACGCGCTGTGACGACCGTCCCCGCCTGCGCCGACGGCGTTCACGACGAGGAGGTCGCAGCCCTTGCGGGCGAGCTTCGCGCGCCCGAAGGACAGCACGTCGTGCTCGGCGTCCCCGGTCTCGGCGGCGAAGCCCACGACGAGCCGGCCGGGCACCTGCTCGGCCACGAGCTCGCGCAGGATGTCGGGGTTGCGTGTGAGACGGATCGCTTCCGGCTCGGCGTCGGTCTTCTTGATCTTGAACCCGGCGACGTCGAGCGGGCGGAAGTCGGCGACCGCGGCCGCCATCACGACGACCTCCGCGCCCTTGCCGGCGTCGAGGACGGCGGTGCGCATCTCCTCGGTGGTGCGCACGCGGACGAGGTCGACGGCGGCCGGCGGGGCGAGGTCGGCGGTGCTCCCGGCCACGAGGGTCACGTGCGCGCCGCGCTGGGCGGCGACCCGGGCCAGGGCGTAGCCCTGCCGGCCCGACGAGCGGTTGCCCAGGGTGCGCACCGGGTCGAGGGGCTCGGCGGTGCCGCCCGCGGACACGACGACGCGGCGGCCCTCGAGGTCGCGCGGCAGGGCCGCCGGCTCCTCGAGCAGCAGCCGCGCGAGCTCCGCGATCTCGACGGGCTCGGGCAGGCGCCCCGGGCCGGAGTCGGCGCCGGTGAGCCGCCCCGAGGCGGGCTCGAGGACGATCGTGCCCCGGCGGCGCAGGGTGGCGACGTTGTCGACCGTGGCCGGGTGGTCCCACATCTCGGTGTGCATCGCGGGGGCCGCCAGCACCGGGCACCGCGCGGTGAGCAGGGTCGAGGTCAGCAGGTCGTCGGCGCGGCCCGCCGCCATCCGCGCGAGCAGGTCGGCGGTGGCGGGGGCGCACACGACGAGGTCGGCGCGGCGCCCGAGCGCCACGTGGGTGACCTCGGGCACGTGCTCGAAGACCCCGGAGAGCACCTCGCGTCCGGAGAGCGCCTCGAACGTGGCGGCCCCGACGAAGGTCAGGGCGTTGGGCGTGGCCACCACCTGGACCTGGTGGCCCGCCTCGCGGAGCCGGCGGAGCAGTTCGCACGCCTTGTAGGCGGCGATGCCGCCCGCGACCCCGAGGACGATCTCAGCCATGGCGGCCGGGTGCCCGGTCGGTGGCCCTGGCTACTCGCCCTCGGTGTGCTCGAGCAGGTGGGCGTGGATCTCGCGCATCGCGATCGAGAGGGGCTTCTCGCGCGGGCCCGGCTCGACGAGCGGGCCGACGTACTCGAGCAGGCCCTCGCCCAGCTGGGCGTAGTAGTCGTTGATCTGGCGGGCCCGCTTGGCGGCGTAGATCACCAGCGCGTACTTCGAGCTGACGGTCTCGAGCAGCTCGTCGATGGGCGGGTTGGTGATGCCCTCGGGCTGCTCGAGGAATCCGCCGGTGACGCGGCTCGTGGTGATGCTCATCCACTGTCTCCTGCTGATCTGGGTCCTGCTGAATGGGTGCCCGGGGCTCCCGCGCCCGCGTTCTCGCAGGTGGGGCCGTCACCGGGGTGGGCCAAGTCTACCAACCGCCGCGCGGTCTCCCGGACGTCGTGGTTCACGAGGCCCACGTCGAACTCGCGGCGGGCCTCGAGCTCGACCCGTGCGGTGGCGAGCCGGCGGTCGATGACGTCCTGCGCCTCGGTCCCGCGGCCGGTCAACCGGTCGACCAGGACGTCCCACGACGGCGGCTCGAGGAACACGAGCAGCGCGTCCGGGCGCCGCTCGCGCACCGCCCGGGCGCCCGCGAGGTCGAGCTCGAGGAGCACCGGGTCGCCGGCGGCGAGACGCGCCTCGACCGGTGCGGCCGGGGTGCCCGAGCGGTGCAGACCCCGGTGGATCGAGGCCCACTCGAGCATGTCCCCGGACGCCACCATGCGGTCGAAGTCGTCCTCGGTGACGAAGTGGTACTCGCGTCCGTCCACCTCACCGGGCCGGGCGGCCCGGGTGGTGGCCGAGACGCTGAACCACAGCGGGGCCGCCATCCGTCGCAGTTCGGCGACGACGGTGCTCTTGCCGACGCCCGACGGTCCGGCGAGGACCACGAGGCGACCGCGACGGCCGGCGGACCCGCTCACTCGCCGTCGAACTCCGAGAGCAGCGCCTTGCGCTGGCGGTCGCCGAGCCCCCGCAGGCGGCGGCTCGGGGCGATCTCGAGGCGCTCCATGATCTGCTGGGCGCGCACCTTGCCCACGCCCGGCAGCGCCTCGAGCAGCGCCGAGACCTTCATCTTGCCGAGCACCTCGTCGGAATCGGCCTGCTCGAGCACGTCACCCAGGGTGGTGCCGCCCCGCTTGAGCCGCTCCTTGAGCTCGGCGCGGGCGCGGCGGGCGGCGGCGGCCTTCTCCAACGCCGCCGCCCGCTGCTCCTCGGTCAGCTCGGGAAGTGCCACGGTCTCCTCCGGTTCACGAGATCGGATGATGCAGCTGTGATGCCCGTCGGGCGTCCGCACCCTGCGGTGCGGCGGCCTCCGTCGCTGGCGAACGTACCGTCTGCGGTCGGAGTCCACAGTCCTCGGGTGTCGGGCGTGTGAACCCTCCCGGGCTCCCCCGAGGGCCGCGGGCGGAGATCGTCGGCGTCCCTCACGCGCCGACCGGCCCGGCCGCGAGACCGAGGTCGCGCAGCGTGCCGTTCAGCGCCGCGGCGGTGTCGCGCAGCGCCGCGGGGTCGGGGCCGACGGCCAGGACCTCCCGGGAGCTCGACGGGACGACCGGTCCCCCGCCGACCTGTCCCGCGCCGAACGCCCCGGCGAGATCGTCCGGGGTGGCGCCCTGGGCCCCCAGGCCCGGCACGAGGACCGGGCCGCCGAGGCGGGTGAGGTCGAGCCCGTGCTCGCGGCCCGTGGTGCCCGCGGTCGCCCCGACCACCACGCCCGCGAGGGCGCGGCCCGTCGAGGCGTTGGCCTCCGCGCAGGCGTCGACGACGCCCTGCGCCACCTCCCGCATGCCCCGCCCGGTCGTCCACGTCTGCGCGGACTGCACCGACGGGGCCTCCGGGTTCGACGTGCGGGCAAGCACGAACACCCCGCGGCCGGTGGCGGCGGCCAGGTCGAGCGCCGGGGTCAGCGAGCCGACCCCGAGGTAGGGCGAGAGGGTCACGGCGTCCGCCGCGAGCGGCGAGCTGTCGGCCAGCCACGCCTTGGCGTAGGCCGTCATCGTCGAGCCGATGTCGCCCCGCTTGGCGTCGGCGATCGTGAGCAGCCCGGCGTCGCGGGCGTCGGCGAGCACCCGCTCGAGGGCCCGCATCCCGCCGCTGCCGTGCACCTCGAACAGCGCCACCTGCGGCTTCACCACGGCCACGTGGCCGGCGAGCGCCGCCACGGCGTCCCGGCCGAAGCGCTCCACCCCCGCGGCGTCGTCCTCGTGGCCCCAGCGGGCCAGGAGCCCGGGGTGCGGGTCGATGCCGACGCACAGGGGGCCGTACTTCCCCACTGCGAGGGCGAGCCGCTCCCCCAGGCCGGCCCGGGGGGCGGTCACGCGGTCTCCGCCTCCGTCGTGGCCCCCGAGAAGCCCGTCGCTTCGCTCGCCGTCAGACCCTGCCCCGTCGCTTCGCTCGCCGTCAGACCCTGCCCCGTCGCTTCGCTCGCCCGCGCCTTCGCCAGCCGCTCGTGGAGCACCTGCAGCGGGGTCACCGTGATCTCGCGGCGGATGACCGCCTCGATGCCCTGCACGGCCGCGGCGGCGCCCTGCACCGTCGTCAGGCACGGGATGCCGACGGTGAGCGCGGCCGCCCGAATCTCGTAGCCGTCGATGCGCGGGCCGGTGTGCCCCACCGGCGTGTTGATGATCATGTCGACGCCGCCGGCGAGGATGGTGTCCACGATGTTGTCGGGCCCCTCGAAGTGCTTGCGGACCACCTCGCACGGGATCCCGTTGCGCTCGAGCACGCTGGCCGTGCCCTCCGTCGCGAGGATCTCGTAGCCGAGGTCGGCGAGGCGCTTGACCGGGAAGATCAGGGCCCGCTTGTCGCGGTTGGCCACGGAGACGAACACCCGGCCCGAGGTGGGCAGCGGCCCCGAGGCCGCCGCCTGCGCCTTCGCGAACGCCGTGGAGAACGCCACGTCGATGCCCATGACCTCGCCGGTCGACTTCATCTCCGGGCCGAGCAGCGAGTCGACCCCGCGGCCGTCGGGACGCCGGAACCGGTGGAAGGGCAGCACGGCCTCCTTGACCGCCACCGGGTGGTGGCGCGGGAGGTGCCCGCCGTCGCCGGAGGACGGGAGGAGCCCCTCGTGGCGCAGCTCGGAGACCGTCGCGCCGAGCATCACCCGCGCGGCGGCGCTCGCGAGCGGGACCCCGGTGGCCTTCGAGACGAACGGGACCGTGCGGCTGGCGCGCGGGTTGGCCTCGAGGACGTAGAGCGTCTCGTCCTTCAGGGCGTACTGGACGTTCATCAGGCCGAGCACGCCCAGGCGGCGGGCCAGCGCCGTCGTCGAGGTCCGGACCACCTCCATGTCGGAGAGGCCGAGGGTGATCGGCGGCAGCGTGCAGGAGGAGTCGCCGGAGTGGACCCCGGCCTCCTCGATGTGCTCCATGACCCCGCCGAGGTAGACCTCGCCGGTGGCGTCGCACAGCGCGTCGACGTCGATCTCGATGGCGTCGTCGAGGAACCGGTCGACGAGCACCGGGTGGTCGGGCGTGACCTCGGTGGCGCGCGCGATGTAGTCGGCGAGGGTCTCGTCGTCGTAGACGATCTCCATGCCGCGCCCGCCGAGCACGTACGACGGCCGCACGAGCACCGGGTAGCCGATCTCGGCGGCGATCTCGCGGGCGCCCCGGAACGACGTCGCGGTGCCGTAGGGCGGGGCGGGCAGGCCGGCGTCGTGCAGGACCTCCCCGAACGCGCCGCGCTCCTCGGCGAGGTCGATCGCGGCGGGCGGGGTCCCGACGATCGGCACGCCCGCGGTCTCGAGGGCGGCCGCCAGCTTCAGCGGGGTCTGCCCGCCGAGCTGCACGACGACGCCCGCGAGACCGGGGGTCCACGTCCCGTCGGGGCGGCGCGTGGCGTCGCCGACCCCGCTGGAGAGCCGCTCCGCGTGGACGACCTCGAGGACGTCCTCCTCGGTCAGCGGCTCGAAGTAGAGGCGGTCGGCCGTGTCGTAGTCGGTGGAGACCGTCTCGGGGTTGCAGTTGAGCATCACGGTCTCGAAGCCCGCCGAGCGCAGCGAGAACGCCGCGTGCACGCACGAGTAGTCGAACTCGATGCCCTGCCCGATCCGGTTCGGCCCCGAGCCCAGGATGATCACCTTGGGCCGCTCGGTCTGCGGGGTCACCTCGGACTCGGCCGCGGGGTCGGACTCGTAGGCCGAGTAGTGGTACGGCGTGCGGGCCGCGAACTCGGCGGCGCAGGTGTCGACGGTCTTGTAGACCGGCCGCACCCCGAGCCGGTGGCGCAGCCCGCGCACGCCGGCCTCCCCGGCGAGCTCCGGGCGCACCGTCGCGATCTGCAGGTCGGACAGCCCGGCCCGCTTGGCCCGGCGCAGCAGGGCGGCGTCGAGCACCGGCGCGTCGGCGAGCTCGCGGCGGAGCGCGACGATGCCCTCGATCTGCTCGACGAACCACGGGTCGATGCTCGAGGCCTCGCTGACCTCGGCGACGCTCGCCCCGAGGCGCAGCGCCCGCTCGACGGCGTAGAGCCGGCCGTCGCGGGGCAGGGCGGCCTGCTTGAGCGCGTCGGCCGCGCTCATGCCCTCGGGGTCGGGCCGCGTGCCGAAGCCCGCGTCCTTCGTCTCGGTGGAGCGCAGGGCCTTGTTGAGCGCCTCGGGGAAGCTCCGGCCGAGCGCCATCGCCTCGCCGACCGACTTCATCGTCGTCGTGAGGGTGGGGTCGGCGCCCGGGAACTTCTCGAACGCGAAGCGCGGGATCTTGACCACGACGTAGTCGAGGGTCGGCTCGAAGCTCGCCGGGGTCTCGCCGGTGATGTCGTTGGTGATCTCGTCGAGGCTGTAGCCGACGGCGAGGCGCGCGGCGATCTTGGCGATCGGGAAGCCGGTGGCCTTGGAGGCCAGGGCGCTCGACCGCGAGACGCGCGGGTTCATCTCGATGACGACGAGGCGCCCGGTCTCCGGGTGCACCGCGAACTGGATGTTGCAGCCGCCGGTCTCGACGCCGACCTCGCGCAGCACCTTGATGCCCATGTCGCGCATCAGCTGGTACTCGCGGTCGGTCAGGGTCATCGCGGGCGCCACGGTCACCGAGTCGCCGGTGTGCACGCCCATCGGGTCGACGTTCTCGATCGAGCAGATGACGACCACGTTGTCGCGGTGGTCGCGCATGAGCTCGAGCTCGAACTCCTTCCACCCGAGCACCGACTCCTCGATGAGGACCTCGTGCACGGGGCTCGCGGCCAGGCCGGTGCCGGCGAGCCGCTCGAGCTCCTCGTCGGTGTAGGCCAGGCCCGACCCGAGCCCGCCCATGGTGAAGCTCGGCCGGATCACCACGGGGAGCCCGAGGTCGGCGACGGTGGCGCGGACCTCCTCCATCGAGTGGCAGACCTCGGAGCGCGGGACGTCGCCGCCGACGGAGCGGACGATGTCCTTGAACTTGAGCCGGTCCTCGCCGCGCTGGATGGCGTCGACGTCGGCGCCGATCAGCTCGACGCCGTAGCGCGCCAGCACCCCGGCGTCGTGCAGGGCGATCGCGGTGTTCAGCGCGGTCTGCCCGCCGAGGGTCGCGAGCAGGGCGTCGGGCCGCTCGGCCTCGATGACCTTCGTGACGTGCTCGACGTCGATCGGCTCCACGTAGGTGGCGTCGGCGAACTCGGGGTCGGTCATGATCGTGGCCGGGTTGGAGTTGACGAGGGAGACCCGCAGGCCCTCCTCGCGCAACACCCGGCAGGCCTGGGTGCCCGAGTAGTCGAACTCGGAGGCCTGTCCGATCACGATCGGTCCCGAACCGATCACCAGGACGTGGTGGATGTCCTCGCGGCGCGGCATGAGTGTCAGCGCCCTCCCATCAGGGCTGCGAAGCGGTCGAACAGGTCCGCGGCGTCGTGCGGACCGGCAGCCGCCTCCGGGTGGTACTGCACGGAGAACGCGGGAACCGAGAGACAGGTCACGCCCTCGACGACGTCGTCATTCGGACAGCCGTGCGAGAGGTGCACCCGGCCGTGCGGGGAGTCGACGTGCTCACCGGGTGTGCCGGCGAGCGCGAAGCCGTGGTTCTGACTGGTGATCGCGACGGTCCCGGTGGTGTGGTCGATGACCGGGATGTTGATGCCGCGGTGCCCGTAGCGGAGCTTGAAGGTGCCCAGCCCCAGCGCCCGGCCGAGGATCTGGTTGCCGAAGCAGATGCCGAACAGCGGCACGCCGCGCTCGAGGACCGCCGACGTGAGCGCCACCGCGTGGTCGGCGGTGGCGGGGTCGCCGGGCCCGTTGGAGAGGAAGACCCCGTCGGGGTCGCCCTCGAGGAGCTCGTCGATCGAGGCCGACGAGGGCACCACGCGGGTCTCGATCCCCCGCTCGGCGAGCATGCGCGGGGTGTTCGACTTGATGCCGAGGTCGAGGGCCGCGACCGAGAAGCGGCGCTCCCCCGCGGCCGGGACCACGTAGGGCGCGGTGGTGCTGACCTGGCCGGCGAGGTCGGCCCCGGTCATCTCCGGGCTGTCGCGGACCGCCTCGAGCATCTCGCGCTCGGTGCCCAGCCCGTCACCGGAGAAGAGCCCGGCGCGCATGGCGCCCGACTCACGCAGCCGGCGGGTCACCGCGCGGGTGTCGACCCCGGCCACGCCGACGATGCCCTGGCGCTCGAGCTCCTCGGTGAGGCTGCGGCGCGACCGCCAGTTCGAGGGCGCCCGCGCCGGGTCGCGCACCACGTAGCCCGCGACGTGGATGCGCGAGGACTCGTCGTCCTCGTCGTTCCAGCCGGTGTTGCCGATGTGCGGCGCGGTCGCGACGACGATCTGGCGGTGGTAGCTGGGGTCGGTGAGGGTCTCCTGGTAGCCGGTCATCCCGGTGGTGAAGACCGCCTCGCCGAGGGTGCGGCCACCAGCTCCGAAGGTCTCGCCCCGGTGGATCGTGCCGTCCTCGAGGACCAGCAGGGCTTCCCCGGTCATCGGTCGAGCTCCCGCTCCGCTGCGTCTCCCGTACTCACTCGCTCACCTTTCCGTCACGCACCGTCCATCGTCCTCGCAGCATGGTGTGCACCACCGAGGCGGGTAGTTCCATCCCCTCGTAGGGGGTGTTGTCCGCGATGCTCGCGAGCTCGGCCCCGCGCACCGTCCACCGCGCGTCGGGGTCGACCAGCGTGAGCGTCGCGGGCTCGCCCACGGCGATCGGGCGGCCCTGGTCGCCCAGCCCCGCGATCGCGGCCGGCACCTCGCTGCACACCCGCGCCACGCCGCGCCAGTCGAGCATCCCCGTCGCCACCATGGTGGCGGCGACCACCGACAGCGCCGTCTGCAGCCCGAGCATGCCCGGCCGGGCGCTCGCCCACTCGCAGTCCTTCGCCTCCACGGCGTGCGGCGCGTGGTCGGTCGCCACGCAGTCGATCACGCCGTCCGCGAGCGCCCGGCGCAGCGCGAGCGTGTCGGCCTCGGGGCGCAGCGGCGGGTTGACCTTGTGCACCGGGTCGTAGTCCTCGGCCGCGGTGTCGGTGAGAAGCAGGTGGTGCGGCGTGACCTCCGCCGACACCCGGGCCGACGTGCCCGGGAGCAGGGATTCCCGCGCCCAGCGCAGCACCTCCACCGAGCCGGCCGTCGAGACGTGGCAGATGTGCAGGCGGGCGCCGGCGGCCGCGGCGAGCATCGCGTCGCGCGCGACGATCGACTCCTCGGCGCTCGCCGGCCACCCCGTGAGGCCCAGCCGGGCCGCCACCGGGCCCTCGTGGGCCTGCGCCCCGACCGTCAGCCGGTGGTCCTCGGCGTGCTGGGCCACCACCGCGTCGAGCGAGCGCGCGTACTCGAGGGCACGGCGCATCAGCAGCGGGTCGTTCACGCAGCGGCCGTCGTCGGAGAACATCCGCACGCCCGCGGGCGAGGCGGCCATCATCCCCATCTCCGCGAGGCGTTCCCCGCCGAGCCCGACGGTCACCGCGCCCACCGGGTGCACGTCGACCAGCCCGACCTCGCGGCCGCGGCGCCAGACGTGCTCGACGACGACCGGCGAGTCCTGCGCCGGGTTCGTGTTCGGCATCGCGAACACCGCGGTGTAGCCACCGAGGGCGGCCGCGGCCGAGCCGGTGGCGACCGTCTCGGCCTCCTCGCCGCCCGGCTCGCGCAGGTGGGTGTGGAGGTCGACCAGGCCCGGCAGGGCGATCAGGCCGTCCGCGTCGACCGTCTCGTCGGGGTCGGCGACCGGGTCCACGAGCACGCCGTCGCAGACGTAGAGGTCGGTCGGGTCCTCGCCGTAGGGCCGGACGTTCGCGATCCTTGTCGTCGTGCTCATGCCACGTCCTCCCCGGCCAACAGGTGGTACAGGACCGCCATCCGCACGTGCACCCCGGCGGTGACCTGCTCGGCGATCGCGGCGCGGGCCGAGTCGGCCACCGAGGACGCGATCTCCATCCCGCGCACGGCGGGGCCCGGGTGCAGGACGACCGCGTGGTCGGCCAGCGTGTCGGCGCGGCGCTGCGAGAGCCCGAAGCGCACCGCGTACTCCCGCGAGCTCGGGAAGAAGCCGCCGTGCATCCGCTCGGCCTGCACGCGCAGCATCATCACCGCGTCGGGACCGGTGGCGAGGTGGGCGTCGAGGTCGTGGGTGACCGACACCGGCCACGCGTCGACCCCCACCGGCAGCAGCGTCGGGGGCGCGACCAGCGTGACCTCGGCGCCCAGGGTGGCCAGCAGGTGCGCGTTCGACCGTGCGACCCGGCTGTGCAGCACGTCGCCGACGATCGCGACCCGCCGCCCGGTGAGGTCCTCCCCCAGCCGGCGACGCAGCGTGGCGGCGTCGAGCAGGGCCTGGGTGGGGTGCTCGTGGGTGCCGTCGCCCGCGTTCACCACGGCCACGTGCCCGTCGGTGTGCGAGTGCCCGACGCGGTCGAGCCAGCCCGCGATGCGGTGCGGGGCGCCCGAGGAGGGATGGCGGACCACCACCGCGTCGGCCCCGGCGGCGGCGAGGGTGGCGGCGGTGTCGCGCAGCGACTCCCCCTTGCCGACGCTCGACCCGGAGGCGCTCACGTTGATGGTGTCGGCGCTCATCCACTTGCCCGCGACCTCGAAGGACACCCGGGTGCGCGTCGAGTTCTCGTAGAACAGCGTGACGACCGTGCGGCCGCGCAGCGTGGGCAGCTTGCGCACGGCCCGGCCGGTGAGCGCCTGCTCCATGTTCGCGGCGGTGGCCAGCAGCGCGTCGGCCTGGTCGCGGCGCAGGCCCTCGGTGGACAGCAGGTGGCGCAGGCCGATGGGCGCGCTCATCGGATCGCCACCCCGTCGGCGCCGTCGGACTCGACGAGGGACACGGCGACGTCCTCCGCGCGGTTCGTCGGGACGTTCTTGCCCACGTAGTCGGCCCGGATCGGCAGCTCGCGGTGCCCGCGGTCGACGAGGACGGCGAGCTGCACCGCACGCGGGCGGCCGTGGTCGCGCAGGGCGTCGAGCGCGGCGCGCACGGTGCGCCCGGACATCAGGACGTCGTCGACGAGCACCACGGTGACGTCGTCGATCCCGCCGGCCGGGATGTCGGTCTCCTCCAGGGCCCGCGTGGGCTGCATCCGGAGGTCGTCGCGGTAGAGCGTCGGGTCGAGCGTGCCGACCGCCACCGTGGTGGCGGGGTCGATCGCCGTGATGCGCTCGGCGAGCCGGCGGGCGAGGTGGATACCGCGGGTGGGGAGTCCGAGGAGCACGACGGGTGCTCCGGAGTCCGCGGTCTTCTCGAGGATTTCGTGGGCGATCCGTGCCACGGTGCGCGCGACGTCCGCCGACGAGAGCAGCTCTCGCTCACCCTCGGCGTTCGTCGGGTCCTCCGGCCCCGGACCACCCCGGCGCCGCGTGGGCACTCGGGGACCTCCTTCTCCGCCTCGCGGGACGGCTCTTAAAGGACGTCGATCTGGTCGGTACCGACACTATCAGCCACCCTGTGCGACCGATCGCGTCGGCCGAGCGAGCGCCGACCCCTCGTCGGCAGGCGCTGCGCACCCGATCGATCACGGGGGGCGTTCGTGGCTGCACCACCGGAGGAGACGGCCGTGACACGGTGCCGCAGGCCACTCCGGGAGGGGAGGTTGACGGGCCCGGCTTGACCTGGTGATCGCCGAGGGCGCATCATTACTCTCCGTATCGACTACAGCATGGCTGTGTCGGGAGACCGACGGCCGAAGCGCGGGAACGGGGTGCCGCCAGATGGGCGACTACGCGAAGGCGCTCGGCGCCAAGCTACGGGGAATCCGGCAGCAGCAGGGTCTCTCCCTGCATGGTGTCGAGCAGAAGTCGGGCGGTCGTTGGAAGGCCGTGGTGGTCGGCTCCTACGAGCGCGGCGACCGCGCCGTGACGGTGCAGAAGCTCGCCGAGCTGGCCGACTTCTACGGCGTGCCGGTGGCCGAGCTGCTGCCCGAGGGTCGGATCCCGTCGGGGTCCGAGCCGGCCGCCAAGATCGTCATCAACCTGGAGCGGCTCCAGGCGCTGCCCGCGGAGAAGGCCGGCCCGCTCGCCCGCTACGCCGCGGCGATCCAGAGCCAGCGCGGCGACTACAACGGCAAGGTCCTCTCGATCCGCAACGAGGACCTGCGCTCCCTCGCGATCATCTACGACATGACGCCGGGCGACCTGTCCGAGCAGCTCGTCGAGTGGGGCGTGCTGCCCCCCGAGGCGCGGGTCGCCCGCGAGGACTGAGGCCCGACCCCCACGCCGCGACGAAGGGCACCTCCCGTCGGGAGGTGCCCTTCCGTCATTCCGGGGTGTCGGCCCCGTTTGGGGCGGGCTGCATCTCGTCCGGGGCGAGCTCCACGTCGGGCGGCAGGTCGACGCGCTCGCGCGCCGGGGCCGCGACCGCCACCCGCTCCCCCGACGCCAGGGCGGCCAGCACCCCGTTGACGAAGCGCGGCGAGTCGTCGGTCGAGAGCTCGCGGGCGAGCAGGATCGCCTCGTCGATGGCCACGGCGTCGTCGACGTCGTCGGTGAACAGGATCTCGAAGGCCCCGATCCGCAGGATCGCGCGGTCGACCGCCGCCATCCGCTCGACCGACCAGCCGTGGGCCAGCTCGCCCAGCGAGCCGTCGATGTGGTCGCGGTGTTCCACGACGCCCTCGACGAGGGTGGCCGCGAAGTCCGAGACCGGGGGCGCGTCCGAGCCCGCGACCCGGCGGCGCAGCACGTCGAGCGGGTCCTCGGCCCGGGCCTCGGACTCGAAGAGGATGTCGAGGGCCCGCTTGCGGGCCTTGGAGCGGGACCCCTTGCGGGTCGGGACCTGCTTCGAGGGCACTAGCTCGACACGCGGCCGAGATAACGACCGTCGCGGGTGTCGACCTTGACCACGGTGCCGGTCTCGAGGAACAGCGGGACCTGGATCTCGGCGCCGGTGGACACCGTGGCGGGCTTGGTGCCGCCGGTGGAGCGGTCGCCCTGCAGGCCGGGGTCGGTGTGCGTGATCTGCAGCTCGACCGAGGCCGGCAGCTCGATGAACAGCGGTGCGCCCTCGTTGAAGGACACCTGGACCTCCTGGTTCTCCAGGAGGAACCGCGACGAGTCGCCCACCGTGGCCGCGGGCACCGGGATCTGCTCGTAGTCGCTGGCGTCCATGAAGATGAAGTCGTCGCCGTCGCGGTAGAGGAAGGTCATGTCGCGGCGGTCGACGCTCGCGGTCTCGACCTTCGTGCCGGCGTTGAACGTCTTGTCGACGACCTTGCCGGTCATGACGTTCTTCAGCGTGGTCCGGACGAAGGCGCCGCCCTTGCCCGGCTTGACGTGCTGGAACTCGGTGACGGCCCAGAGGTTGCCGTCGATCTTCAGCACCAGGCCGTTCTTCAGGTCGTTCGTCGTCGCCACTGCCGCGTCGTCTCCTGCGCTCGTGATGGTGTGGTCTGCGGGGCACCCGTCAGCCCAGGACCAGCAGATCCCGCGTCGACGCGGTCAGCGTGTCGGCGCCGGAACCGGTGACCACCACCGTGTCCTCGATCCGCACACCGCCCCGGCCGGGGAGGTACACGCCCGGCTCGACGGTGACCGTCATGCCCGTCTCCAGCGTAGCGGTCGCGGTCGCGGACATCGCCGGAGCCTCGTGGATGACCAGTCCGACCCCGTGCCCGACGGGGTGCACGAACTGCTCGCCGAAGCCGGCGTCGGTGATGACCGCCCGGGCGGCGGCGTCGACGTCGGCGGTCGGCACGCCCGCCGCGACGGCCGCGCGGCCGGCCGCCGCGGCCTCGTCGACCAGGGCGTAGAGCTCGCGCTGCCAGTCGGCGCCGGGGCCCAGGAGCACGGTGCGCGTCATGTCCGAGTGGTAGCCGTCGACCAGCGCCCCGAAGTCCATCGTCACGAGGTCGCCCGCGGCCAGCGGCGCGTCGGAGGGGTGGTGGTGCGGGATCGCCGAGTTCCCCCCGGCCGCGACGATGGTCTCGAAGCTCGGCCCGGACGCCCCGTGGGTGACCATGCGGTCCTCGAGCTCGCGGGCGACGTCGCGCTCGGTGCGGCCCGGCGCGAGCACGCCGTCGGCGATCGCCCCGGCGAGCGCGGCGTCGGCGGCGGCGCACGCGAGGCGCAGCGCGTCGATCTCGGCGGCGTCCTTCACCGCGCGCAGGCGCTCGACGAGACCCGCGGCGCGGGCGAGCTCGACGCCGCTCCCGTCGGTCGCCGCGGTGAGGACGTCGAGCCCGTCGACGGTGACCTGGGCGCTGTCGAACCCGACCCGGCCCGCCGCCGCGGCCGCCAGCAGCGCCGGGCCGCACGCCCGCTCGACCAGCAGGGGCAGGTCGGGCGCCTCGGCCCCGGCCTGGGTGCGGTAGCGGCCGTCGGTCGCGAGGACCGTGCGGTCCTCGGCCGCGGCGTCGTCGCCGGCGTGGACCAGCAGGGCGGCGTTGGAGCCGGTGAACCCGCACAGGTAGCGGACGTTGACGAGGTCGGTCACCAGCAGCGCGTCGAGCCCCGCGCCGCGCAGCAGCACCCGCAGGGCCTCCCGACGACGGATCCCGGCCGGATGCGGGCGCGGGCGGCTCACGGTCACCCTGGCGAGGGTAGTGATGCGCCGCACCGTACGGTGGCCGACGTGCGACCCTGGGTGCTGCGTGCTCTGATCATGACGCTGCTCTACGGCGTGGGACAGACGGTCTTCGTCGCCCTGTCGTCGCGGTACGTGTCGCTCTCGCTGCTGTGGACCGTGCTGCTGCTCGGTCTGCTGCTGCTCGTGGGCCTGGTGTGGGCCGGGGCCGAGGTGATCGCCGACCGCATCCCGCCGGAGTGGACGTGGGTGAAGGCGTCCCTGGCCGCCGGGCCGGGCGCGGGCCTGCTCACGTGGATCCTGCTCGCCCTGTTCGTGGACGCGACCGGCGTGGAGGACCTGGGGGCGGCGCTCGTCGGGCGGGCCTCCTTCACCATCCTGCTCGTCCTGGTCTCGACGGCCCTGGGCGCGCGCTTCGGCTGGCTCTCGCTGCGCCGCTCCGACGACCCACGGGCCGACCAGGACCCGGCCGCCGACGTCGACCTCGCGGCCGAGGACGCCCCGGCGGCGCCCACGACGGTGGCCGGTGCGCCCGCCGCTCCCCCGGTGCTCCCGGAGTCGACGACGGAGAAGGTCGCCTCGCGCCGCGCCCGGCGCGGTCGCCCGGCGCCGCCCCGGTCCCCGTCGCCCGCCCCGGTGTCGCCCGCCCGGGCACGCCGCGAGGCCGCCGCCG